>JAFXEU010000042.1 GCA_017520845.1 Kiritimatiellia bacterium | reverse complement strand
GTTAAAATACTGCCGCCCTCGTTCCAGAAACAGCAATTGTCGTATGTCGTTCCGTTCTGAGGGAATCCAAACGCCTCCCACGTTTCTGTTATGCGCGAGAAAATGCAATTCACAAAATGCTGCCCGCCGCCTTGCGTCAAACGACCGCAATCATAAATAACACTATTTACAATCGGATCTTTAGCCCAATGGCGAAAAGCCAACAGGCAATCACGAATCACCGAATTCGTCATATAGAAATGACCCGACTCGACACCGACGGCATCATACATGCCATGTGCGATTTCACTGTTATTGAAAACAACAGTTCCGCCATTCATATTAATGGCGCCGGTAGTCTGATTTTTACTTGAATACAATATACTTGTAAATTCAAAATTCGCCGTTCCGCCATTGATACCGATCTTTACCCAATCCCCCGGTTGCGGAATCGTCTTATCGCCATCACCGTTTGTGTCGCCGCTCACAGAGTCATCTTTGATAGACGTAATAATAATCGGTGCTGCGCGCGTTCCGACGGCGCTGAATGTAGCTCCGCTGTTGACGACAATCGCCGCCTTGTCTTCCATCTTGAGAACCGTTCCCGGCGGAATCGTAAGCGAACCGCCGTTTGCGATCGTAAGTGTGCCGCTCACACGATACGTACTGCCGCGTGAAAGCACCTTGCGAGTCGAAATCGTGCCGGTAAGCGCATTGTTCTGCGTAATGCCGCGAAGTTCCGTATCGTCACCGAACGTGAAATTGCCCGAAAGCGTATACGCATCCATCGGCGGCGCGACGGTATAGCCGTCACTCAACGTATCGCCGCCTATCGTATCATCATTAATATGCGTAAAGACAATCTTATTCGCAAAAAGCGCACCTCCCTGTGAAATGTCGATACCTGTCCCCGTCATGAACTTGACAATCGCACCCGGCTCAATGAAGAGCGTGTAAATTGATGGAACATATACCGTCTGATAAACGACATGAACCTTGTCCGCAGCCCAAACTTCATTCTGAGTCAATGTTCCGCCATGAAGTTCAACATCTTCCTCATCTGCCACGCTGAAAACCTTACTCATTGTAGCGAGAGTCTCACCCAAGTCATTTATAATCTCATGCTTAAGAGTGTAACATCCGACAGGATAATCGGCAAGCTTCAAATCGACAGCTCCTGTATCAGTAACTGTCGTTTCCTTAAGAATCTTAACGCCATTATCCGATTCAACAGTAACTCGCAAAGCTACCGCGTCGTTCTTATCGTAGGTCTGCCACTTGCCGCTATATCGCACCTGCTCAACATTATTGAGAAAGATAGGCTGAATTCCAATACCCTCATCAATTGTAAATTCAGGCGATGCCTCAGATGGAGCATGTTCAACAACATCCATACTGGTAATACCGCCATTTTCAAACTCGGCGATTGTCACCGTAGCCTCGCCATCCGTCACATTAACGCCGCGCGCAACGACAAAGCGCACCTTAAATGTACGGTTAGATCCGGCATTTTCAGTTGTAACAAGCGGAATTGTAATATATTTTGTTCCATCCCCGCTCTTAGACCAAGTAATCCGCCCCGAATTATGCGTTTTATAATCGCGCCCAAATTGAGCGGACTCATCTTCCGCTACCCAATCAACAGTAAAGCTCTGATTACGAGTCGTACCGCCAACTGTTACGGGCAAGTACACCATTCCGGCCTTGCGGTTCGCAGTCGCATCGTGCAAGGTTACATTCGGATAAGCGCCGTAATTAAAGCCGCGCGTTTCGAGCCAACCGTTGTCAGTGAAGGTGGCCGCGCTCGACTGCAACCGAATGCCGTCGAAAGCTATCGCCTCTTCGCCAAGCCCCTCTATCGCCTCGCCAGCCGTCGCATCGTTCGCGGCAGTTAAGATTACGTCATTGCCGCTCGCGCCTATAATGCTTAACTTACCGCCGTCTTCAACCTTGATCATCGTACCCGGGCAGAACTTAACTACCGCGCCTTCAGAAATTGTAAGCGTAATGCCGCTCGGCACATATACAGTGTTAAATACAAGGTGGGTCTTTGTTGCGTCCCACGTTGTATTCGTCAGCAGTCGACCGCCCTCGATAGCAATCGCGTCATTCGTACTCGCCGCCGCCAAGACCGCATCCGCCCAATCACGCGACTTGAAACGGATCGGCGGTTCACTCTCGGCCGAAGCCGATTCGATATTAAGAGTGTCAAATTCTCGAATCGAAACTGTACATTCTCCGTCGGCTACATTGACTCCTCGCGCCGTAACAATCTTTATTTTGAAAGTCGTTGTCTCGCCGACAATATGCGACGCAACAAGCGGAATCGCGATCGTCTTCGTGCCTTCACTCGCCTTACCCCAAGTTATGCGCCCTGATGCAAGCGTATAATCCTCTCCGTATTTAGCCGTAACATCCTCCGCCACCCAGTCAACCGTCAGTTCCTGATTGCGCGAGCCGCTGATAGTAACCGGTATCGAAGCCAATCCTGAAGATCTAAACGCTGTCGAATCATTGAGCGTAACGCTCGGATAAGCCCCATAATTAAAGCCGCGCGTTTCGAGCCAACCGTTGTCGGTGAATGTGGATGCGCTCGACTGCAATCGAATGCCGCCGAATGTTATCGCCTCTTCGCCCAGCCCCTCAACAATCTCGCCGACTGTCGCGTCGTTCGCGGCAGTTAAAATTACGTCATTGCCGCTCGCGCCTATAATATTGAGTTTACCGCCGTCTTCAACCTTGATCATCGTACCAGGGCAGAACTTCACCACCGCGCCCGCTGAAATCGTAAGCGTAACGCCGCTCGGCACATATACAGTGTTAAATACAAGGTGGGTCTTTGTTGCGTCCCACGTTGTATTCGTCAGCAGTCGACCGCCCTCAATAGCAATCGCGTCATTCGTACTCGCCGCCGCCAAGACGGTATCCGCCCAATCGCGTGACTTAAAACGGATCGGCGGTTCACTCTCAGCCCAATCTCCCGCCCATTCAAGCGTAAGCGCATCACGCTCGACAATCTTTACCGTTGCCGTGCGCGTTCCGATATTTGAGCACCTCGCCGCCTTGATTCGTACTGTAAAAGTGCGCTCCTCACCAGTTATATTCTCGGCATTGAGCGGAATTTGAAGCGTCTTCGTGCCTTCACTCGATTTGCCCCACGATATCGTACCTGAAGCGAGAGTATAATCATCCCCGAACTTCGCGGTACCTTGAACCGCTTCCCATTCAACTGAAAATGTCGTCTCGCGCGAACTCCCCGAAAGCGTAAACGGAACGTAGGCAACTCCGCCATTGCGCACCGCCTCAGTACCCAATACAGAAACCGTCGGGAACGCCCCATAGTTAAAGCCGCGCGTTTCAAGCCAACCGTTGTCGGTAAATGTGGCCGCGCTCGACTGCAACCGAATGCCGCCGAAAGCTATCGCCTCTTCGCCAAGCCCCTCAACAACCTCGCCGACTGTCGCGTCATTCGCCGCTGTAAGAATTACGTCGTTGCCGCTCGCGCCTACAATGCTTAACTTACCGCCATCTTCAACCTTGATCATCGTTCCCGGGCAGAACTTAACTACCGTCCCTTCAGAAATCGTAAGCGTAACACCGCTCGGAACATAAACCGTGTTGAATACAAGGTGGGTACGCTCGCTCGACCACGTCGCATTCGATAGCAATCGACCGCCCTCGATAGCAATCGAAGAGTTCGTGCTCGCCGCCGCCAAGACCGCATCCGCCCAATCGCGCGACTTGAAGCGAATCGGCGGCTCACTCTCGGCCCAACCTGGTGCAGTTTCAATCGCCGCGCTCGCCGAAAATACGAATAATATCAATAGCAGTCGAATGCTCCCGATTGCGAACGATTTGGCGATTGCCATCGATTGCCGCCGATGGCTATCGATGGCATTCGTGATTCTGCTGTCGATTGCCTTCGATAACTTTCGAATGCTGTCGAAAATCATTTTACCCTCCTTGCCTTGCGGCGCTCAACTTTGTTAATATCTCTAATACAACTGAAATTTTCAAAACATCCACCGGTAGCGTTCGGTCTTACACTTACTGGCTCCCTTCGGAGATAATTTATTTGACCGCCTTTTAAGACAGTGCTGGAATACGAACTGTTCAACCGGTTTTTAATATCAGCCCTTGAGCTGCGGGAAGACAGCACACGCGAAAGCCCCAGAAATTGTTGCTGTTGCTCGGGTTCGTGTTGTTGTTGTAGTTGTTGCTGCGATACGCGCTGCGACACGCGGCGGCATAACCCGCGTTGTTGTTGTCGTACCAGCAACCGCCTCGCATGAGACGATAACTCCCCTTGTTCGCTTTCCGAAATGACCTTTCTCCTTAATGCCTTTGTGTCGCAATTACGCACAAAAGCAAATATCTGTGTCATACGAATCTGATATCGCCTCTCCGATATTATCGCGTTTGACAACATTGCATCTAAACAAGCGACCCTTCGCCTAAAACGAATTTTACTCCTGCGCGACAAAGAGATTCGGTTTGGATAAACCCTGACTCCTAGAAATTGCACGCCGCGATTAACTCTATGAAGCCCACCCTTTGGTTTCAATTCCAATTTCAATCTTTCTCTGAGGAAAACCGGTATACGCTTCATCAATTCGCGAAGTTTTTCACGACTGCCAAAGAACAACGCGTCATCCATATACCGAATATAGCCGATTTCCTTATTCTGCTCAAGTCTATCCAATCCATCCAAATAGATATTGGCAAAGTATTGGCTTGTAAGATTCCCGATTGGCAAACCTTTACCCTTCTCCGTCTCATAACTTACAATGAGTTGACGGATCAACGCCATAACTCGACAATCTTTAATCTTTCGTCCGAGCTGTCCAAGAAGGATTCCATGGTCGACAGAATCAAAAAAATGCCTTATGTCGAGTTTAAGACACCAATCATGTTTACGAGACAATCGCTGAGCCTCGGCGACTGCCGCCCACTGCCCTTTGCCCTTTCTGCAGGCATAAGACTTGTCTATCAATGATCTCTCAAGCCTATCGCCGATCACCATAATCAACGCATGATGGACAATACGTTCCTTGATAGGAGCCGCCGCAATCGTCCTTTCTTTCGGATCATATATCTTGAAGAAATTGTAATTTCCAAAATGGAACATTCCGCTCTTTAACTCCTGATGCAGTCCATTAAGATTATCTTCAAGATTTGCCGCATATTTTACGACATCGGCTCTTCTTCGCTTCCCGCGGCAAACACGCTGAAACGCATCCGCAAGATGCTCGCGGTCTATTATGAAATCAAATATGTTCCCGAGCCGTTTCATGCCTGCTGTTCCATATCTTCAGTCTGTTCATTTTGAGGCGCTTCTTCGCAAAAACACGTCAAGATACGCGCGCCATACTTCTCCATCCTCGATTCGCCGATTCCTTCAATTTTCTTCAAGTCTGCAACTGTCGGCTTTTCGATTCTCGCTATTGCGGCCAATTGCTCATTGGTGAACACAACAAACGCTTTTACCGATTCTTCATCCGCTATTTTCTTGCGTTCATCGCGCATCTTGCAATATCTCACGAACTGCTCTTGTGTAAGCTGTTTACGATAATCCACGCGCCCTCTATCGCCATTCACATCGGTTTTGGCAGAAAACTGATGCATATCAACATCTCTTGCACCTGAATATTCAACCGTGAACACTTCGTAAGGAACTTCTCCATTCGTAACCCATTGCGTTTTTACAGAAACAATGCGATGCGAAGACAGAAAGCGGTTCATCTCCGCCTCTTCCTCGCCCGTGTTAGGTATTGGTATGGAGAAAATCCTATACATTTTATTTTTCCGCCGCTCGCCACCTCGCATAGTCGGCGGTGCTTCGCACCTTCCTCCCTCCTATGCGCGGCGGCTCGCTTTTGCTTTCGCTAAAACCGATTATTCTGCGGGAAGACAGCACACGCGAAAGCCCCAGAAATAGTTGCTGTTGCTCGGGTACGTGTAGTTGGCGTAGTAGGAGTAGCTGCGATACGCGCTGCGACACGCGGCGGCATAACCCGCGTAGTTGTTGTCGCACCAGCAACCGCCTCGCATGAGACGATAACTCCCCGAAGTCGCACCTTTAGGATCCACTTTCGCGGAAGTTCCAAGATTTTTCACCCACCAATCAAGACACCATTCAGCTACATTACCATGCATATCATAAAGCCCCCACATATTTTCAAGATAAGAACCAACCTTTGTATGCTGCGAATATCCGCCCTTGCCATCGCTGGTATTACCAGCATAGCGCCCTACTTCTGCCATATTAGCACAGTTTTTATCCGTTCCCTTTAGGTTCTTGCCGCTATTAAGAGCTGTTGCCGTACCTGCACGGCAGGCATACTCCCATTGAGCTTCTGTCGGGAGATCAAAAAGCATATTAACCTTACTGCGAAGACGCCCCATAAACGAATTAGCGTCTACCTGATTATGCGTTGGCCAAGCAGCTCCATTTACTGAACCTCGAATCTTATTATACGAAACTTGTTCTACTGGACGCGCATCCCCTTTATAACCAGACGGCGTATCGCCCATCACTAATTGCCACTGCTTTTGAGTTAGTTCAAATACACCTATATAAAACGGCTTCGTAATTGTAACCTTATGATAGTCCTCTGCATTATAACTACTAGCCCAATTATGCCCCAACTCATCGCTCGGGCTACCCATCATAAACGTCCCTGGCGGAATAAGCCTAAGTACAAGTTTAGTCGTCTTATATTCATCCGTCCAACCGCCGGCAGGAACGCTCGACAAGTAACTGACAGGGTAGCTCAGCGCATCTACGCCGCCGCTCAAATCAACGATCATGTACGGAGCTCCGCCCGTTAAAGCAGTCATCTTAACCGTAAACGCTGTCGAATTGAATCCGGGATAGTCAGCCGTCACATCCCATGTCATACGGTGCTTACCAGGTTTAACTGGCGCATTCGCTCCATCGCCCGAGATCGCTCTTACTCCCATCGAAACATTCGCGTCCTTATCAAATCCCGTCGCATACACCCACACATCCGCCGCAGGATCATCAGCAAACACCTCATAATCGATATCCACCTTCCCGTTCCACGGATACCGCTGCGTACAAACGACATTGCTGACAGCAACCGCCGCTTCAGCTCCTATCGCTGCGACAACCGTCGCCGCCATAATAATTTGTTTTAGGTTCATCTTTTGTTCCTTTCGTTTTTACATTTGTTTTCAAGTTGAAAGACAAACCACTTACTTTTAGCTCAGGCGCAGAAAATAAAACGTGGCGTGCCTTAAAAATCCATGTCTTAATCGAGGCACCGCCAAGCGCCTCTTTAGTGGAAGACCCACACCGCTCTAGCGACCGACTTCGTCGGCGAGCTTCGCTCGGCGGATATCCGTGTAATTACACACGTAGCACACCTCACATATCCAGCTTAGTCACTTGAAAATTGGCGGTTTTCGATTAAAGCCAAATACGCAAGAAATGCGTACGTTGTATGGGTTAGCTTTCGCACCCCATACTTACTCTCACTCCTTAGTTTAGTTTAGAGTTTTGATTTAGGTGAAGATTTTAGGTGAAGGTGAACAATGGATATTTTCTTTATTTTAAAAAGATATAATTCCGCTGTTCACCTTAAACCTTCACCTTCTACCTCTCTATTAACTCCTAACCAAGTGGAGAAGCTGGTCATCTTCGATACCATGACCGGTATATAGTTTCAATCAGTTATCTCTTCTTCCTTTCATTATTTAGTTACTGATGTGAAAAAAGTTAAATCTCGGGCAATATAAAGTCATCCGGCAATGGAATTGTTGCGAGTGCAGAACGGATTTTTGGTTCGAGCGCAGGCAATTCTTCCGTCGCAACAATCCATATTATATCGTAATCAATCTGCTCATAGTCAAAAATATGTACCGATCTGTTGCGTAAGCCACGCATCTGAATCCACGGAATTTCAGGATGAAGCGCTTTGAATTCATCTGTCACATTCGATGCCGCTTCCCCGATTGTGGAAATATCAAATGCCGAGGCATCTTGCAGACGCAGATCATCAAGAAACGTTTCTTTAGAAACGCCTTCCATCATCTTGTTGAGACGCTTTATTCCTGTGAGCATATGCAAGAGTCGTTGTACATTTCTATCTACACGATCAATCACAGCGGCAACATATCCTTTCTCACGTTATAAGCAAAACATGGACTGCGTTCAAGCGCAGTCGAATTGACTAAATCGACTTTCCTGCCGACTCTATCAGCCAACTCCTGTTCAAAATCAAAAAGCTCAAACAATCCAATACCTTCACCAAACTCAACCAAAAAATCAACATCGCTTTCCGGCGTTTCCTCTTTACGTGCACACGAACCGAACACCCAAAGCTTTTCGGCTTTGTGCGCCCTTGCGATAGCGTATATCTCATCACGCTTCGCACGTATCTCATCAAGCATGCACATACAAGTATTTTATCTTTAAAACGACATTATTATACTCCTTTTTATCCTCTATCGCAATGTGCCACGGCGAATAAAAGGTTTTGCCTTTGGTGTTCCGTTTAACCAAACAGTTGAATAACCACCAACTAAACACCTTGAAAAAGTTGCATACATGTCATCAGAATTCTTCATAGCATAAAATTCAGGTCAGATGAGAACAATTTAAGCTAAATTCGGCAATTGGATGCCGAATTTAGCTTAAATATGATACAATATTAGCCATGAAAACATTACTTCTTACCGTCGTAGCGCTCACCGGAGCGATTACAGAAGCCGCTGAACTTTTCAACGGCAAGGATCTCACAGGCTGGACCGCCGTCGCCGACTTTAACGCCACGGGCGGATATACCGCCGCCGAACCGACATGGTATGTAGCCGATGGAGCAATCCGTTCCACCGGAACACCGTTCGGCTACCTGCGCACAAAGCGCAGCGACTTCACGGATTTCAAGCTTGAGCTCGAATACCGCTGGTGGCGCAAAACGGAAAACCCGAATTCCGGCGTTTTCATTCGCCTCGCGGACGAAAACGGATCGTTTATTCCCAAATGCTACGAGAACCAGCTTCAAAGCGCAAGCGTATGCTCGTTATTCGCGCTCGGCGGTTCGATACTCGAAGGCATTGAACCGCGCAATCCGTACAACCCCAAGGATGCGCTTTCCGGAATCGCCGCCGCGCCGGCGAAGACGCCCTCCGCTGAAAAACCGGCCGGAGAATGGAACAAGCTTAAACTCATCGTAAAAGGCGACGAGGTTACAAGTTATCTGAACGGCGTTTTAATGAACCATGTAAAAGGCGTTAAAACTCCCAAGGGCGCAATCGGACTCCAATCCGAAGGCGGCGCAATTGAATTTCGCGCAATAAAAATAACGGAATAAGCGCGAATCCTCCACCGCGCGTTGTCAGCGTGAACCGGTTTTCTTAAGTTCCTTGATTTTGTCACGCAGATAAGCGGCGCGTTCAAACTCGAGATTGTCGGCCGCCTCAAGCATTTCTTTGGTAAGTTCCGCTATAAGTTCTGTAGCGGAGCTTATTTTTTCATCCGTTACGGTCGAAGCGAATGAATTCTTGTTCGAAGCCTTGAAAAGATAAGACGACTCGTTTATCGAGCGCTTTACGCTCTTAGGAACTATACCGTGAGCTTCATTGTAGGCGATCTGCTTCTCGCGGTTAGACTTTGTAATCTTTAGAAGCTCTTTAATCGCGTCGGTTTTCTTATCGGCGTAAAGAATGACGCGACCGTTCACATGACGCGCCGTACGCCCCGCTGTCTGAACGAGAGAAGTAGTCGATCTGAGAAAGCCTTCTTTATCGGCGTCAAGAATCGCCGCGAGCGCGACTTCGGGTAAATCGAGACCTTCTCTTAAAAGGTTGATGCCGACTAAAACGTCGAACTCGCCCTTCCTTAAACGCTGAAGTATCTCAACGCGCTCAATCGCATCGATATCGCTATGGAGATATTCGACCTTAATCCCAACTCCGTGGAGATAATCGGTCAAATCCTCTGATGAGCGTTTCGTAAGCGTTGTAACGATCACTCTATCGCCACCATCGACAACCTTACGGATTTCAGCGATTAAATCGTCAATCTGATTTTTAAGGGGGCGAATCTCGATAACGGGGTCCAAAAGCCCTGTCGGACGTATAACTTGCTTAGCGAAAGTTTTAGCCTCTGCACACTCGTAATCGCCCGGAGTCGCCGAACAGAATACGACTTGCGAAACCTTATTATTAAACTCGTCAAATTTTAGCGGCCTATTATCTTTAGCGCTCGGAAGTCTAAAACCATACTCAACAAGCTTATCCTTTCGCGCCTGATCGCCGTTGTACATCGCTCTTACTTGAGGAACGGCTACATGGCTTTCGTCGATAATCGTCAAAAATCCTTCAGGAAAATAATCGATAAGGCACTCAGGCGCCGAGCCGGGCGCACGACCCGAAAGAGGACGCGAATAATTCTCAATACCGTTACAGTACCCTAATTCGCGCATCATCTCAATATCGTATTCCGTTCGCTCCTTGATGCGCTGCGCTTCGAGAAATTTATTTTTAGAGGAGAAAAATTCAAGTCGCTCTTTAAGTTCCGCTTCAATTCGCGAGAACGCCGCCTCCATTTTCTCCTTGCCCATCACAAACTGCTTGGCGGGAGTCACGACCACCGCCGGCATTGTAACGCCGCACTTACCGGTTAACGGGTCGAGCTCACGAATCGAATCAACCTCTTCGCCGAAAAACTCTATTCTTATCGCCTTAGTTTCGTATGCCGGGAATATGTCGACAATATCGCCGCGCACTCTAAATACGCCCGGCGTAAAGGACATATCGTTTCGCGTATACTGCGCCTCAACAAGCCGCTCGATAAGACGCGAGCGACCTAAACTCGAACCTACGTCGATCTTAACCGCTAAATCGCGATATTCATCGGATTCACCGAGACCGTAAATACAGCTGACGGAAGCGACGACGATAACGTCCTTGCGAGCGATCAGCGCGTTCGTCGCGGCGAGGCGGTAGCGCTCGATCTCATCATTGATCGACGCATCCTTCTCGATATAAGTATCTGTCTGAGGAATATACGCTTCGGGCTGATAATAATCGTAATACGAAATAAAATACTCTACCGCATTTTCGGGAAAGAACTCCTTAAGCTCCGAAAAAAGCTGCGCGGCGAGCGTCTTATTGTGAGAGAGTATTAAAGTCGGACGATTCCACGCGGCGATCAGATTGGCCATTGTGAAAGTCTTGCCCGATCCCGTAACGCCCTGAAGAACGAGCCTATCGTCACCGCGTTTAAGACCCTTAAGCAAAGCCGCCACAGCCTCGGGCTGATCACCCGTTGGCTTAAACGGCGACTTTAATTTAAAGAGTCTATCAGCCACGGTTTTAGCGATTTACAAACCACTCTAAAGTTCTACGGCAGGCATCGAAATTAAAGCCCTGCTTCATCGCCTTCGAATGATGGAACTTATCAAAAAACTCCTTATGCTCCTTTTCTCCAATACCCGATTCCTTCAAAATGCGAAGCTTCTCGGCAACGACAATACCCGCTCTCAGCGCGAGAAGGCGCGCGGAATATTCGCCCTCAGGATAGACTAAATAAGTATCACCCGCTTTCCAATCACCGAACGATGCGTTAATATACGGGTCGTGAGGCCAAGAATTCGCCGCCCAACGAAGGAAACCGTCGAGTCCGCAAACCTGGGGGTACATACCGAGCCAAAACGCCTCGTTGTCGACGCTCGACATAAACGTATTCGGACGGTCGGGATGACAACAGACATAAAGCGTCGTCTTCCAACCCTTTTCGCGGCGCTGAGCGGTTTCGGCAATAAACTCAGGAGTGACATAAGAAAGCAGCTGACTGTAATTATCAATGACAATCCCCTTGAAGTCCGAAGGCTTACGGTTACCCGCCATCGCGATTTTCATACCGGGAGCTTTTTCCTGAATGAAGTTAGCAATAATACTTACGTCTTTGGGCGTACGCTCGTCCATGGCGATATATGTATCGTTGAACCAGTCCTTTTCGATAAGGTGCTTTTTAAAGTCAACGAGGAATGCCCCCCAATAATCATTAAAAACTTCGCTACCTGGCAGAGCCGTCGCGCTCTTCGTATTACCTTTAGAATCCTGCCATCTGACGACATATCCCCAAGGACACATCGTGTAACAGGCGATATCGGGACCAATGCCGCACTTGCGACCAAACTCGACGTACTTATCGAAAATCGTGTAATCAAACGACCAGGATCCGTCATCGTTTTTAACGCGGCCGATCATCGACTCGTAAGCGTCGTAGCACTGATGATTCCACGGATAATCCAAAAGAGTAACCGTCAGCGCCTTTACGCCGCACTCGGCGAGAGTTTTGTAAACAGGCGTCATCTTCTCAAAGTGTTCGTTGCTGAACGGCTCAACATCGAAATAGCGGCTCACAGCCCAGGGATGCTGCCAAAGATCGAGAAAATATTTCCATTTAGCTGGAGGCGGCAATACGCGGTCGACAACTCTCACCGTCATCGGACCGAACTGAACCTTACCAGGTTTCGCATCCTTAGTAACGACTACCCTACAGATTTTAATTGTATCCTCATTCACATCATCGACACAGTCATAACGCACATGGAAATGATTCGAGCCTGGATTGTTGTTATACCCAACCAAAGATACGGTTTTAAAATCGATAAAAACACCATCTTTAAACGGAGCACGGTTTTCGAAATAACTACGCAACTCTCCTGCAAATTTATCATGTATCTTATGATACGACACTTCGCCCTTCCATGAAGAAACCTCAAAAGTCGGCCCGTGATAAGGCTTGATTTTCGGTGTTGCCTTATCGCAATCACAATCGCATCCGGCCGTCGCCTTAGGACTATTACATCCGACAACCGCCAGAACAGACAACAACACGAAGCTGATTTTATTAATCATTATTCATTCTCCTTTTTACAATTCATCCGCACTTTTTCACGCGGAGAAAAATTTTATTTCCAATATTGTATCATATTTACGAACTCTTCCGACGAAAACTGAAAACAAACGCTCCGGCGAGGGCCGTAAACGGTGCGACTAGAACCAATCCGAAGCTACCGACAAGAGTCTTTACGACCTCTGCACTTACAAGCGTAGAATTGATGAAGTCGATCGGCCTTACGCCTTCAGAAGCGTAAACCATTAAAAGCGTCAGATAACCGCCGGAATACGCCAGGAGCAACGTCGTGGTCATTGTTCCGACGACCGCGCGGCCTATGCGACATCCCGACATAAAGAGATCCCTCAATCCGACATTCGGATTGTGACGGCGCACTTCTGCCATTCCGGCGGCGATATCCATCGCAAGATCCATCACGGCGCCCGACGAGGCGAGTATGACGGAGCCGACGAAAATATCACGAAGCGAAACAATATCGGCATTGGCATTAACAAGCTGCTGGGCAAACGGCATTGCCGCACCATCCACGTACATAACCTTAGAGAAAAACCACGCCAAAACGAGCGAAACCGCAACACCCAACATTGAACCCGCAAACGCTGAAACACCAACGCGGCTTATCCCCGCTACAAGAAAAACTATAACTCCCGTCAGAACGGCTACGGTCAAAAATGAAACCAGCGACGCGCTCGCACCGTTCAAAACGGCGGGGATAAGAATTTTCCAAATCGCGAGACAGCTGAAGAAAAAAGTAAAAAGAGCGCGAAGCCCCGTCCATCCTCCGAAAACGCAAAGCAGAACTGAAAAAAGAACAAATAAAGCGACCGCCCATCCAATCCGCCAGTAATCCCGCGCAAAGAGCACGGTATCCTCCTCCACCGTCTCGGGTAATTCGACTACGATCGTATCTCCGACCTGAAACATTTTATCAAGTTCCATCTGTGCGCGAAGCTCATTCTCCGCATCAAATTCCCTGCCGTCGGAAAGAGCGACCTTAAGACGCTGAGTCCCGTATCTTACAGCGCCTAAATCTTCAACTGAAGAGTCATCTACATCTATAACCTCAGCCTTAGTCGTAGCATTAATTGGCGCTGAAACTAGAATATCGGCGCCAGGCTTAGTAATAAGATATATAGTTACTATCGCTAAAAAAAGCGATAGTAATATTGTTGATAATTTAGAAAACGAAATCTTCATCAATTATTTTTGATAAAAAGACTTCAATATCTTACCAACCTCGGAATTCTCCATTTTACCCTTCTTAAAAAGATCGGCGCAGCATCCCTCAGCTGAAAGTATAACCGGCTGTCCGGAATGGTGAGTATGAGCCCACGATACACCGGCGCGCTTAGAGATTAACTTACCAAGGCGAATACCGAGACGATGCACAGAAACCGTCAAATATTCAACGGCATCTTTCTTTTTAATCATATTAGCGAGAAGTTTAGCTAAATCATTCTCAAAGTCAGCCTTAACCTTAGCGATTTCTTCATTAGTAAGAACCATTAAATCTTTCTTAGGATCCCCTTCGAATTTAAGTCCGAAGCTCTTTGTAATCATCTTCTTACCGTCTTCAAAGTTAAACTTCTGATTCTTAAGAACCGCCTGACGCATCTTCTCGTCAAACTCTCTGATACTCGTAGTCTGATTAGTTAGAATTGAAATATCAGAAGTCGATGTTACTCCCGCTACACCAGCGGTTAGCCCACCTGTTTCATGGTCACCCGTAGCTACAATAAGCGTATCCTTAGGATGCTTTTTCATAAATTCAAGCGCTACTCTAACCGCGTCATCTAAAGCGACAATATCTCGCACCGTGGTAGCCGCGTCATTAGCATGGGCAGACCAGTCGATACGACCACCCTCAACCATAATAAAGAATCCTTTGGGATTATCTATCACCTCAACACACTTTTTAAGAAGCTGAGCGACAGTCGGATAAAGCGTAGACTCATCATTCGTAATATCAATATCATAAGGATAAACAAGATCCGTAAAGCGCGTCAGAACCTTGCCGTCGGAAGGCTTGAGAGCGAAGAAATCTTTCTTTGTCGTCACGACGTTATAGCCCTTCTTTTCGGCGTATTCGTAAATGTTGCCGTACTTCTTGTAATTGGGATTTTTAGTATCATTAAATTTTCTGTCCAAGCCGCCGCCCGCAAAGAAATCAAATCCTGAATTCACAAGATCTGCTGCCACGTCATAGTTCTTTCCCCTTGAACGACCGCGGGTATAAAATCCGCCGGGCGTAGCATGTGTAGTCGTAACAGTAGTAATAATGCCAACCTTCTTACCAGATTTTTTCGCTAAAGTCGCACACGAAGGAACATATTTGCCTTTAGCATCACACCCGAGCATACAATTCTTAGCTTTTACACCACAGGCTAACGCTGTCGCAGCAGCTGCAGAATCAGTTATAAGCTTATCAGCCGAAAGAGTCGTCGTAAGAGCTTTAACCGTAAGCTGATCCATAGCGAGAGGCCCGCGCCCAATCTGTCGCGAAAACTGATCAGTCATTACGCGATGATTAGCGGCCATACCATCACCGATAAATAAGAAAACATACTTAGGCTGCTTAGCATTAAGCGCCAACGAAAACGCAAATACGGCAAAACATACCAAACACCTTGTTAATTTCATTTTTACCTCTCTGTTTATGAAATAATGCTTCCTATCTGTGCAATTGGATATTATTATATCAAATTAGTTTTTTGGATGCAGTCTTATTTTCTTCGACCGGAAAGCGAATAATCCCACGGTTTGAAACCAAGTTTAAGCGCGGGAGAATTCGGCTTTAGGCGCCAGTCTCCGTTTTTCGGATCGACAAAGCCCGGATCGCCGACCGTACCCGTCACCGGGCCGTTTAATTCCGTAACTCCGGTAGTACACCAGAAAAGATTGTTATTCCATTTGACTTTGGCAAGCCCGTCCCGGATTCTGTTCCAATGCGGAGCTCTGACGAAAACAGGACCGGAAGGCCAATATATGATATTGCGGGCGAAGGTGACCTGAGTATGTTTTTCAGGGCGGGAGACGCAGAGCTTGCTCGTACCGCCGTTGATCATGATGCAATTTACAACCTTATTATTGCGGCCGAAATGGAGATGATATGAATCAGCGGAAGTGTTGACTACGAGATTGTTCTCCCAATGGATTCCCTCAGAGCCTTCATCGTTGTACATGCCCCAGCCGCCGTAAGAGCTCGATTTTACATCCATTATCACATTGTTGGTGACGACCGTTCCGAACGACGCGCCCAACGTATAGACGCCGCCCATATCGGCCATCCTACCCTGACCGATATTCTTAATAAGATTGAACGAGATTTCATTGCGCTGGGCGTACGAGCCCCAATATCCCCATGTCCAGCCAACCGAAATTCCGGTATAATAGATATCGGTAATTTCGTTATGCGTGACCTTCGTGTCGGCGGCGTGAGTTAAAACGATTCCGCAGCCCTCGGGATTGACGCGGCCGCAATGAGTAATAAGATTATTATCGACGACATTAAATCGCACCGCTCTAGTCGAAGTATCAACGATTGATTTAGTCACAAACGGATGATTCCATGGTTCTCTTAAATTGCGCCATTTTTCGTTCGCCATCTTAAGCATATTCTGGCGATTATTGCCGACCCAGATTCCGCCAGCGCCCGCATCGTAAATCTCGCAGGAGCGAATAACATTCGAAACGCATCCGTCGTCGAGCTTGAACGCGTAGTTCTCGATATTGAAAACGCGGCAGCGCTCGAACTTGACGCGATGGGCGCCGAGCGCGTGTACGGCCGCTCCGGCAGAACGCGCCGCCTGAAGCTGATATTGTCTGACGGCGCCGGTTTCAGTCACCTCACCGTCCGTACGGGAAGCTGTAATGGCAATATTCTCAAATGAAATATCATGAACAAACTCACCCTTATCAAGATCGCCCTTAATCTCAATAATCGAAATGAGACGGGAAGTCGGAGCGATCGCCTCGAACGATTCTAGAGTTTCACCTTTGAGCGGGCGATATTTGACGCGGCCCGCCTTTACATCGTAAAACCACTGTCCCGGCCTGGTGAAACCCGCCGCCACATTCTCAAAAAAGAGGTAGTTATGTTTATCTTCATTCCACCTCTTCCAGCTTGCAATAGGAACATTACCACAAACCGCGATCATACCGTTAGAAGATGTATACGACTCTACCGGGTATGCACCGTACGACCACTTTACGAAAATTCGGCACTGTACGGCATCAAGTTCCTCGCGCGAAAGGTCCGCTAAAAACTTAGGCTGAGGCCCTTTAACGGTGAACTCCTCAATACAATTGGTGACCGCGCCTTTTACTTCTTTGCGCTCCGTCCATTTAGCGAACTTAAGATCGCCCTTTTCAGGGAAGCGCGAACGGTCGGCGCGGCGGCCGTTGACATAAAGGGACTCGAAAAATATCTTCTCTCCCTTTTCGTCTACAGGAATCGGAGCTGACCAGACCCCGTCACCGTCGTCGCGCCAATTTTCTATCTTACCGCCGCCCGAAAATGTCGCACCTTCTTCGCCGATCCACTTAACGGGAGCTTCGGGAGAGCCGGAATCCGCGGGAGTGAAAACAAGAGGATTCTTTAAATTATGTACGCCCTTTTTAACATGAACTGTCCATGCGGATTTATCTCCTTTAAGTTTGGCGGCTCGGATATTTTCAACGGCCTCGGCAGGCGAAAGACCGTCGACGGAAACCGTAAGCTCGCGTCCGGCTCCGGACACGGCTGAAACCGCCAAGGTCGTCAATAACGTAAATGCGGCACATCTTTTCATTTTAATATTCCTTTCAACATCCTGGATTTTGATTTACTTGAAAAATTCGGCTATAGTTGTCTCGATCTCGCGAAGAGTACGGATAGTGTTGAGTTTCGCCCGAAGTTTAGCCGCGCCCGGCAAAGCGTTAAAATACCGGAACAGATGAGTATGCATCTTAACGGATGCGAACGCGTCGGCAGATCGGATATGGTCACCGGGAAATTTCTTCAGCAGATATTCGCGGAATTCAAGAATATATTTCAAATGCGAGCGCACCGCATCAAACCGGGACCAGGGATTTTCACGTCCTTTCAAAACGGCGAAGATCCCCGGATCGGAAAGTGCGCCCCGTCCGATCATAACCGACTTTACGCCGGTCGCCGCCATCGCATCGAGATCCTTCGACGTTCTGACGCTCCCGTTTCCCGTTACCGGCAGCGGAGAGCGGGCGACAACCTCTGAAAGAAGTTCGAGATCAAGCGGCCCGCCGTGCATCTGACTCGTAAAACGGGCATGCACCGCAACTCCTTTCGCTCCGGCTTTCTCGGCGGCATTGAGAAGATCGAAAATTTTCACGTCACCGGGGTGGGGCCCGAGACGCGTTTTAAGCGTTACGGGAAGCGACGTATTCTCGCGAATAGCCTTTAAAAGCCTGAAAACCTTTTCCGGATCCTCGATGAGTTTCGCTCCGGCCCCCGATCGCGTGATGCGCGTCATAGGGCAGCCCGCGTTGAGATTAAGCTCGACGAATCTATCCTTTACCTTCTCAACCTCCTGAGCCGCTATGGCGACGTCGCTCTCTGTCGCTCCGAATATCTGACAGGCGACAGGTCCCTCGCCGGCCATCGTCTCCATCAGATGACGCGTCGGAGAATTTCCGTGGGCGAGCGCGGCGGCCGAAACCATTTCGGTGTATGTTAAATCAGCGCCGCCCTCGAAGCACATTCTTCTGAAAGGAGCATCGGTGAAATCAGCGAGCGGTGCAAGAAAAAATCTCATTTTTTACTCTCGGCGGAATTTCCGGCCCCCAGCAGTACGGGATCGCAATAAGGCGCGTCGGGATCTAAAACCGCGAACGAAACGAAAGCCGGAGCGCCCCAGGCCGAAGTCTTGCTCTTGCCGAAAACGGCTACATCTACGCGGCTTGATCCTGTCATCAACGACCTGTTGAGCGTAACTTTCGCCACATCTTGTGCGAGAAGTTCAACCTTTACCGCGCTGTGAGGGCCCTTCACGACGGAGAACGCGAACTCGGAAACATCCTCCCCTTTGACGCCGATGATAAACGTACGAACCGTTTCAGGCTTTCGCAGAACAAACGCCCAGGCGCAAGGACTTACATACGAAAGTTCCGGCAGACCCTCCGGCTTTTCTCCGGATTTTGTCTCCCCGATCGCGATTCCGTTGATAGTGACAACCGGTGGAACGGACTCTTTAGTCAACGACGACGCCAAAGTCTTCAATCTGGCCATGTCAAGTCCGTTTGCGGGGAAGGCCGTGGGATGCGCCTTGGAAGTCAGATAATCATCGTCATTCTTTACGCCTTTAAGCGATTTGCGGATTATCGCCTGGACGGTCGGCGCCAAAAGTCCCCTCTCCACAATTTCTTTTTTCACTTCTTTTTTCAGCGAACGGCTTACTTCGAGAGACGCTTTCAGATAATACTGATCCGACCAGCTGCGTCCCTCGGTCGCGATCCAGTACGGTGTCTGAGAGGCAAAAACATCGCCGTACTTACCTAAGGGCGGACAGTCGTTCACGACGGGAAAAACCCATATCTGATTTGAAAGATAAAAATGACTCATCGCTTTAAGCCGAAAAGCCTGACTCGTAACCAGCGCGCGCGGCAAACTTCTCCACAGCGGTCCGGATACGAGGGCGCGGCTGCAGTTTCCGAACACCGGATACGGGAACGCCGTATTGGGAAAATCGAGATCAAGGTTCTTCGCGCGCGCCTCGGCGCACATCCTTACGGCCGAAAGACCGGAAAACTCCTTTATCGGGAGCGACGAATGACCGCGATCGCGATTCAGATAAAGATCGCCGCTGTTGCCTCCGCCATTACCGGTATCAAGCTCCATTTTCGCGATAAAGCACGCCTTGTCGAAATCCCAGAGGAGATTGCGTTCCCCTATAATAACGGAGTTGGGAGAGGACTCCTTCGCGTTTACCGCCGAGAGAGGCCCGACAGTTACGGGGACATCGCGCAGCTTATCCGCCAGCTCAAGCAGATCGTGAAATTCCTTCATATCCGACATTGGCTTGAAATCGGCGTCGTTGGATATTGCACGTGAATCGCGATAGCCGCAGCGCACCGCCTTTTCAAGCGATTTCAGAGCGCTGTCGAACTTGCCGCCTTTGGCGTACGCGCAGGCAAGATTATAATTCCATACGGGATCTTCGGGAAAAACCTCAACCGCCTTCATACACGCCATGCGCATTCCCAGCGCGTCCGACGAGCGGATGGATTGAAGCATCTGCGCCTTATACGTCTCATGCTGCGGCTGAAGCGCAGGATAATCGAAAACCGATACGGCCGCCAGCAGTGCGCAGCAAAACGAGGTCATAAGCCGAACCTCATCCATTTAGGAAGTTTAACCAGCTTCGCTTCGCGGCTCTGATTTGTCGACATGGATTGACTCGTTCCGATCGAAGGCGATTCAAGTTCCCTGACACGCGCCGAAAGCGTCTGCTGATAAACGGCCTGCTGCTGACGCAGCGATTCCGAACGCTGACGCTCCAGAAGGAGATCTTTCTCGCGGAGCTGAAGTTTCTCGCGAAGTTCCTGAACCTGAGCCTGAAGCTGTGTAATATCTTTCTGGCTTTCCGTTCTTCGGGCGTTTTCCGTCTCCCGAAGGCGGAGTCGCGCGGTGAGATCGGCGATTTTCGCTTCAGCCTCGCGGCTCTTTTTGGCGTCGAGCGCGCGAAGCTCGTCAAGTTCCCTCCTGAGCTGCGCCGTACGAGGATCTTCGGGGCGGTTAACGAGCGCCTTGCGCGTCATTTCCTGAATATTCGCTCCCGCCTTGCGCAGCAGTTCGCGACGGCGCTGCAGAAGATTATCGGTGCGCTCTTCATGGCGGCGGCGAAACTCTTCCGCTTCGGCCTTTTCGATTTCGATGAGCTTGCCGATTTCCTCGACCTCGCCTGTCATAAGCGAATATACGGCGGCCTGGATATTTGCGATTTCGCCGGCGGATTCGGGGAGCCTGCGAAGTTCCGTCTCAAGCGCGAGAACCTGCTCACGCAGTTTCGACTCACGGGCCGACGCCTCTTTCGCCGCCGTCATAAGCTTTTCCTGCATCACGGCCTCGCGATCGGCATTACTCTTGGCGGCCTCGTCCATACGGGCCTGGAGACTGGCGGTATGACGGCGCTCCTCTTCGATGATAGACTCAAGCTCCTTGATCCGCGTATCGTCTACGACGACTTTCTCCACGATCTTCTCAACGATCTTTTCGACCTCGACGGGAATCTCGACACGCTTTTCGATAATCTTCTCAACCTCGACAGGCACTTCCTTCTCGACGATCTTCTCAATAATCTTTTCTACGGGAACTTCCTTGAGAACTATCTTCTCGACAGGAACCTCCACGACCTTTTCAACCTCAACTATTTTCTCGACGATTTTTTCGACAACCTTAACATCGCCGCTCCCGGCGTCATTGCTGAGACTAGACTCCAATTTTACCGGCTCTTCAGACGAGACAGCAGAATCACCATCGAAAGGAGCTCTCGTTTCAACCACCGTTGCGGTCGGAGGAAGACGACCCGAAGAAAGAAGAGCCTCCGCAGCCGCCCTATTGAACGGTCCGCGAGGATTGCCGTCACCGAGATCGATCGAAAAGCGCATATCAAGAAACGGAACATCCTCGACACGCTTCCAGATTTCATTATCGTCGGATATCTCCTGTCCGGGCTGAATACGGCCCATCTTCGCCCATTCGATAAGTTTCTCTTCACTTTCCGGGCCGAAAGTTTCGTCTTGAGTCCGCAAATACCACTTTATGTCGCTCATGACTTCCTCCTTGAAAACAATCCCGAAATGCCGCCGGATTTTGAACTCTTGGCTGCCGCAAGCTCACGACGCGCCGCTGCCTCAAGCGCCGCAAGTTGTGCGGGATTAACATTCTTGAACATGCCGCCTAAAGCCGGAGCTGGAGGGCGAGAGGCCACGGCGGGAGACAATTCCCCTGCCGTTATTGCTTTTCTTGCAGGCGGCTCAACTTCAATAACCCGCTCAACCTCAACGATTTTCTCGACCTCTACTATTTTTTCTACTTCAACGATCCTCTCGACAGGAACCTCAACGCGCACTTCCTTCTCAACGATCTTCTCGACTTCTACAATCTTCTCCACGGGAACTTCTACGCGAACTTCCTTTTCAACAATCTTCTCGACTTCTACGATCTTTTCTACAGGAACCTCAACGCGCACTTCCTTCTCAACGATCTTTTCAACTTCTACAATCTTCTCTACAGGAACTTCAACACGAACTTCCTTCTCGACAATCTTCTCGACCTCGACTTCAACTTTTTTCTCAACCGTTACCGGAGGAGGATCTTGATCAATGGCGAACTCGTGCTTACGGTAAAATACCGCTCCGGGAGGGACGCCGTTTCCTGAAGCGAGGCGACTTACAACATTGCGGTTAAACGGGCCATAGAACTTGCCGGGCTCCGCCTCCACGACCCACTTCATCTCTAGCTCGTCCATCAACTGAGCCGGAATCCATGTCTTGCGGTCGGACGACACAAAACCGCTAGGTTCTATGCGTCCTTCCTTCGCCCATTCAATCAGAGTCTTGCGATCGGCAGGACCGTATACCTTGCCTTCTGAACTTCTGACAAACCACTCCGTATCGGCTCTATCCATCCTCAGGCTTTCGCTCCCCTCTTTAATACTCCGCTGATTTTCTCACGCAGGCGCTGGAAAAGCGAATATAAGGCGGGAACGAAAATTATACCCACAATACTTGAGAAAAGCATCCCGCTGAACGTACAGATACCGATAGCCTTCATCGCACCTGAACCGGCACCTACCGCGAATACAAGCGGCAAAACACCGATGACAAAGCTCCAGGCGGTCATCATTACAGCGCGGTAGCGCAGATCCGCACCTGAAATCGCCGCCTCAAAGACCCCCTTGCCGTTTTCACGTTCCTGCTTAGAGAACTCGACCATCAGAATCGCGTTTTTAGCCGATAGACCGATAAGCATGACGCATCCCAGCTGAGCGTAAATCGAAAGCGGAGTTTTAGTCACCCACAACCCGATAAGCGCGCCGAGAAGAGCGAAAATCACCGAAAGCATTACAGGAATCGGAATCGTCCAGCTCTCATACTGGGCCACCAGGAAGAGATACGCGAATACGAACGCCGCGACCAAAAGCCACGTAAGGCGGCCTTCATTCTCCTTTTCCTGAAGCTGCACGGGGCCCCACTCCACTATGAAGCCTTTTGGCAGCTCAATGGATTCAATAAGCTCCATAAGCTGAGACGACGAAATACCCTCTTTCGGCGTCACGTCGCACCAGGCCGCCCTCATTTTATTATAACTCATCGTCTCGCGCGTTCCTCCGACGTATTCGACGGTACCGATGGACGAAATCGGAACGGATTCTCCGGACGCCGTCGAAATGCGCACCGCGAGAATGTCGGCTATCGACGTACGATGGTCGGGATCGTTCTGAAGCTTAACCTCGTAAACGCCGCCCTTTATGTTGAAGTCGTTGACGTAGAACGACGCCAGCTGGTTCTGGAGCGTCTGGAACACGACTTTAGGGGTAATCCCGAGAAGTTCCGCCTTCTGACGGTCAAGCTTAAGTTCAAGCTGGGGCGTGGAAGCGGTAAGACCGTGAACCGCGCTCTTCACATACGGATGAGCGCGCAATTTCGCCATTAAGGTTTCGGCGACTTCATAAAGTTCAAATACCGTCGCGCCTTCCATCGAGCACAGGTTGAAACCGACACCGCTGGAACCTCCGAGACCGCGGATCGGAGCAGGCTGGGAGAAGACGATTTCAGCCTCGTAAAGATCCTTTGTGGATTCTTTCAGCTTGTCCATAATCGCATTGATGGCAAGTTCCGGATCCTTGCGCTCGTCCCAATGCTTGAGACGGAACCAGACTGTCGCAAGGTTCTCGCCCGCGCCCCACATGCCGCTGCTGCCGCAGTTGGACGAAACCGCATGAATTCCCGGAGTCTCAAGGGCTCTTTCATGAATCTTATCGACGACCTCGATCGTGTTGTCGATGGACTGGCCTTCGGAAAGGCGAAGATTGCAGGTGATCCAGCCGCGGTCCTCCTTGGGCAGAAACGCGGTGGGAATCTTACCGGAGACGAACCAGATCGAAGCGCAGACCGCCGCGAAGAAAAGAAGCGTAAAAAGCGCGCGGCGAACGAAGAAGCCGACGAACTTCAAGTAGCCGCGACGGCTCATGTCGAGAGTCCAGTTGAACGGGGCGAGAAGAATTCTACGCTTGTTAGGATCGGGTTTCTTAAGCAGATACGCGCAAAGAACCGGAGAAAGAACGAGCGCCACCACGGTTGAAAGGCAAAGAGCCACGCACATCGTCACGGCGAATTGGACATACATCATTCCGACCATGCCGCCGTAAAAGGCCAGCGGCATATAACAGGCGAGAGTGACAAGCGTCGTCGCGATAATGGCGCCCGTAATCTGCGTCATCGACTTCGCTGCCGCCTCCTTGGCCGAAAGTCCCTCTCGAAGCATCAGAGACTGGGTATTCTTGACCACGACAATCGCATCGTCCACGAGCGAGCCGATAACGAGAATCAGCCCGAACATCGTAAGAACGTTAAGCGTGAAGCCGAACAGATAAAAGAACGTAAACGAACCCACCAGCGAAATGGGAATCGCGATCGCGGGAACAAAGGTCGCGCGCCAATCCTGAAGGAAGAGGTACGTGATCGCGACAACGAGCAAAAGCGCGACGAAGAGAGTTACGTACGTCTCATTCAAAAACACCTCGGTAAACGCGGTCGAGTCGTCGGCGAGGACACCCTCTACTCCTTTCGGCATGCGTTTAATCCACTTGTCGACTTCCTCCTTCACGCGCTTGGCGGTTTCGACGGCGTTAGCCTCGGGGGATTTATAGACGGAAAGAGAAACGGCGGTGTTTTCGTTGAACTTTCCGCGCGTCGTATACCCTTTACAGCCGAGCTCGACGCGCGCGACGTCTTTTATGCGAATCTGGCCGCCGGTCTCGGGGTTGTTGCGGATAATGATATTCTCGAACTCCTCCTTCGACGTAAGACGGCCTTTAACGTTAAGTTTGAATGTGAGATGGCGGCTGGCGTATTCTCCGCCGACCGTTCCCGCGGCCGCCTGGACGTTCTGGGATTCAATGGCCGATTTAATCTCGGCAATGGAAACGTTAAGTCCCGCAAGACGCGTCTGATCGAGCCAGATTCGCATCGAATACGTACGCCCGCCCGTCTCCACAAGGCCGACTCCGTCCATTCGGGCGATCGAATCGGCGACCTGTTTCTCGACATAGTTGGAAAGCTCCATAATGTCCATGCCGCCTTCGCGTCCGTCGGTCATGAACATGTACATCACCATTCTGTCTTCGGGGCGTTTTTTGATCGTGATGCCGCTTTGCTTCACTTCCGCGGGCAACTTCGATTCGGCGCGCCTGACGGCGTTTTGAACGTTTACGAGCGCTATATTCGAAGAGACTCCGGGCCTGAACACGCAGTAGCAGTTGTACGATCCCCTGTCGTTGCAGTTCGACTTGTAATACCAGATGTCTTCAACGCCGTTGATCTGATCTTCAATAATCTGGCCCACGGAATCGTTCAGCACCTGGGCGCTGGCTCCGGTATAAGTCGCCGACACGGTAATCGTGACCGGCGTAATATTCGGATATTCGGCGACCGCCAGCCGCGAGAAACTGATCGCTCCGACGAGCGTAATCACAATCGCGACGACCCACGCCATGCGGGGATGGGTGATGAAGAAAGCCGAAATGCTCGGATAAAGGCGCGCTAATTTTTCTCGGATATTCATTTCACCGCCTTCACCGTCATTCCGCGTTTAACTTTATGAGCGCCGTTGGCTACAATTCTATCGCCGGGCTTAAGCCCCTTCTCAATAAACACCCAGCCGTCTACAAGATCGCCGCGCGCGACGGAACGGCGGGAAGCGACGTTATTCTCATCGAGCACCCATACGTACGGGCCTTGTACGTCCTGCAAAATCGCGCTCGGCGGAACGGTCGGCATCATCTCGCCCTTCTTGGATCCGAGAACCACCGTAACGGTTCCGCCCGGACGGAGAGTAGCGTCGGGATTTTCGAACTGAAAATAGATCTGAATCGTATCGGTCAGCTCATCGGCCGTATTCTCGACATATTCAAAAGCGCCTTTCCCGGAATGTTCCTGACCGTTGGCCAAAAAGATTTTAGCCGTCGATTCATCGCGCAAACGGCTGCTCAATCCTCCGAAAAGGCTGAGAAAACGCCTGTTGGAAAGCGAAAAACGGATTCGTATGGGAGAAATCTGAACGATTGAAACGAGAGGCACGTCCCCGGCCTTGGCGTAGTTGCCGCGCGTCATCGCGGTCGAACCGATTTTACCGGAAATAGGAGCTTTTATCTCGCAATGCAGCAAATTATCGCGCGCATAAACGAGATCCGCCTGGGCCGCGGCATACGCGGCGCGCGACGAATCACGCTGTGAGAGCGCGTTATCCACGGCGTCCAGCGAAACGGCGCGCGTTTCAAGAAGCCTCTTATGACGGTTGTAGGACTGCTCGGCATACGCGACGTTGGCCTTGCACTCCTGAACCTTGGCCTCGGCGTTCTTTACGGCTGCGGCGTATTTCACGGGATCAAGTTTATAAAGAGTGTCGCCCTCGTTGACGAGCGCGCCGTTCTCAAAGCAAACCTCGAGAATTTCGCCTGAAACCTGCGGCACCACATCGACCCTGGAAATAGGAACAACACGTCCCGGCAGACGCGTTTCGACCTTAAGAGGCCTGTTGACGACTTCATATACGGGCAAGGTCACTTCCGCCGCAAAAACGGAGAATCCGACCAGACAACTTGTGGCGAGTAAATACTTATACATAGTATTTAAATTATACCACAAATAGGTCGCCTCAACACCACTATTTTTACAATTTCTTAATTTTAAAGGCTGTGCCGCGCAAACCTGGATCGAGCGCACGAGCGCAGCGAAGTGGGCTCAAGGGCCGCGATAAGACCCTTACGACGTTGCCGTCGCATTGAATTTAGTCGAAAAGCGGGTTATTCCACTTCGGCTGAACGGAAGTACCGGACGCCAAAAGAAGCGCAGGAGCAAAAATCAACGATATAACGGCATTTTTTCTCATATTTCACCTTCTTTCCAGATGGGGAGTCCCCTTCGCAAATTACCTTTCGCAGACACAGCTGATCGGCCGGCCAGCATTACCGAAAGAATCAAGCGGCGTAACCCGGAACGTATCGGCCCCGACGGGGAACCTGTCGGCAAAAACGGTTGCGACAACTTTCTTCGAAAATTTCGCATGTCTCTCCGGATAGAAGCCCCCGGCGGCGCAAAGACGCACACGCGCCTCGGTTCCGCCTGAGTTCTGCGCAGAAATCTCATACTCCGCGACGCGGCCTGCCGCATTCGCCGGAGGGAACTCAAACCGGATTGCAGGCTTCTCTTCCTGCGCGATGACTAAATCTTCTCTTTTAAGACCACGCGTCTTTGCGCATGTGCGCTCGACGGTAAGTTCCGCTCCGGCGGGAAACTCGGCCCTCTGCGCAGCCCTGGCTCTCACCGCGAAACTTTTCGCCTTTGCGGGCAGTTCCACGACCCAATCCTCACCCAACTTCATTCCGCTTAAAAACTCCCGCTTTTCAAACTCTATCCGATCGTCAAAGACGCTCACGATCTGACCGACGCGAATGTCGGGACAAACCGCTTCATTCGTCATCGACTTCGGCGCATTATATCGAGCGTAATAGACGCCCCTGTCGGAGCGCTTCACGTTCGGCGCGTATACGTCGCAACCGCCGTTCTCGTATCCCGCGACATCCGCGCGATTATAGACGGAGTTTGCCGACAGATACCTCAACGATCCCGTCGCCACCGATGTAAACGCGCCGCGCCACAACGCCCGCTCATTCGTCAGCGGTTCGTGGGAATGCCCAGAAAACGCGACAGCCTGGGGAAAGGCGGACAAAAGTCCGGTAGACGTCCCGTCATCGACACCCCAGGCATCCTTCCCGTACACGGTATCTCGAGGATGAGGATGCTGAACGTAAAAGAACGGCTTCGACGGGTCGCACGCCTCCATCATCGACCGGAAAGCGTCCGCACATCCATTGCACCCCGTCTCGGCATATCCGTTGCACCAGACGCCCGGCTGCCAGTGCGAACAGAAAAAATCGAAACCTTTGACCGTTTTTCTGAAATACGGCTTCCATTCTTCATGAAAACAGAAATCCCATGCCTTGCGCGGATCGGCCTCGATCGCCTCGCGACGAAGTTCGGCGGGATCCTTGAACACGTCGCCGCCTTTTTTAAGCGCGTATGCGTCGTGGTTGCCGAAGACGAAAAGACGCTCAACCTTGCGTCCGTCAGGCGCTCTGTCTCCGGGAAAAACCCTGAACCATGCGTCGGCGACGGCTTTCAGCTCGCTCACAAATCCGATGTCGGCGATATCGCCCGCAATCATCACCGCGTCAACGCCGCAATCACGGAAATAGGTCAGCGTCCGTTCGAACGTCTGCGTATCGTATCCGGCCGCGAGAGATCGTCCGTCCGCGGCGAGTTTTACATGAACGTCGCTCACTACGCCGAATTTAAGGCGCACGTTCCCTCCGCCCGCAAAGGGAGCCATCGCTCTGCACCCGGACACAAATCCCGCGCCTGCGAGCATCCCGGTAATAAAATCGCGTCTCTCAATCATATTATCACCTCCATACATTTATCGTGCGACAAAATACACGCTCACGATACCGAGCAGTATTATCGCGGCAAGAAGCGCGCCCGGCACAAGCGCAAGACTCCCGGG
Source organism: Kiritimatiellia bacterium (assembly GCA_017520845.1). Lineage (GTDB taxonomy): Bacteria > Verrucomicrobiota > Kiritimatiellia > RFP12 > UBA1067 > UBA1067. The sequence continues at coordinate 8,454 of JAFXEU010000042.1, read as the reverse complement.
CAGACGTTCGCACTTGACGAGGGGTCTACCCATCACCATTGAAAGCGCTGTTTTCATCATCGCGGCGAAAACGATGAAGAGCAGTAAAAGGACAACGGCGGACACCCACACCGGCGCGGAGAAAACGAGCGCCAGCTCGGAGAAGAACAGAACGGACGGCGGCATCGCGCAGATAAAGACAATACCGACGAGCCACATCAGAGCATGGCCCTTCATCGAAACGGCGAGACCCTGGACCACCGGCACGGCGCGGGTGCCGAACGCCAGAAGAAGGTTGCCCGCCGTCTGGAAAAGAAGCGTCTTGGTAAGCGAATGGGCGACTATATGAGCGAACAGCGCGAGAACGATCATGCTCCTGATATCAGCCGAGCCGGCGCAAAGTGAATAAAGAATCGTTATAAGGCCGATATGCTCAACCGACGAATATGCCAAAAGACGCTTAAAGTCGTTTTGGCGGACCATGAATACGGCGCCGACCGCAACCGAGAAAATACCGAGCGCGAGCATCGAATTGTCGCAGAACGGCGCGGCCTCTGCGGGCGCCATTTCGCGGAAGCGCACGATCGCGAAGAATGAACAGTTAAGAAGCGCACCCGAGAGAAGAGCGGAAACGGGGGCCGGAGCCTCGGAGTGGGCGTCGGGGAGCCACGAATGGAACGGTGCGAGACCCGTCTTCGTTCCATAGCCCGCCAGAACGAACGCGAAGCCGGCCATAAACCAGCGCGGGCTTCCGATAGTCTGAGAATGCAGCACAAGCATCGTGCCGAAAAGCGCAAATGCAATGCCGATCGAGCAGATGAGAAGATATTTCCACATCGCCTCAAGACCGTCTTTATCACGATGATATGCGATAAGTGGAGCCGAAACTAACGTCGTCAATTCTATCGCGACCCACATGAGCGGCAGCGACCCGGCCGTAAGCGCAAAAATCATCGCTCCGAAAAACGCGATAAAGAGAGTATAGTAAAGCGCATCCGGCATGTTCGGCGTTTTCGCGTGACGGGAGGCGAGCGGCAGATAAAAGAAACTCTGCACCAGATTCGCCGCGAAGAGAACCGGCGTCAGAATTAAAAGAAGATTCCTTAAATTATGTTCCATATCAGGCGTGTACGTGATCGTGTTGATGATGCGGATGCATCAGATGGGTGTCGCCGAGATGATTCAGCTTGTCGGTATCTGTCGATGAGAATGTCCGGCTTATCTGGAATACGGCGATGCCGAGAATGAATACGAGAGCGAAAACGTCGAGAAGAATGCCGAGTTCGACGACGATTCCGTACTCAAGAAGAATCGCCGCGCCGAAAACCGATATTCCGTTTTCGAGGATCAGAAATCCGAGAACCTGGGTAATCGCCTTTTTGCGGCCGCAGATAAGCAGAAGACCCGTGCCCATCGTCGTCAGCGCAACGGGAACGGCGAGCTCCGACGCGCTCGAGGCGTGAACATGGAGAAGACGCCCGACGGCGAAAGCGCCGATCGCAATGAAAAAGACGATCAGCTGGGAAAGATGAAATGATACTATCGGCTCAAGTTCGCGGCGTGTGCGGGCTTTACGGACGGCGTACATCAGAAGCATCGGAAGAGCAACGCCTTTTACAAGCGTATTTACGAAAGCGATTATCCACACGCGCGCGCCCGGGCAGCCTTCGTCCGCCCAGTTCCACATAAGAACAGGCAATATGCCCACGACCACGCCCTGCATGGCGACAAAGCGAACGGCGGATTTCAGCCGGTTCGCTCCGGCAAGAACGAGATCGGACACCAGATAGAGCGCGAGAGCTATTTCAGAAAGCGTAATCATTTTTCTTACAGCCTCTCTTTAAAAACAAGCCAGGAAGAAAACGGCGAGCGAAGCCATCAACAACGCCCCGAGAAGCATCTGGGGCGTTTTAAAGAATCTCACCCGCGCCGTAACCGACTCGACAACACCGGTTACGAGAGAAATAAAGGCAACCCCGCCAAATACGGACGCCAGATGAACCCAGGCGTTACCTGATTGAGGGATGAACATCGCCACAAGAAACGCCGCAAGCAACATGAACTTTAGAGCGGCAGCATAAAGCGCAAACGCCAGATCGACGCCGCCGACGTCGAGAAGCATCGCCTCGTGAATCATCGTAAGCTCAAGGTGGGTCTCGGGATCGTCGAACGGAACACGGCAGTTCTCAAGAAGGAACACCGCATAAAAGGCGACGAAAACCAAAATGAGCGCGACTATGCTCTCGCGCCACGTCTCGACCGAAACACCCGAGAGAATACTCGAAAGAGAAACGTCTCCGTTTAATATGACGAGAAATCCGAGAACGACGAATACAACCGGCTCGACGAGAGTGGAGAACTGCATCTCACGCGACGCGCCCATCCCCTCGAAAGCGTTTCCCGCGTCCAATGCTCCGATGACGGTAAAAAACCTGCCGGCGGCAAGAATGTAAAAGAAGAGAACGGCTGGAACCATAGTCGAGCCGAGGCCGAAGCCGGCCCAGGGAAAAACCGCCGCCGCCGCGATAACCGACGCGAGCGAAACGCTCTGGGATATATCGAAAATCCAGGTTGAAGGCTGCGGGCGCGGACAGGATTTGCGCACCAGTTTAAACAGATCCCTGTAGAGTCGAAAAAGCCCCGGTCCGCGGCGACCGCCGAAGAAGGCTTTCGTCTGATTTACGATGCCGATGAAAAGCGGCGCGAGAAGAGCCGCAAGAATCACGCTTAGAATATTCATGAGACCAATGCGGCGACGAGAAGCGCCAATACCGCGATGAGAATTATTAAAATATAAAGATGTAGAGAGCCGCTCTGCAACAGATGCACGCGCTGGAAAAGACGCGCCGCACGGGAGAAGAGAGGCCGCCAAAGTCCGCCCAGCGCGAAGTCGTCGGTCTCGGTCGCGATAGCCGCACCGGAAGGAGCGGCCGGATCGCCCTTGAAAGGCTGAACATGACGGCGCGACTTGAGAATCGGGCGGAAGAGATCGACGAGAGGCTGCGTAAACGCCGTCGCCGTATACGCCATCCGCGATGTCGGCGCGTCATATCCGCAGTCCCAGACGGGGAGACGGGGTTTCATCTTGCCGCGCGGGCAGATGAAGCGGCGAAGAAGGAGCAGCGATACGACAACGGCGACAAACGTAAAACCGACCATCGCCGTCATAATAAAAATCTCAGTCTTAAATCCGCCCGTAAACTTATGAATGAAATAGACGCTCCCCGGAATCATCGCCAGCGAAAAGAGCGACAGGAATATCTGGGCGAAATACATGCGCTTCGGGGTTTCCGCCGCGTCTGCGGCTTCACGACTGCGGCTTTCGCCGAGAAACGCGCACCCGATCGACTTGGCGTATGCCGTTGCGGCAAGACCGCCCGTAAGCGCGAGCGCGAGCGCAACGAGAAATCCGGCGGAAGCAAGAACCGGGTCGCCCGTATTTATCGCGAGAAAAGCCGAAACGTAAATCGCCAACTCCCCCATAAAACCGTTCAAAGGCGGAAGCCCCGCAAGAGCGAAGGCGTTAACCGTAAAGAGCGAACCCGTAAAAGGCATTCGCCTCAAAAGCCCTCCGAGACGATCCTGATCGAGAGTGCCCGTCTGGCGCAGAACCGAACCGGCGCCGAGAAAGAGCGCTCCTTTAAGAAACGCGTGATTTAATATATGAACAAGCGCACCTGCGATCGCCAGGAGCGCCGGCGGAGTAAAATCGCCGCGCGCGTACAAAACAGCCCCAAGCCCGAGCCCCATGGAAACGACGCCCATATTCTCTACCGACGAAAAGGCCAAAAGACGTTTAAGATTGGACTGCGGCAGAGAGAAAAGAATACCGCCCACGGCGCCGATCGCGCCAAGAGCGAGAAGCGTCCATCCGTAAACCTGGGCGTCAAAAGACGAAAGACGGGCGATAGGGAAAAACTTAAGAAGACCGAAAAATCCAAGAGGAATCATCGCGCCCGACATTATGGCCGAAGCGGGCGCAGGTGCAGCCGGATGGGCCTCGGGAAGCCAGGCGTGAAACGGAGGAAAACCTATTTTTAGACCAAAGCCGACAACCGCGAACGCGAATGCCGCGATCCATGCGTCAGGACGCATTTGAAAAACACCAGTGAGCATCAACGCGCAGGCTCCGGCATGACAGGCGAGAAGATATATCCAAGTCGCCTTTTTAACGCTTTTCTCTTTGGATTCAAAAGCCACGAGACCGGCGGACGCGAGGCCCATCGCCTCCCACGCAAGAAGAAACTGGAGTTTACCCCCGACATGGACAACCGCCAGCATCGAGGCGACCGTTGCCGGGAAAAAGCCCCAGAAACGCACGAGGTGACGGCGCGCTTCACCGTGGATATAGGCCGTAGCGTGAACGGCCGCAGCGACGGAGACCACCAGGATCGGTATCGAAAAAAATGTTTCAAGAGATATCATAAAAGCGCTCGACTAAAAATTCAGCGGGATTTTTTACGATTGAACAAATATACGATTCCGACGGCAAAACGCTCGAACATCACGCCGGCGAAAAGTACAGGATGACGGAGAACCTTTTTCCACTTTCCCTTCTCGACAAAGACGCCGACAAAGCGGTACCACGGTGAGAACTGGCGGCGCACCGACGGATGTCCGCGCCACTTTTCTTTATAGGCGGCGAAGCTCTTGGTATAATACGCTTTCTTCTCCAGCATCTTCTTAAAGGTAAGGCGCTTCTCGTTATGGATAAGATGGTTCTTGAGAACGGCGCATTTCGCGCCGGTAGCGAGAACGCGTATATCCAGTTCCCAGTCTTCAGGTCCGGCGATAAGATTTTCATCGTAACCGCCCGTCGCCTCAAGTACGCCCTTTCTGAAAAGTCTAAGAGCGTCAATGCAAGTGCCGTCATAGAAGCTTCGTTCAAAGTTACGCGCCTTTACGCGGAAGCCGCTCCCCGTACGTACCTCGGGAATCCAATACGCGTCGGCACCTTCCACGGAAAGAATTTCCTCCACCGTCTCCGGCGGAATTATCATATCGGCGTCGAGAACGATAACCCATTCGCCGCGGGCCATACGCCAGCCTAAATTGCGCTGGGCACTGCGTTCGGGACCCTTGTCATAAACTGCCGCGCCGAGTTCGAGAGCGATTTTTTTAGTGTCGTCGGAAGAAGCGTTGTCTACGACAATCACTTCAGCGTCGCCGCGCGCGACGGCGCTGTCGAACGAATGAATAGAGGCAGCGATATTCGCCGCCTCATTCTTTGTCGTTATAACAACCGATAACTTCATCACGATCCACCAATCGCTAACGACTAAACCGTAAACTCCTCCGTCTTTGCGGTCTGCTCGACAGGCTTGGAGTAGATGTCGCTTTCGTCGCGCAGCGGGGCCTTCGGCTCGTGGGCGTTCTCAAAGCTCGGAAGCTTGCGCTGCGGGGCGTCTTCCTTCAGCACTGCGGGGGCACCGCTCGCTGTCGTCGCGTTCGCGTTCGCCAAAACGCCGGTAAGCGCGGCGGCGGCGGCCTTCTCCTCTTCGCCGACCGCCTCACGCGCATCGACGGTCTCGCGCGCGGCGCTGTCGACCTCGCCGAGTTTCGTTCCGCGCGGAGGAACCTCTTTAAGAAGCGGATCGTCATCCTGGATCATCGTGCACTTCAAAGGCTCTTTGATGTACTCTTCGATCTCGGGGATGGCGAAGCTCTCGTCCTCGTCGGCGAAACTGATGGCGATACCGGTCGAACCTGCGCGGCCCGTGCGGCCGATACGGTGGACGTAATCCTCGGCCTCGTACGGGAAGTCGAAGTTTATCACGTATTCAAGCCCCTTGATGTCTATTCCGCGTCCCGCGACGTCGGTCGCGACGACGACCTTAACCTCGCCGTCGCGGAAAGCGTCGAGAACCTTAAGACGCTTATTCTGGTTTACGTCGCCGGAGAGCATCTCGACCGAAACGCCGCGAACCTTAAGCGAAGAGTAAACGTCGTCTGTCGTCGCCTTTCGGTTGCAGAAGACGATGGTCCTCGCCTCGGGATGAAGCGCGATATGGTTGAAAAGAACCTTGAACTTGTCTTTGGCTCTGACGATGTAAACGACCTGACGGACCGTATCCGTCGCGTTGGTCTCGCTTTCGACTTCGGCGCGGTAAGGCTCTTCCATCCAGTTGAGCGCAAGGCGCATGACCGTATCGTTGAGCGTCGCCGAATAAAGCATCGTCGCGCGCCTGTTCTTGGCCGGCAGATAGCTCATGATACGTCTTACGTCGGGGATGAAGCCCATATCGAGCATTCTGTCGGCCTCGTCGATAACGAGAGTATCGACGCTCGAAAGATCGATGACGCGGGACTTTACGAAGTCGAGAAGTCTGCCGGGCGTGGCGACCAAAAGATCGACGGGAGCGCCGAGAACCTCTTCGCGCTGACGATCGTAATCCATGCCGCCGTAAACTGCGAGCGATCTTAAATTGCAGTATTTGCCGATTTTATCGGCGTCTTTACAAATCTGAATAACGAGCTCGCGCGTCGGAGCGATAACGAGCGCGCGCGGAGCACCGCCCGATTTCGCGCGGTTTTCGGGCGTGCGCAGATAGCGCGTCAGAATCGCGACGAGAAACGCCGCCGTTTTGCCCGAACCGGTCTGGGCCTTACCGGCGATATTCTTCCCCGCAAGAGCCTGCTCGAGCGAAATCGCCTGAATCTCGGTACAGTACTTGAACCCGAGATCCGCGATACCGTGCATCACTTCGCCGGGGAGATCGAAATCGTGAAAACGCTTCTTGCCCTCCATGGGTTCGACGACAAAACTCGACGGATCCCACGACGCATGAGCGGCCTTGCGCGCGGCCATTTCGCGCTCGGAAACGACTCCGCCCGGACGCATCTGGTCGGCGGCGGTATTTACGGGAGCGGGTCCCTTGCGGCCGCGATCATTATGATTGCGGCGATTCTTGTCGTTGCGGCGGTCGTTGCGGGACTGATTGAAATTCTGCGAACGGCCCTCTGCGCCCTGGCGCTGGGCGTTGACCTGACTGTTCTGACGGCGATCGCCCTGACGCTGCTTTCCTTCGTTGCGGCGCTGACGGTTCTTCTCGTCACCGCGCTGCTGACCGGCGCCCTTCTTGCTACGGCGCGACTTGCCGTTCTGATGCGCGCTGTCTTTAGACTTCGCCTTCTTGCCGCCCGTGAAAATGCCGACAAGTTTCTTTAAAAATCCAAATGCCATATCATATACCTATAAACTTCACGCGGCAGACGTGAAGTATTTCAAAAACAAAAAACCGATGCCCGGCCGAAAAGCTGAGGCGGAGAAAACCCCGCCGCAGACATCTCGTATCCGGGCACCTGTCGCGGAATTAACGCTTCGAGAACTGGAAGCGCTTGCGGGCACCGGGCTGACCGGGTTTCTTACGCTCTTTCATGCGGCTGTCGCGGGTAAGGCAACCGGCCTTCTTGAGAGCGGCGCGGGTCGCCTCATCGGCGAGAACGAGAGCGCGGGCGAGGCCGTGGCGGATGGCGCCGGCCTGACCGGAAATGCCGCCGCCCTTTGCGAACGCGACGACGTCGACCTTGGACATGTCAAATCCGGAGATGGCGACGGGCTGCTTGAGGTAGTCGCGGAGAGCCTCGGAAGTGATGTATTCGTCGAGAGCGACCTTGTTGACGGTCCAGACACCGGTACCTTCAACGAGATTGACGCGGGCGGTCGCGGTTTTGCGACGGCCTGTTCCGGCGGAAATTGCTTTCTTGGTAGCCATTTTAAATTATCTCCTTAGAGCTTGATTTCGACCGGCTTCTGCGCGGCGTGGGTGTGTTCGGCGCCGGCGAAGACTTTAAGACGCGTCATCATCTTGCGGGCGATGTTGTTCTTCGGGAGCATACCCCAGACAGCTTCCTTGATCATGCGGTCAGGATGGCTGGCGCGCATCTCGGCGGCGCTGAAACGCTTAAGGCCGTTGCGGAAACCGCTGTAGCGCTGATATTCCTTCTGCTCTTCCTTGTTGCCCGTGAGCTTGACTTCAGCGGCGTTCGTGACGATAACGAAGCTGCCGGCGTCGACGGACGGATCAAACGTGGGGAGATCCTTGGCGCGGAGTTTGTTGGCGATAACGACGGCGATACGACCGAGAGACTGGCCCTTCGCGTCGATGAGGAACCACTGGCGGTTGTCGCCGGGATTCGGAGCACGATAGCTCTTCTGCATCTTTATTTTCCTTTTTTCTTACGGATTTGTGCCCTTTATCCGGGGTTTTGTCCGCTTTACAGCCCGAGGACCTTCCTCGGACAGGGAAGCCGGTTTATTCCCCCGACTTCGCAATTGAGGATATATTTTACCAAAAAATGCCCTTTGATTGCAATAGCGTTGCGCACTGGAATATCCCCACGGGTGCACCGAGAAATTTATGCAAGCACCCCAATATTTCCGCTTGCATTTTGCGAACACATATACTATAATATATGTATGAAAACCAAATCCTTGAAAAAGACTCGTTCCAGAGCAGAAATCCTCGCCGAGAT
>JAFXEU010000041.1 GCA_017520845.1 Kiritimatiellia bacterium | reverse complement strand
GGTTAAGAACGCCGGCAAATATGCGATTACGCGCAAATATCAGCTTTCGATAATCGAGGGCGAAGCGGGCGGCGATTCCGCCGAGGTTGTTTCGGATGCGCTTAAATTCTATTCGCTCGCGGTCGATCTGTCGGATGACTTCGCGGGCAAGGTGACCGGGCTGGGCGTCTATCAGGCAGGTAAGAAGGTGACGGCCAGAGCGACCGCGAACAAGGGCTACGTGTTTAACGGTTGGTATATTGGCGAAGAACTTCTTACGCAAGCGGCGAGCTATGCGTTCACGATGCCGGAGGAGGATGTCGCGCTTTATGCCAAGTTCGTGACCGCCGAAGAGGATGCCGCGTCCATCACGCTTTCGGTCGATGCGCTCGGCGGCGAAATTTCGCCTGAGGCTTTCATCTCCGTCACCAATACGTGCGGTGTGGCGCTCAAGTGGTCGGTCGCGACGGAAGCGCTTTCGCAGCCAAAAGTCACGGTTTCAGGGCTTCCTGCCGGACTTAAGTTCACGGCGAAGGACATCATGAAGAAGGGCTCCAAAACGGAGGTCGAGATTCCCGCCAATACAATCTATGGTGCGCCTACGGCGGAATCGAAGCTTGATGCGAAAACCGGACTGCGCAAGCCGTCGGCGGTCAAGTTTACTGTAACGACAGCGGGCAAGTCTAAGCGAATCTATCCCGTTGATATGACTATTCTGCCGCTTCCCGACTGGGCGGTGGGCACGTTCAACGGCGGCGGAGATTTAGGCCAGGTCTCGCTTACTGTCGCCAAGACCGGAAAACTGAGCGGCAAATACCTCTCGGATGGTCTTACGTGGTCGCTTGCGGCTAATTCGTTCGATTCGATCGACGAGTCCGGAGAAGTGTATCGCGCGACGCTGATCGGCAAGAGCGGCAAGCTCGCGATGACCAACGAAGTCGGCGTCGCTTGCGATTCAATGGGAGGATTTGCCGAGAGCATCGACTACATCGCCTACCAGAACAACTGGAAGCTCGAGCCGTGGAAGACAATCGGCAAGCCGTTTGCGAAGGCGGCTGCTCTTGAATATGAGGATTCCGCTTCGGTTGCGGGCGTGCCGGTGCCGGGAGTTCTCGCCTTGAAGTTCGCGGCGTCCGGTGCGGTGACGGTGAAGGGCTCGTTTGTGACCGGCGTAAACGAGAGAACCGGCAAGGATATTCTCTACACGGCTTCCGGCTCCGCCGTTCTCGCTCCGCAGAGCGAACCGGATGAGACGGGCGTATTCGACGCGGTCGTCTTCATCTACCTGCCGCCCAAGGTCGGAAAGTTCGACGGTTACGTGCGTTGCATCAATGTCAGATGGATGGGAGACGGCTGGATTGTTGAAAAGGCGCTCTGAATATTTTATAATATTCGGATAATATGAGTAAAAAAGTTATCGTTGTCGGGGCCGGATTCACCGGTCTGCAGCTTGCGCGCACGCTTGTGGCGGAAGGGGTGCATGTCGTTCTTGTGGATCGCGATCCAGAGAAGGTGCAGCATGCCCGGAACGCGCTCGACTGCACGGTGGTCGAGTCGGACGGAAACAGCCCCGAGACTCTTTCGGAAGCGGGTATCGCCACGGCCGACGCTCTTGTGACGCTTACGGACGATGACGAGATGAATATGATCGTCTGTTCGCTCGTCGACGCCGATTATCCCGACGTCCTGAAGATCGCCCGCGTGAGGAATTACGCGTATTACTTAAGGACGAAGGCCACGGCCAGTCGTCACGCCGACGCTACGGCAAGCGGCGAGCGCAGGCCTCTTTTCGGTGTCGATCACATGCTCAATCCCGACGTCGAGGCGGCGGCGGCGATTACGCGCGCGATGTCTCTCGGGGCTGTCGGCAACGTCATTGAGCTGGGCGGCGGATACGGCATCGTTTCACTTCCCGTCGTCGCCGGCGGCCCCTTTGACGGTGTGCCGATCTGCAGACTTTCCAAAAAGCCCGGATGGCATTATCTCGTCGCGTACGTCGAGTCGGATAAGACGGCTGTTCTTCCCAACGGCAATACGATGCCGGAGGCGGGTGACCGTGTCGGCGTTCTTGTTTCCCTGGAAGATATTCCCTCGCTTATGCTTTTTATGGGACGCTCGGCGGAAGAGATACTGAGAACCGTCACGGTTTTCGGAGCCGACCGCGTCGGCACTCTCGTCGTAGATCATCACGTATCCTCGCGCCGCGCTTCCGTATTTTCGCGTATTTTCGGCGGTTCTCCGCGCGAGAAGTCGCGCGAAATCACTATTGTGGACAGAGACCCCCATCTGTGCCGGGAAGCCGCCGAGCGCTTCAATGACGTTAGGGTTCTCTGCGGCGACATGACCGACGCCGATCTCGTGCGTGAAGAGTCGCTCGACGCCGTCGATCTGATGGTCGCGGCCTCCGGCAATTATGAGAGTAATCTCGTGATGGCCGCGTACCTCAAATCGCGCGGCGTCAAAAAAACCATCGCTCTTACCGCATCGAGCGAATTTGACGATGTTGCGCGAAAGCTCGGCGTCGACGTCGCCGTTCCCATGCGCGACACCGTCGTGGACTGCATCGTCAGCCATTTGAGGGGCGACAACGTAAAGGCGATCCATGCGGTATGCAACAGATTCTTCGAAATCGTCGAATGCGAAGTTTCGCCCTCAAGCCGCGCCGCAGGCAAGGCGCTTTCGGAACTGGTGAACGACGGCGAGTTTCTGGCGCTGCTCGTCCAGGAGAAGGAGGGCGGCAAGTATTCGATGCCCAACGGCTCGACGGTCATCGCTCCGGGCGCACGCATCGTGCTGGTCGTAAAGGCCGGCGCGGGTGATGAGGTTCAGCTGTTTACCGGGGAGGCTTGAGACAGATGGTGCTGCCGCTTCTCAGGATTTTTTCATACGTTCTCGCGCTGGCGGGAGTCTCGCTTCTGCTGCCGCTTGCCGCGGCCGTCCGGTACGGCGAGACTCGTGCGGCATGGTCGTTCGCTGTGCCGATGGCGGCGAGTATCGCCGCCGCCGTGGCGATAACGGTTGTCTATCGCCACATTAAAGCCGCGCCGCTGAGCATTCGCGCGGCGTTCGTCGCCGTCGGCGGAAGCTGGATTCTTCTCGGCTTTTTCGGTGCTCTGCCTATCTGGTTCAGCGGAGCTATCAAGGGATTTGCAAACTGCCTTTTCGAGAGCATAAGCGGTTTCACGACCACTGGCGCGACGGTGATGTCCGACGTGGAATCTCTGCCGAGGAGCATTAATCTGTGGCGCTGTGAAATGCATTGGCTCGGCGGCATGGGCGTCATCGCGCTCGTCGTCGCGCTCGTGCCGATTCTGGGGATCGGAGGGATGAAGCTCATCCAGGCAGAGACGACGGGGCCCGAGAAGGGCAAGCTTACCGCGCGCATAACGAACACGGCGAAAGTGCTCTGGTTTATCTACATGGGCTTTACCGCGGCGCAGACGGCGCTTCTGCACTTTTTCGGGCTTTCGCTTTTCGATTCGCTCTGCCATGCGTTCTCGACCCTGGGCACGGGCGGTTTTTCGACGCGCAACGCTTCGGTCGGAGCTTTCGGCAATCCTGCCGTCGAATGGGTGTGCACGATCTTCATGCTCGCGGCCGCCGTCAACTTCGCTCTGTACTACCGTTTTTTCACGGGGCGGGTGGGTGATATTTGGCGCGACAGCGAGTTCCGCGCGTTCTGCGGCATTGTCGCCGCTTCGATCGCGCTCGTCGCTCTGGTGCAGCTTCCGGGCTCGGACTCCTGCTCGGAGACGGTGCGCGACAGCGCGTTTCAGGTCGCTTCGATAGTTTCGACGACGGGCTTCATGACGGCCGATTACGCCGTGTGGTGTCCGGCGGCTCAGATTGTCGTTTTCACCCTTTTCTTCATCGGCGGATGTTCCGGATCGACCGCCGGCGGCGTCAAGGTCGTGCGATGGACGGTATTGTTCAAGCAGCTCGTGAACGAGCTGCGTAGGCTTGTTCATCCTCACGGAGTCTTTACGCTGCGGCTCAACGGAACGCCCGGGCGCGAAACTCTCGTCGTGTTTGTCGCGCCGTTCATCTTCGTCTATCTTCTTCTCGTGATCGTGACCGCGCTTCTGGGGGCCGTCGCCGGGCTCGCTCCGTTCGAGTCTCTGACGACGGCGTTGAGCATGGTCGGCAATATCGGTCCCGCGTTCGGAGATATGGGGCCGACGGCGCACTACGGCAATATCCCGGATTTTTTAAAATGCTGGTATTGTGTTGTGATGATCGCCGGCAGATTGGAGATTTTCACGCTCTTTATCCTTATCGGAACCGTGTTCAGTTTCCGTCGCAACAGCGCCGGATCAAGACGTTATAATTGAGGTGTCCCATGACAGTTGATAAAATCACCGCCGCTTTGTTTCTCGCGTTGTTTGTTCTGGGCGCGTCCGCAGAGTCGGAGGACTGGCGTTTCGTCGCCGCCGAGCAGGGCGCGACGAATCTCGTGATCGCCTCGGCCGCGCCCGGCTCGCCTCTTGAGTTTTCGTGGAGATGGGATCCGCATGAAGATCCGAACGTCGCGAAGGACGCGGCGGCTTTCGCTAACATTGACGAATGCAAGATCGCGGACGGAGGGCGCACCGTTCTCGTGTGTGCGTCGAATGGCGGCGCCGCGGCGGTCGACGTCGCTACCCGCAGAGCGCGCTGGTATCTGAAGCTCGCTCCCGACACGGCGGGGCCTCATTCTCTCGAGGTTCTCCCCGACGGGCGCGTCGCGGTAGCCTGTTCCGTCGGTATCGACAAGCTTGTTTTCGTCGATGTCGCGAAACATCCTTTCGAGCCTTCAAAGCAGACGGTAAAGGAAGTTATGGATCTTCCGGGCGGTCACGGCGTTGTCTGGGATACGAAGCGTGACAGTCTTTTCGTTCTCGGTTACACGAACCTTTTCGAGATGTCGTACAGAAAAGACTCGATGTCGGCGGTCGTCAAACGCAAGTGGGATTTTTCGAAGGCTGCCGTCGACGCGCACGGTCACGATCTCGTCGCCGACGGCAGGGGCGGATATTATATAACGAACCGTACGGGCGTGTGGGGCTTTAATCCTGACGAAGGCGTGTTTAAGCCTGTTATGATGCGCTCTCACGTTAAGAGTTATTCGCCAGACTTCGCAAAGGGGATTCTCGTTCAGATACCGACTGAAAAATGGTGGTCGGACAGATTGATTGTAATTAAACCTGATGGTACCGAACGGATTATAGGTCCATTTAACGGAGCGAAGTTTTATAAAGCTCGCTGGATTGAGGAGAATTTAAAAAGGGGGAATTGAGGATGGGGTGGAACGGAGCGATTATCGGAGGCTGCATCGGCAGCTGGCTAGGGAAGCTGCCCGGTATTGTCATTGGCGGACTGATCGGTCATTTTATCGAGGAATTCGGTAAAACGGGAAAGTCGGCCCGCAAGTCGCCCGATGTCGTGTTTTGCGCGTCCGCGGCGGCGATGCTTGCAAAAATGGCGAAGGCCGACGGGCGTATTTCAAAGGTTGAGATTTCCGCAGTCGAGACGGCTTTCGCCCGCCTCGGTTTCTCGCGCGCGGCGCGCAATTACGCCATAGACGTTTTCCGCAAGGCGAAGGATGATTCACATTCGATTTACGAATATGCCCATGATTTTGTTTCGGTTGTCGGGAATGGCGATGTAAGAGTTATTTTCTACGAAATGCTCTGGGATATAGCCTGTGCTGACGGTGATTTGTCCGAATCGGAAAAAAAGATTCTTGAAAACATAACTCGGCATTTGCAGATCAACCCCGAATGGTTCGGCGTTTTTTATCGTGAAAGATTCTATTCCGGCTCTAAAGGGCAGACATATTCGGCCCGTGATGATATTGCCGATGCCTACAGTCAGTTGGGTGTTTCCCCTTCGGCGTCGGATGATGAGGTTAAAAAGGCGTATCGTAATCTTGCAAAGCGCTATCATCCCGATACTCTTAAGGCGCAGGGACTTCCCGAAGAGATGGTTGCGCGCGCGAATGAGCGAATGTCGAAAATCAATGCGGCCTGGAGCGCTATAAAGAAGGAGCGTGGATTATGACTGAATATGATGAAATGAAATTCGGCTTTGAAGGTGCGACGTTTGATTCGCGTCTTGTCAAGCCCGGGATGCTTTATGTTGCGCTTAAAGGCGAGAATGTAGACGGCAATGACTTCATCCCTAAGGCGCTCGAAGCTGGCGCGGCGAAGGTCATCGGCGGCGACGACGCTCTGGCGGAGCTGCAGTCGCTCGCCCGCGAATACCGCAGATCGCTTAAAAATACGACGGTCGTGGCGCTTACCGGGTCGGTCGGCAAGACGACGACGAAGGAGCTTCTGAAATCGTTTCTTTCGACTCTCGGTAAAACTCATGCGACGGCGGGGAATTACAACAACCATCTCGGTCTTCCGATAACGATTCTAAACTGCCCGCGGGACGCGAAGTTTCTCGTTCTTGAAATGGGGAGCAACCATCCCGGGGAAATTGCGGTTCTTTGCGATATAGCCGAGCCTGATTCCGGACTTGTTACGAACATCGGTACGGCTCATATCGAATTTTTCAAGACGCGCGAGGGTATAGCGGACGAGAAGGGAACGCTGCTTGCGAGGGCACGGGAATTCGGTGCGGTTCCGGGGAACTGCGACTTTAAGGATACGCTGCGCTCTCGATGCCGCGGCGAATTTGTCGTGGCCGGACCGCTGCCCGCGAAATTGGCCGATGCTGTGAACGACGTTCTTCCCGGAGAGCACAATCTTACGAACGCGTCGGTCGCGTTCGCGCTCGCATCGCGCTACGGCGTGAGCGTCGAGGGTGCGATCCGGTCGCTCGAGAATTTTGCGTTGCCCGGCTCGCGTTGGCGCAAGGTCGAAAAAAACGGCGTGCGTTTCATCGACGACACATACAACGCCAATCCCGACGCGATGAAAGCGGCGCTTTCGACATTTTCAAAATTGGAGAACGGCGGTCGGAAAATCGCCGTTTTAGGCGATATGTTCGAACTTGGCGAGGCCTCTCAGCGCCTTCACGCCGAGGTCTTCGATTATGCCTCGCGTCTGGGTCTGGACGCCGTTATCGCCGTGGGCGAGGAATCAAGTCGTTGTAAGTGTACAAAATCGTTTGAAAATCTTCAAAAATTGCAGGAATGCGTCAATGAAGAATTTCATAAGGGTGACTTAGTTCTGCTTAAAGCTTCCAACGCCATGAAATTAGGGAAAATAACCGAATAATTTGGTATAATACTAGTTAAATGTTTGAAGTTCGTGATATCGCGTTTTCCTACGGCACTAAAGAGGTGCTTAAAGGGGTCTCGTTTTCAGTCGTACCGGGCGAGGCTGTATGTATTGTCGGCGACAACGGCGCCGGCAAAACGACGCTATTGAGAATTTTAGCTACGGTTATGATGCCTGATTCGGGCAGTATTGCGATAGAAGGTCGCAATCCCACGAAGGAGCCGATACGATATCGCAGAAATCTCGGATATCTTCAGGAGAATCCCGCTCTTTATGAAGATATGACCGTTAAATCGTATCTTACATACCGCGCACGGCTTAAAGGCGAGCCGGATAAGCGTATTCGCAGGCGTATAACCGAGGCCTCTTCAACCTGCAAGATAAAAGAGGTGATGAACCGTCCGATCAGGGAGCTTTCGCTCGGTTTTAAAAAGCGTGTTGCGCTTGCCGATGCGATTCTTCTGCGGCCTAGAGTCGTTCTTTTAGATGATGTTCTAGGCGGGTTGGATCATGCCATGCGCGGTGTTATCGGCGAGATTATCATGTCTATTTCGACATTTTCAAGTGTTGTGGTGACCGGTCATGATATTTCCGATCTGGCGAAATGGGTCAAGAAGTTTCTTGTGCTGTCCAAAGGCCGGATCGGGTCCGTGATCGATACCACGGCTCTTGATCACGCCCAGACCGTAGCCCGCGTCGAATCCGCGTTGAAGGGGGCCGTCCGATGAGTCCGATGCGCGTTACATTCAACCGCACCATCGGCATGGTCGCGAAGACTTTTGTCTCGGCGTTGTCGATTTCGCTTTTTCTCGCCGGGGCGGCGGCGCTTTTCGCCTTTAACCTGGATGCCGGCGAGGGAGGATTTTCGTCTCTCGCGTCTCTGTGGACGATTTCGGTATCCCCGGTTCTTCCCGCTTTGGCGGCGCTTTTAGGCATGGAGGTCTGGAGCGATGAACGCAAGACCGGCAGGCTTGAGATGCTTCTTGCGTCACCCGTTAAAGAGCGTTCCCTGGTGGAGGGGAAGTTCTTCGGCGTATGGCTTTTGACGTTCGGATCTACGGTTCTGTTTTTAGTCACCACGCTTGTGTTTCTTAAATCGTATGCGCCCGGGCCGGTCGCCGCGACGTCGTTTACGAATTTTATCCCGGGGCTCTTTCTGCTCGCCGTTCAGAGCGCCCTGTGGTCCGCGGTAGCGGTGGCGGCGAGCGCGCTTTTCAGGAATTCGTCTGGCGCGGCGGCGATGACGCTTTTTATTCTCGTGGCTCTCCCGCGCGCGTTATGGCTGGCGCTTTCGTACTGGGCCGACAACGGGCGCACCCGTTTCGCCGAACTGCCGATGGACGCGCACGCGTTCGATTTCGCCTCAGGTCTCGTTTCCGTCGGAACGGCGCTTTCCTACGTTCTTCTGACGGTATTGGCGCTTTTCATCGCGTCAAAGACGGTCGCTTCGTTCCGTTTTACCGGGCGTACGGCGCGCATGCTCTGCGTTACGACCGATCTTTCGCTTCTCCTGGCCGTTCTCTTTTCCGTCCTGGCCATAGGACTTGTCTGCCGTGTCGATATAAATCTTGATATTCCCGTCGCCGGGTCCGGCGAAACGGCTTTTTCGGCTCATACGCGCGCGATTCTGGAGCAGGCCCGCGGTTCGATTTCAATTACGGCGTTTCTCGAGCGGAAAGATCCCAGATTCCGGCACGTCAACCACTTTCTGCGTTCCTTGAAGCGAAACGCCGACGAGATAGGCGGGGTTCATCTTGAAATAAAACACGTCGATCCCGTGCTCGATATCGGCGAGGCCACGCGCCTTGTCCGCGAGGGTGTCGCGAAGTCGAGTTTTGTTTTCGAGAAGGACAACCGCATAGTTCAGACCCTCAGCATCGACGACGGTTACAGCGAGCGTATTTTCGCGGCGATGATCGGCCGTATCGCGGTTCCGTTCCACCGCAGCTGCATTTACTGGACGACGGGTCACGCGGAGGCGTCGTTCGACGATTACGAAAGCGAAGGTATGAGCGATATCGCCCGCGAACTTTCTCTCAACGGTTACGACAACAAGAAGATAAACCTTGCCGACGCCAGATCGATTATCGGCAAGGACTGCGCTCTTCTCGTGATCGCGGGACCGAAGAAGGATTTCGCCGAGAGTGAAATAGAACGTTTAAGAGCTTATCTGGACGGTCAGACCGTGGGCTCGGAAGGCGGGCGCGTTCTTGTGCTTACCGATTCGACCGACCTTCGCGGGCTCGCCAATCTGCTTTCCGTATGGGGAATACGTTCCGAGCGCGCTGATCTGGGCGATGTGCCGACAATGTCCGGCAGCGACGTTATCGTAAGGGATTTTTCGGAATCCCACCCCGTTACAGGCCCTCTTCAGGGCCAGCAGGTCATCTTTTTCAATCCCGTCGCCTTTTCGCCGTCGTCTTCCGCCAGCGTGGGAGACGGGTCGGGCCCCGCCGATCTGAAACGCTATAATTCCCTTTTGAAAGTCGGCGACGCGTGTCTCTCGGCGGTCGTCGAACGCGGAAGTTCCGGGAGCGATCTGGCGATAAGGCCTTCCCGTCTCATAGCGGTCGGCGACGTCGGATTTGTCATGAACGGAGGCCTTCGCGCCAACGCCAACGCGAACAGGGATTTCTTTCTGAATTCCGTGAAGTACCTTTCGGGCCGTGACGCCATGGCCGGGTCGGGGATCGAGACCGACAGACTGGTCACGGGGATGGACCGCAGCGCCCGCGTTTCCTTTGCGGCCGTCACCGCGGCGCTCGTTCCGGTCTCGGTGTTTATTCTGTACGCTTCGTTTGTTTTCTGGAGAAGGAGGCGCAGATGAACAACAGGCGCAACATAATATATCTGACGGTGGGGATCGTCGCCCTTGTTCTCTTGCATATTTATCTTTCCATCGGAGGAGCGGCGGGTCTCACGAAGCGGGATGCGGTTCTTGACAAAAAGATGCTTGCGGCCGACGCGATTTCGATAGAGCGCTCCGGCGGTCCGGGGGTGGAATTGAAGAAAACGGACGGCGGATGGGGCATCACAAGTCCTTATTCGGCCGATGCCGACGAAAGCGCCGTCGCGAAGATGCTGGATTTTCTCGTCGCCTGTAAAATCGAGGAAAGAAGCACATATACCGAGAAGGAACTCGCAAAATGCGGTTTGAGGCGTTCTGACCTCGGGTTGGACGATCCGGCGGTCAAGCTCAGAATATCAAAGGGCGCAGATTGCGAGATCGTCCACATCGGCAACAGGCTTTCGACGACCAACGAGGCGTACGCCGCAATCGGCGGCGACAGCTGCGTATATCTTCTCGATTCCCGCGTTCTCGGGCTGGTCGACGTGCCGGCGGAGGCTTTCCGGTCGCGGAAGCTCATCGTACGGGAGTCGCTGCCGATCACCATGTTCGACATCAAACGCCCCGACGGCAGACTGCTGCGGATGCGCAAGAGCGACGGGCTGTGGATGTGCTGCGGCGACAGCGACTCCGGGCGCTATTCCCCCGCGTCAAATCTGAGGGTGGATGAGTTTCTCGCATGCCTGGGTAAAATCGTCGCCAGAGATTTCGTATGGCCGGTCGGCGCCGAGGGCGAGCCTCAGCTGGTTACGGTTCCTATGCTGGCGGGCTACGGGCTAGATACCGAAAGCGGAGTTGCGATAACGGTTCGCGACAGAGGACTTCCTCCGAATCAGGTCGTGCTCGGCGATGACGCGGGAGACGGTCTCGTATATGCTCTCGTTCAGAACGCCAAGGCGATAGTCAGGGTGGATAAGCGCCTGAAGGATCTGGCGGTCGCGAAGGAATTTTCCGATTCCAGGATTTTCCCCTACGACGCGTCCCGCGTCTCGAGGATTTCCTTCTCCGACGGAGACGTGGACTACAGGCTCGCCAGAACGGGCGAAGGGAAATGGATTATGGATTCTCCCGTTTCCGCGAACGCGGACGAGGAAGGCGTGAAGAATCTTCTCGAAAGAATCCTGGCGGCGACCGCGGACGACCGTGATCCGAACGGTGTCGCGGTTTCTCTGTCGACTAACGCCCCCGCCGAGAAGATTTCCCGCGAGGCGCTTTTGACGGGATTTTCGCCGGCGACGCTGCGCAGCCGCGAAGTTGTGAGACTTGAGACCTCGGATATACGCAGAATCGTATCCAGTTCCGACGGCGCCGTCTCCTCCGTCGTCTGCGATCGCGACAAGCAGTTATGGGTCGCCGATTCCTCAAGCGCCGGATCGGTGGTCCGTCAGGAGGCGATCGAGGGAGTGCTGAACGGGCTTAAGTCCCTGAACGCGCAGTCTGTCGTGACGCTGAAGGCGACCGAGGGCGAACTCAAGTCGTTCGGACTCGATAAACCGGCGTGCACGATTTCCATCGACTTTTTCAATGAGAATTCCCTCCGGCGGAACATCTTCATCGGCGAGCGTACGGAACAGGGGTATTACGCGACGATGGGGGCTTCGTTCGACGCCGTGTTTATTCTCTCGACGGCGGATGTCACCGTTTTAACGTCTCCTCTCACCACTGAACATATTTCAGAGAAAGGTACAAAATGAAATACGATAAGAATCATGCGCTTCTGGAATGTTCCATTCCCGGCGTTCCTCAGAAAAGCGGCAAGGTCCGCGATGTCTTCGATCTCGGCGACAAGCTTCTGATGGTTGTAACCGACCGCATCAGCGCGTTTGACGTCATTCTTCCCTCGGGCGTTCCGGACAAGGGCAAGGTGCTTAATCAGCTTTCGCTTTTCTGGATGGAGTTTCTCGGCATGAAGAACCATCTCATCACGGCGAACGTCGACGAGTACCCGGAAGTCCTTCAGCCCTACAAGGAGGATCTCCGCGGCCGTTCGATGCTGGTGAAGAAAGTCAAGATGGTCGAGGTCGAATGCATCGCGCGCGGCTATCTTACGGGATCCGGCTGGAAGGAGTACAGGTCGGCCGGCACGGTCAACGGCGAAAAGCTCCGCGCGGGATACGAGAACGCCTCGAAACTCGACGAGGTTCTTTTCACTCCGACGACCAAGGCCGCGATCGGCGACCACGACGAGGCGATAAACTACGACCAGACCGTCGGGATCGTCGGCGCGGAAACGGCGGCGAAGCTTAAAGAGGCGACGATCTCGCTTTACACGCGCGCGGCGGAATACGCCCGCGAGCGCGGTATAATCATCGCCGATACGAAGTTCGAGTTCGGTATGGACGATGACGGGTCTCTCATCCTCGCGGACGAGGTCCTGACCCCCGACTCTTCGCGCTTCTGGCCCGAGTCGAGTTACGCCGTCGGCTCCAATCCGCCGTCGCTCGACAAGCAGTATGTCCGCGACTGGCTCGATTCGATCAATTTCAATCATCAGCCGCCGGGCCCCGAGCTTCCTGATGAGGTGGTCGCCCGCACGCGTGAAATTTACATCAAGGCTTACGAGGATCTCTCGGGCCGTAAAATCTAAATAAAAGAAAGAGGTTCCCATATGGGTATGTTCGATCAGATTAAAGAGGCGATGAGGATGCGTTCAGAGGCTAAGCGCATTCAGAATGAAATCCAGAAGATATCGGTAACCCACTCCAATGGCGGAATTACCGTCACCGCCAAGGGCGACATGACGATTTCCTCGATCACGTTCACTCCGGAGGCGTATGACGAGGTCAAGGCCGGCAAGCCCGCCCGCTTCGAGACGATGCTTCTCAACGTCGTCAATGCCGCGCTCAAGAAAGCGCGCGACACGACACAGCAGGAAATGGCCAAGATGATGCAGGCCGGCGGCGCCGGCGGCCTTTTCGGGAAATAGCCGTTAGCGGTTAGTCGTTATCGGGAATATGATTGCTCCGATCAGAGAGTTAGAGCAGGCGCTTGCAAAACTTCCCGGTTTCGGGAGACGCTCCGCCTTGCGCGCGGCGCTTGCGCTCGTGCGCGAGAGCGCTCGTCTTGCGGATCCTCTCGCGGCCGCTCTCGCGGCGGCGCGCGAGAGCGTTGTCTGCTGTTCCCGCTGCGGGGCGTTTACTCTGATCGGGGAGAATCCGTGCCGGATGTGCACCGACGAGACCCGGGAGAGATCTGTCGTGTGTGTCGTAGAGGAGCCGTCCGACATTATCTCCATTGAGTCGTCCGGGGCTTTCCGCGGTCGTTACCATGCGCTCGGCGGAAAGTTTTCGGCGCTTAAAAACGCCTCTTCCGTGAAAATCAGGATAGAAGAACTGAAAGGCCGTGTTGAACGGGAGGGGTTTGAGGAGGTGCTGCTCGCGCTTTCCACGGATATGGAAGGTGACGCGACGGCGGGTTACGTTACCGAAGTCCTGCGACCCGGCGGCGTCAGGATCACGCGATTGGCGTTCGGGCTTCCTGCCGATTCCGGCGTAGCGTACTCAGATCCGTTAACATTGAAAAGGGCTATTTCAAACCGGATTGCGCAATTGAGTTGAGTCGTGGTGCCGCTGGAATATCCCCAGTTTATAGGGCTGAATTTTGTTGTATACCTGATTTCATTGTATAGAACTGATGTTTTATCGTCTAAAAATCTGAAAAAGCGATTCCTCGTCTGTACAACAGTAATAACCATAATCTTATCACTCCTTACTCCTGCTGTGACTTTTCATATCGCGGCGGATGTTGCTGCAACCGTGCTCAGCTTTTGATATGGGCGATTTGCGCGTCCTTGCGACGCGGGCCCTTGAGGGCGGCTTCGCCGTTGCTTCGCAACCTTCCCTTCGAGCTTCGCTCTACGGCGCATTCCTCGACGTACACGAGTACGTCTTCGGGTCGCAGTCCAGCGCAAATCGCCACATCTGAAAAGCGTCCGCTCGGCTGGCGGCAGCAATCTCCGCCGCACATGTCATGCTGTGGGAGTTCGTCGCGTCGCACAAAGCGCGTTTACCGCATACGATACCAAACTTACATTCTTCATCATCTCGGCTCCGACAGCGCATCTCCGTTGCTTGCCGGGAGTGTCCGGTCTCGCGCACCCGCTTGCGCGCCCTACGGGTCGCCTACGGCGAGGTTCCCTTCGAAAGCTTCGCTTTCTTCGGTGCATCCCCATTCGTCTTGCGACCGCTCCCGCAGTTATACGGCGCCATCCGCTGCGTAATACTTCGTCAGGCGCACCCCTCGCTTCGCTTAGGGATGCTGACCTTCCTCGTCTTACTTGCGTCTGACACCGTCTACCTGCGAACCGC
>JAFXEU010000040.1 GCA_017520845.1 Kiritimatiellia bacterium | reverse complement strand
TCAATCTCTATTTCTGAAATATCTTCCTTACGCGGTAAAACGCAATAACTCTCATATGCCGACACTGCAGCGTCCGGATAGGAGATTCCACATGTGAATTCCTTATAGGGTTGATTCCATCTTATAGTGCGTCTGACAGATTCGCCTACGTTCAGTATCACGAACCGATCCTTGATAGAGGACGACGGCAATTTCGGCACGATGGACTCACCCTCCGATGGTATAAGCACGCGATCATGCGTAAGAGGCCATATCAACAATAGAAACACAAGCTCGCGATCCACAAGAATCGGCTTCTTTCCTGTGTTTTTCAATGAAACTGACAACCCAGAGTCATTGCACATTGCGGAAAGCTCCGCGACACCATCTGTGGCACAAGCCGACACATCCACCACTCCATCTTCAGTCGTACATCCGACTATCAGAGCAACTGCCGCCAACAGCCCGCACGAAATCTTGAGGTGCACAATGCCTTTTGTCATGATTATTCCCCGTAGTATAGTAGTTCCATCGCGATAATGAGAGCGTCATTAGAATCCGAGGGTCCATTGGTGGGGTGAAAGTGGTGGGGTGAAATCATTTTAAAACCCTCCGTTCTTTGGAAGTTATCAAAGATTTTTGGAACAACCATCTTCATCACTACGCAATTATACCACTTTAACGCATAAAATAAAAGCGCGACATTCTTCACACCTTCTATGAGCTCGAAACCGAGAAGTGCGCACCTCCAGGGTAAAAGGTGCGCACCTTTTGTCTTCGAGCTCGTGAAGATATAGAACTTTCACCATACACCTTGGAATTTCACTCCATACCCAAATGCCGAAGGCATCTAAAAAAAAAAATGACACAGTAAAGCGTACTGATAAGCGGTTAGAAAACGCAAAGCACTAAGCCGAAACGTTAGTGTAGGCATCGGAACCGATCGGAGTTAATTACCACTGTAACAGAAGAGGAAATAGAGTTTATTATTTTGCGCTGCGCTTAGTTTTATAAACTCCGATGGTTGTTCACATAGAGGCTCACTAACGTTTCGCCTTATTGCTTCGCATAATCCAACCGCCATACTTTTTACAACCTTATATCATTATTTATCTCTGGGGTTACACCCCAGACCCCCAATACCGAAGGCATCTACTAAAAAATCAAAAGCATTATGGAATTCTTGTGGTTGCTTTTTCCAATGGCAACCTTCCCAACCTTTTCGGTGTCCGGCGAGCTCCAAGTAAGCCGGTTTCCGCGTACTCCGTGGTTTAAAATCCCGCATCAAATTCTCACTTCACAAAACATCCTCAATCCGCCGCGCTAATCGTCATTTTCCATCACTTATCGCCAATGGGGAGAAACCTCTTTCGTTATCTCTATGACTTCTTTTGCGTCTTTAACCGATAGATCAACACTAGCAGCTAGCCTTAGCAAATCCTCCTCTCTCGGATTCGCCCCTTCTCCGGCAATTGAAAGTGTATGCCATCCGTTCGGCCCTTCAGCATAAGTAAAATCGTAAAATGGCGCAAGCTTCCAAACACCGTTTGCATCCATTAAAAAGCCGAAATTTTTCAGATGATCATCCCTGTTGTGGGCAAAAACATTCAATGCAACTCGCCTAAAAAGTTCCTTCTTCGCCGAATAATCATGAGTCAACGCATCCGTCAACTTGAATATTATCTCATATTCATCACCAGGTATTCTAAAATTTGCATGCAATAAGCCGGCTACTGATGCTAGATGCAAGCGCTCACCATTGTCCGTTCTATCAAAACGCTTTGTTGCAAAGAACTTTCCGGCAGAGGTCTCTAACAATCGGCATGGCGACATATCTACTCCCGCTGCCAGCGCCGCCTTATAATAGCGATACTCAAGCTCGCCGGCGCAATCACCGTCACGTTTCGTATTAAACTTGACGAGCCAATGTTCAAATCCATCTGGCAGCGTCTCCGATTCAGCACAAACCTCTCCTGTATTCGGATTATAGCCGATAAATGCTTTTGGTCTTGCGCCGCCGGAACTCCCGCCCGCTCGTCGCACTTGCGGCAGGACATCCTCCGCAAGACCAGATTCGAAGTTCATGGCATCAGATGCAATAGCCGCTAAATCAAATTCCGTATACTGCTGAGCCGGGTTATCTTCAGGCTCATATACTAAAGCTCCCATTCCTGAGCTTCCAACACAAGCTAGCCGTTCTGACACAGCAGGTAGCCGCCCATTCCTTTTCCTAAACATCACATCAACAAGCCGCCTACCCCAACCATCCGGCAATGAATCTTCAAACATGCCGAATGTCTCCATACCACCAGACCAATCGAAAATATTTACACCCTCTTTTACAGGTAGACGAAACGGCGCGGGATTAAGTTTTTCCGCAAAAAAGGACTGGGCATATTCAAATGCCGAATCTCTACCGTTTTGATATAGCGTTCCAACGCGAATAACACGATCGGGCGAGAATCTGAATGATACATTCAATTTCATTTTTCGTTCCCTCTTTTATGCCGTACGCGCAATATTTTCTTATTAGGAACTTCATCTTCAAGAGTTTTTGGAAAAGACGCGAAACGTAGCCTCTCCTTAAGAAAATCATGAAACGAATCAAGTTGATCAAGCGCAAAAAGAACGCGACTTAAGGAATCACTCGAAGCTAACCCTGTACGCTCCAAGCGCGAAATAGTCGTCGCCGGAACATTAGATTTCTTCGACAATTCTTCTTGAGTAAGCCCCATACGTTGGCGAGAAAGCTTTACCCATTCGCGCAATGTAGATAATACATCCGTTGGACTTATCAAATGTATTGAAGATTCAATATTTAAATTCATGCCCATATTTTACCATAATATATTGCCGCAAACAATGATTTTAGCATTATACAGCAAAATATTACCGTAATTATACCACTTCTACCCGAAAATTAAAAGCGAGCCGACTTCCGTAACTTCCGTGGTTAAAAATCCCGCGTCAAATTCTCACTTTACAAAACACCCTGAAACATCGCACTAACCACAATTTTCTATCACTTTTCTCCAATGGGGACAGTCCCCCCAAGTTATTATAGTATAGCATAAAAACATTCACCCCACCAGTCTCACCCCACCAATGGGGTCAGACCCCCGCAAACTAATTCCTTTCTTTCTCTGTACCGCCACATCGTTTTCGCAATCATACAAAGATCGGATCAGGGGCGGTTGGAGAGCCGCCGAACACGCGCGCGGCCTCGCGACAGCCGCCAAGGCATTTCGCGGCCTTGTCGCAGCCGTCGCACATCTTCGGCAGATAGTCGTGGCGGACGAAGTGCATCCACTCCGCGCATGCGGGCAACCGCTCCCACTCGTCCCACTTGAGCAATTCAACAGGACTGTGGTTGCAGACGCGGAGGCGTCCGTTCGGGCCTACGGTGAAGAAGTCCGTCGCCGCCGAACAGCCAGTCGTGACGTTGAGATACTCGTATTTCCCAGCGTCGATCATGCACGACGGAAGCTCCGTGCCGAAATGTCCGTGTCGCTTCGCCCGCGAAAGCACCTCCTCGGCGACATCGGCGGCGTGGCGCACGTCATCCGCCGTCAGCATCAGCTCCGGATGCGAAAGGCCCCGTCCGCCGGGAAGGAAGCGGTTCAGGAGAAGCGAGTCCGCGCCCGCCACGAGCGCCGCCGAAACCGTCTCGTACAGCTCCGGCAGGTTGAGTTTCGTGACGGCGACGCCGACCGTCGTCGCACAGCCGAGTTCGTGCGCCCTGCCGAACATCTCAAGGATGTGTTCCACGGGCGTATCGCTATCCGTGTTCGCCGCGAAAGACCGCAATCCCGGCATGCTCATGAGAACGTGGATGCCGCGTTCGGCGCAGAAACGCAGCAAGTCCTCCGTCATGGCGCGTCCGTTCGAGAGCAGACCGACCTTCGCGCGCTTCGCCGCAAAGTCCATCAGCTCGAGACATCCCTCCTTCAAGAGTGCCTCGCCCCCGGTGAACGAGAACTGCGAAACGCCCGCCGCCGAATACACTTCGATAAGCCGCTTCCATTCTCCGACCTCCATCTCCGGTCCCGGCTTCAACATCCCCGCGTACCAGGGACACGAACAGAACCTGCACGCGTGGTTGCAGCGGTAGGTCAGTTCAAGTACGGCAACCGATGGAAGGACGGTCGTCATTTCGCGGTCTCGGCGCCGAGCAGTTTGCGCAAACGGGGCAGAGATTCCTTCACCGGGACTTCTTCCCCGAAGTCACGCGTCCACTTTTCCCGTCCGGTCAGAAACGCCCTCATAATCCGTGCGTCGTATCTATCTACGATCGTTCGCTTGCCGTTGATCACCCACGCCAGCTTGTAGATGCTGTCCGCCTTGAAAGGCGATTCGACCCGCACCCATTCCTTGGAATCGCCCTGCTGCGCCGGCAGACGCTTAAGCGGGCCGCGATACTTTCTGACGGAGCCCAACACCAGCGATTCCAGTTTTGGTTCAACTCTCAGGTTAACATTGTCGCCAAGTATCTCGCCCGTCTCTGAAATGTACTTCGCGTTTATCCAGCAGAAATCCTGCGTCGGATTGCACTTCTTGCAGAGAACCGACTCATCGAGAGCAATGTCGAGCCCGAGAGCTTTCAGTTTCGCAGCGTCGTCGCGATACCGCGCAAGCGTGTTCGCCATCCGATTTCTATTCTCGGCATAGACGGTGTGCGTGCCGCATTTCTTGCAGACGTACTCAAAGCGTTCCGGCTGC
>JAFXEU010000039.1 GCA_017520845.1 Kiritimatiellia bacterium | reverse complement strand
GGTTAAGAACGCCGGCAAATATGCGATTACGCGCAAATATCAGCTTTCGATAATCGAGGGCGAAGCGGGCGGCGATTCCGCCGAGGTTGTTTCGGATGCGCTTAAATTCTATTCGCTCGCGGTCGATCTGTCGGATGACTTTGCGGGCAAGGTGACCGGGCCGGGCGTCTATCAGGCAGGCAAGAAGGTGACGGTAAAGGCGACCGCGAACAAGGGCTACGTGTTTAACGGATGGTATATGGGCGAAGAACTTCTCACGCAAGCGGCGAGTTATTCCTTCACGATGCCGGAGACGGACGTCGCGCTTTACGCCAAGTTCGTGACCGCCGAAGAGGATGCCGCGTCCATCGCGCTTTCGGTTGATGCGCTCGGCGGCGAAATTTCGCCTGAGGCGATCATCTCCGTCACCAACATGTGCGGCGTGGCGCTCAAGTGGTCGGTCGCGACGGAAGCGCTCTCGCAGCCGAAAGTCACGGTTTCGGGGCTTCCTGCCGGACTTAAGTTCACGGCGAAGGACATCATGAAGAAGGGCTCCAAAACGGAGGTCGAGATTCCCGCCAACACCGTCTACGGCGCCCCGACGGCGGAATCGAAGCTTGATGCAAAGACCGGACTGCGCAAGCCGTCGGCGGTCAAGGTTACTGTAACGACAGCGGGCAAGTCTAAGCGCATCTATCCCGTTGATATGACTATTCTGCCGCTTCCCGACTGGGCGGTGGGCACGTTCAACGGCGGCGGAGATTTAGGTCAGGTTTCGCTTACTGTCGCTAAGACCGGCAAACTGAGCGGCAAATATCTGTCGGATGGTCTTACGTGGTCGCTTGCGGCTAATTCGTTCGATTCGATCGACGAGTCCGGAGAAGTGTATCGCGCGACATTGATCGGCAAGAGCGGCAAGCTCGCGATGACCAACGAAGTCGGCGTCGCTTGCGATTCAATGGGAGGATTTGCCGAGAGCATCGACTACATCGCCTACCGGAACAACTGGAAGCTCGAGCCGTGGAAGACAATCGGCAAGCCGTTTGCGAAGGCGGCTGCTCTTGAATATGAGGATTCCGCTTCGGTTGCGGGCGTGCCGGTGCCGGGAGTTCTCACTTTGAAGTTCGCGGCGTCCGGCGCGGTGACGGTGAAGGGCTCGTTTGTGACCGGCGTAAACGAGAGAACCGGCAAGGATATTCTTTACACGGCTTCCGGCTCCGCAGTTCTCGCTCCGCAGAGCGAACCGGATGAGACGGGCGTATTCGACGCGGTCGTCTTCGTCTACCTGCCGCCCAAGACCGGAAAGTTCGACGGCTATGTCCGCTGCATTGGTGTTCGTTGGACGGGAGAGGACTGGGTTAAGCAATAAGAGTAGGGGTATCTTTACTTGCTCTGACGCGCGGCGGTGTCGGTGTCTTGCGGGAGGGTCCCTTTCGGCTTTAAAAAGGCGGATAAAAAAATTGAAAAAAAAAAAAAAATTTTTTGTCATCGCAGTGTCACGCTTTCATATACTCTTATGGATTGAGGAACGGCGAGCGGAAACAAACGGCCACGATGACCCGAGCTTGAACCTAAATTCGGCGATTCTCAGCATCCAACTGCCGAATTTACATTGATATTTCCAAAGATAATGTCTATGGCGATGATGTCGTCGTAGACGATTATCTCTTGGAAGTGGAGAAGTGAGTATAAAATTTATTTTGGTGCGTCGCGTCCAAAAGTAAAGGCGGGGATCGGAATTTTCCCCGGCGCTGTGCCTGCGGCTTTAGGAATTTGGTATAATAGGACGAAATTCCGCAAAGTTGAGTGAAGAGCAATTTATGAGTCATCTTCCGGAAAAGGATAAAGACGAAAAGGCGGTCGTTCTCGATCTGCAGGGCGAACAGGCCGACATTTGCGACGGCAGATGGATGCAAGCGCGCTATTACTGCGACGACGGCGATCGGGTGAGGGATTTTCTTTCGTTCAACTCTGTTTTCGAAGTTAATCCGTTCGAGGTCGGAGTGAGTCGCCGCGCGGAAAGAAAAGCTCATCGTGTTAAATTTCAGGAGGTTGTCGAGGCGTTGGAATTAACGCGGCTTCTGCCTCGGAATTTCCTTAGTCTTTCGAACGGAGAGATGCGTCGGGTGCTTTTCGCTCGTGCAATCTTAAAAAATCCCGGGAAGCTCGTTTTGGTATCGCCTATGGCCGGTCTTGATATTGCTCATAGAGCGATGTTTCAAGGCGTTATAGACATGCTCAGGAATCAAGGTGTTGATATTTCAATTGTTCATGATGAAGAGACGGTTAATCCGATCGCGGCCGTTAAAAATAAAACTCGGGATTCCGCACGAAGGGTAGTCGTTGAAATGCGCGATATTACATTGCGTTTCGGTCGGCGGACACTTTTTGAAAATCTTTCATGGACTATCCGGGAGGGCGAGAGATGGCTTCTTTGCGGGCCGAACGGAAGCGGAAAGACGACGCTTCTCGCGTTTATGACCGGAGACAGCCCCTTGGCGTACGCGTACGACATTCGTCTTTTCGGCGTTCCGCGCGCAATCGGGAACAATCTTTCCAAAGTGCGCCGTCGAATAGCTATGGTCAGTCCCGAAATGCAGGCATATCTTGGTCTTACGCCCGAGGCGTTGCTGGATCAGGCGTTAGAGAAAGAACCTGATCTTCTTTTACTTGATGAGCCCTGCTACAATCTTTCAGCGAAGGCTGCTAAAAAAGTTGTCGCCCGTATTGAACGGTGGGTTAAGAAGCATCCCTCCGCAACGGTTGTCTGCGTCGCTCACTCAGCTTCGCACGTTCCCGCAGGATTTAATCATGTTCTGAATCTCGGCCGTTGATTTTATGAAAACAGAAGAAGAAACCATATGATTAAAACAAGCCTTGCGCCTCACGGCGCAGGGCTTGTGTGTCAAATAAATGATATAATATCTGCATGAAATCTATATTGTTTTTATGTCATGGAAATATCTGCCGTTCGCCTATGGCGGAGTTTGTCATGAAAAAGCTCCTGTCCGATGCCGGGCGCGATGATATCAAGGTTGAGTCCGCGGCTCTTCATACGGATGAGATCGGAAGCGATATCCACTATGGAACGCGCGCGAAATTGAAGGAGATGGGCATTCCGTTCGCTCCGCGCGCCGCGTGGCTTTTAACGGCGGCGAAGGCGAGAGAGTACGATTTTTTAATCGGAATGGACTCGTATAATATCGCCGATCTTAAGCGACTTGTTTTTCCGGAAGATCTTCCTAAGATTCGCAGCCTACTTTCATATACCGGCAGTGAACGCTCAATAGCCGATCCGTGGTATACAGGTAATTTCGACGAGACGTATGATGATGTACTCGCTGGTTGCAAAGCCTTATTAACGAATCTTAGCCTTAAATAGATAGTATGAAACCCGAAACGATACCGACGACGATGGCCATACGCGCGCTTAAGGCGGCGAAGGTCGATTTTGAACTCTTTACCTACGATTACACTCCCCACGGAGGAACGGCGGAATGTTCGCGAGAATTGGGGATCGATCACCACGCGACGATCAAGACGATAATTCTCGAGGACGAGACTAAAAAGCCGTTTGTCTGTCTGATGCACGGCGACAAAGAAATTTCAGTTAAAAATCTCGCCCGCGCGCGAGGGGTTAAGACGGTCGCGACCTGTGCTCCTGAAGTCGCCGACCGCCATTCCGGTTATCATGTCGGAGGAACTTCTCCGTTCGGCACGAGAAAGCGCATGAAGGTTTATGTCGAATCGACCATCTTCGATCTGCCGCGCATTTATATAAACGCCGGTCACCGCGGCATCTGCGCGGCGATGGCGCCTGAAGCGCTTGAAGTTGCGCTCACCGAAACCGAGCGCGTTAATGTGGCGATCTGATATCCGGTAATTCAGGTATCATCATATATTTTAGCGTTAGCTATGGCGATGACTGTTGTCTATGACGTTAAAGGCGGATTGTATGTTAATCTTACTAATCGCTGCCCTTGTTCGTGCAGGTTTTGCATTCGCTCCAACGGCGAGGGGGCGTACGGCTCCGATCCGCTTTGGCTGGAGCGAGAGCCGACGCGCCAAGAGGTTATCGGTGCGATTGAGGCCGCAGATCCTCCATTGTATTCCGAAATCGTTTTTTGCGGATATGGCGAGCCGACAGAAAGATTGGATGATTTAGTGGCGATTGCGCAATATCTTAAAAGTAAATATCCGTCGCTTCCGATTCGGTTAAATACGAATGGCCTTTCAGATTTAATAGCGGGTGAGCCTACTGCTCAGCGCTTTAAGGGGGTAATTGACACTATCAGCATCAGTTTAAACGCGTCTACGGCTGAAGCGTATTGCGAGATGTGTCGTCCGCGTTTTGGGCGTAAGTCATACGAGGCGATGCTGAGTTTTACTTCTCAGGTTCGCGATTTCGTTCCGGAGGTGGTGATGTCGATCGTCGCGACTTCTGACACTCCCGAAACTGAGATCGCCGCCTGCCGCGATATCTGCAATAATCTTGGTGTTTCGCTGCGCGTGCGCACGTATATATCTTCTGCGGACTGAATATCACCATCCTTAATATTGAAATTTGTTGGAGTAACAACGAAATCGAATTATTTTATTTTGCATACACTTGAAAAAAAGAGTATGATTAACTCGTCCGGCGGGAATGTTTCCTGATGTGGCGTAAAACGAAAGTGAGGTGCAATTGATAAGGGCGTTATCGAGTCGCGTAAAAGCCATTTCAAACTGTTGTAAAGATATGTGGATTTTTATCTGTTGCGGCGTTTGGCGACATTGTCGAGGAGATTGAAGACGCCCGCCAAAAGCGCGCCTGAAATCGAGTGCCAAACGCATGAAACGGCGGATGCGATCGCGGCTTCCGGCATTGCGGGGAAGTGTTTGGCCGAGAGAACTGTCGCAAGTCCGGCATTCTGCATCCCTACCTCGATAGAGACTGTGCGGCGTTTGGCATTCGAAAATCTCGCGAAAAGGCCGGTTAAATATCCTAAGATATAGCCCAGCGTATTGTGGAGCAGGACCGCCGCGAAAATGACGATTCCCGAAGCGACGATTTTTTGGCCGTGCGCCGAGACGACTCCTCCGACGATGCAGGCAAGACCGATTACCGCGCAGCCGGGCAATGTCTTTTTAATTTCGGCAAAACGGCTTTTATCGCTGAATGTTGCGTTAAGGGCGAAGCCGAGCGCTACGGGCAGGATAGTTACGATCAATATCGACTTGAACATTCCGATCGCGTCCACGTCGACGTTTTCGCCCGCGAGGTGCAGCATGAGAACTGGCGTCATAATGGGGGCGAGAAGTGTCGTTACGGTCGTCATCCCAACGGAAAACGCGACATCGCCCTTGCAGAGAAAACTCATAATATTGGATGAAACGCCGCCGGGGCAGCACCCGACGAGTAAAAGTCCCACGGCTACGGGATGAGGCAGGTTAAGCGCTTTAGCGACGGTCCAGGCGATGAGCGGCATCAATAGATATTGGGCGGTTACTCCGATGAGCATGTCGATCGGGCGGGAGATAAGAATGTGAAAGTCCTCTTTCGAGAGAGTGAGCCCCATCGTCAGCATTATGAAGCCGAGGATTGACGTTTGGGCGTGACCCTTAACCCATGCGAAAGTGTCCGGAAAAAAGTATGTGAAAACGGCGACGGCGGTAACAAACGCCGGCGTCCACTTTGTAAGATGTGAGGATATGTTCTTAAAGAGAGTAAGAGTCATGATAGATAATATCTGGGAATATTTTGTAAAGTCGTAATATTATATAATAAAAGGCGTTTTAATACTATCGGCAAGGAAGTGAAAAATATTAATTTACTGATTTCTGCGACTTCCAGAAAAGAAAGAAAGTTGCGCTTTAATATTGGAGCCTTATCTGATATAATTGAAATTATGAAAAAAGGGATAATATCAATTCTTTTGCTCATCGTCATTACGTTGACCGTTCGCGCCGATTATAAGGTTTTTGAGAAGGTTGATCCGGCTTCAATCTGGAATCGCGACGAACTCTATAAAACGCCCAAAACGTGGAAGTATGAAGGTTTTCTTAAGTCTGACGTGAAGTCGATATGGATAGAGGGAGAGCCGTATAAAGGTAAACCGACGCGTTCCTTCGCTTTTTATGGGATGCCATCTCACGCATCGAAAAACAACAAGGTTCCCGCGATGGTTCTCATACATGGCGGGCTTGGAACTGCGTATGATAACTGGGTTCGCCTTTGGGTTAAGCGAGGATACGCCGCAATTTGTGTGGATACGTGCGGCTCGATTCCGATCCGTGATATGAAGGGACAGTGGATGTCTCATCCTGACGGCGGGCCGCGCGGTTGGGGACGTCCTGATATGGTGGATGAGCCTATTAAAGATCAGTGGCCTTATCATGCTGTCGCGGCAGTTATGCGAAGCCATTCGTTTATTCGATCTCTTGAATGTGTAGACGAGTCCAAGATCGGCGTAACCGGAGTGTCGTGGGGCGGCTTTTTAACCTGCGTCGCGGCGGCGGCTGATGAACGTTTCGCGTTTGCGGCGAGCG
Organism: Kiritimatiellia bacterium; assembly: GCA_017520845.1. GTDB lineage: Bacteria > Verrucomicrobiota > Kiritimatiellia > RFP12 > UBA1067 > UBA1067. The sequence continues at coordinate 19,266 of JAFXEU010000039.1, read as the reverse complement.
TTTACGGATGCGGCTTCAATTACGAAGAGGGCGGTCTTCTCTGGTCGAAGGAGGGAAGCGAAAAGTGGTCTAAAATGTGGGACGCGTCGGTGTTTCTTCCTTATGCGAAAATTCCTTTTCTCTGGCTCGATGGAACGAACGATTTCGCCTTTTCGCTGGATCGCCTGATACGTTCATCGGACTTGGCTCAGGGGCCTCAGCATTATTGTTTTCGCCTCAGGATGAAGCATTCCCATGGTGCGGTAAGCGAGGCGCCGAAAGAGATATATGAATTTGCAAAGTGTTTCTGTGAGAAGAAGGTGAAGGTTTTAACGGTAAGCTCGACTGAATTCGACGGAGATGATTTAACGGTTGCATTCGATGCGAACGGGAGAAAGCCTGTTAAGGCGTTTCTATTATGGACGAACGACGGCAAGAACGTCAAGTGGACGGAAAGAGAATGGCAAGAGAAGAATATCGCCGATTTTGACCCGTCTTTAGGGGTTGTAAAGGTGAAAATCCCCAACGGCGCCTGTCAGGCGTTTGTGAATATCGTTGCCGACGATTCCTTTATTGCGTCTTCAAGAATTATTACGGTGGTACAGGATAACGCCGTCAATTCTAACATTAAACCTTGATTCCATAGCTTATTGCTCACTGAAAAAGCATATATGATATAATTGAGATATGAACGATTTTACTTTTTATTCTCCAACTAAATTTATTTTTGGCCGAGAGGCTATTGCTGCGATCGGCGGTGAGCTTTCTCAGCGTTCTTTCCGTAAGGCGCTTATAGTTTCCGGCGGAGCTTCCGCGGTAAAGAGCGGCGTTCTTGGGCGCGTAAAAGCGTCGCTGGACGCTAACGGCGTCGCGTATGAGGAGATGGGCGGCGTAAGGCCCAATCCGGAAGTGGAGCAGGTCCGCGCGGGCATCGAGCTTTTGCGCTCTTCCAGATGCGATTGTCTCTTGCCTGTCGGCGGCGGGAGCGTTATTGACTGCGCCAAGGCTATCGCGTTCGGAGTCGATTACGACGGCGATATCTGGGACTTTTTTGACGGTAAGGCTAAGATTACCAGGTGTCTGCCGATAGCTGTCGTGCTTACTCTACCGGCGGCGGGCTCCGAGGGTTCGGCTTCATGCGTAATAAGTAATGACGCTGTTAGCGCCAAGCGCGGCGTCGGAGCGGACATAATGCGCCCGGCTCTCGCGTTTATGGATCCTGAGACGACATTTTCTCTCCCGCCTTATCAGACGGCGGCCGGCGTTACTGATATGATAGCTCATATCTGTGAGCGTTATTTCAGCGGCCAGGGGCCAGCTTTGGTTACTGACGCGCTCGCTACGTCGCTCGTTCGTACACTTATCGCGTCGGCGCCCAAGGCGCTCGCTGATCCGAGGGATTATGAGGCACGCGCGGCGATTATGTGGGCCGGGACGTTGGCTCACAATGATCTTGCAGGGTGCGGCCGTGCATCTTCCGCGAAGACACGCGCAGGCGGCTGGGAGAGCCACGCTCTTGAGCATGAGCTATCTGCGATCGATCCGAAAATCACTCACGGTGCGGGACTCGCTGTCGTGATGCCCGCCTGGATGCGGTATGTCTTAGACGCCGATCCGTCGCGCTTTGTCGCGTTCGGTCGTGACGTCTTCGGTATTGTTCCCGCCGATTCTTCCGACGAGTCTGTCAAAGCGTCCGCGTCGGAAACGATTGATCGCCTGCAAGAATTCTTCGTTTCGATGGGAATGCCGCGCTCGCTTAAGGAATTTGGTCTGGAGGAAAGTTCGATCGACCGACTTTTGGAGGGGCTTGAAAAATCAAAAGGCAAGGTTTTTGGTGCGTTTAAGCCGTTAGACCGCGAGGATGCGCGAGCGATATATAAAAGCGCGTTTTAAGAGCCACACTGTTTATACCTTCATATTTTTAAAAATGTGAAGGTATAAACAGTGAAAGTGATGTCATATTTTTCAGTAATAAGCGATAAGTTAAGGCGTAATTTAAAGCGATAAAATTATTATTATTCGAAAACAGAAATGTGGAGGAAAATAATGAAAAAGAATTTCGGAAAGAAGAATTGGATGTTCCCGATGCCGGTTTTGATGATCGGCACATACAACGAAGACGGAACGCCGAATATGATGAACGCTGCCTGGGGCGGCATTACACTTGAAGATGAAATAACAATCTGTATTGATACAGCACACAAGACATGGGCGAATATTGCCGCACGCAAGGCGTTTACTGTTGCTTTCGGGACGGTGGATAGTGTCCGCTCCTGCGATTATCTTGGAATTGAGAGCGGTAACGATGTGTCAGATAAGGTTACGAAGAGCGGTTTTAACGCGTCGAAGAGCGAGTTTGTTGACGCGCCTATTATGGAAGAGTTACCGCTTGTTCTCGAGTGTGAACTTGTTTCAATGAACGAGGATAACTGCAATGTCGTCGGGCGCATACTCAATTGTGCGGTCGATGAATCGGCGCTGACGGACGGCAAACCCGATGCGGCGAAAATGAAGCCGATCTGCTATGACCCCTGCGCACACGTTTACCGCATTATAGGCGAGGCGGTCGCCAAGGCGTTTTCTTGTGGGAAGGAGATGTAATGATATGAAAATATATTTGATGATTATTATGACGGCGGGCGTTCTTACGGCGGCGGCCGCGCCGAAGAATAAAAACGCGGAGAAGCCGGTTAGATGGAAACTGGAGTTCACCGAGAATTTTAGCCGTTCTCGGCTTGATGAGAAAGTTTGGACCCGTATAGATAAGGGGAATGTGGACTGGAACAGAAATATGTCGCTACGTAAAGACCTTGTCGAAGTTAAGAATGGTTTTTTAATTCTTCATGGCGTTAAAAACGATGATCTGAAGGCGGATCCGAGAAGGGTTCTGACGGGAGGCGTTAAGACTCAGGGGAAGGTTTCTTTTCTTTACGGTAAAATCGAAATCCGATGCCGCTTTGAAAATCAAAAGGGTGCCTGGCCTGCGGTATGGATGATGCCTGAGAATCCGAAGAAGGGCTGGCCGGACTGCGGCGAGATCGATATCATCGAGCGGTTGAATTCCGATGATTTTGTCTATCAGACAGTTCACTCGGGCTGGACCGCCAAAAATCCGAATAATCCGCCTAAAGGCGGTAAAGGCAGGATTAATCCTACGGGCTGGAATATTTACGCTCTTGAATGGACGAGCGAGAAAATAGTGTGGAAAGTGAACGGCGTCGAAACGCATTCATACGCGAGGGTCGGCGATGATCCTGCGCGCTATCCGTGGACGGAGCCTTTTTATCTTATGATTGATATGCAGTTGGGCGGAAGCTGGGTCGGCGATGTCGATGAATCGACATTGCCGTGCAAGATGTATGTCGATTGGGTCAAGTACTACGGCGCTTTTCAGGACGGAAAGAAGATTTCAAAAAAACAATTATGATGTGTAAAGCGCATTTTAAGAGCCGAGATTTAAGCAACTTTTAATTACCTTCACATTTTGCAAAATGCGGTGGTAGGTAATTGATGCTATATAGTGAAGAGGAATCAAAAAGGTATGCGAAGAAAAATAACAGCTGTAATGTTAATAGCGCTTGCAGGGGCGCTCGTCGGGTGTCTCGGCCCAAAAGGAGAAAAAATGAAATTGCCGGATAATGCCGTTTTGTTGGATCTTTGTTGGTCAAGAGGTCATGATTGATTCAAGAGGTCTAAAATGGTATAATGGCGGCGTTTAAGGAGATATGATATGCAAACGACGATGAGTGTTAATGAAGCCAAGGCGAATTTTTCAGGGATGCTCTCCGAGGTTGAGTCGGGACTGGTCTCTTTTACGATTATGCGATACGGGCGCCCTATCGCCCGCGTTGTCCCTGTTGAGCAGACGCGAAAAATCCGTCCGATTTCAGGTTATGGGCAGAAGATTGCTGTCAAAGGGGATATCTTTGCCGATGACTCGGAGCTTTGGGAGAATGCGTAATGAGGTATTTACTGGATACGTGTGCGCTTATCTGGCTTGGAATGGGCGGCGGAGATTTGAGCGCTGATGCTAAGCGGCGAATCACAGTAGCTTCATCGCTTTATTACTCGTCTATTTCCGTTTGGGAAATCGCCAGATTGCAAAAAGAGGGGAAAATCGTTATCCCTGTTGATGCCGAGGAGTTTTTTGCAGATTTGGCGGAGCTTTATGGTCTATCGGCAATTCCTCCTAATGACGAGATTATGCTACGCTCTGCGAATCTTCCGGATTTTCATAAAGATCCTGCCGATAGAATAATAATAGCTACGGCACTTATCGGCGGTATGCCTATAGTGACTGGCGACAATAAGTTCTCGCAATATGGCGTTAGGACTATTTGTTGATATAGTTCCGTATGTTAAGTAGATCGGAAATAAAAGCGGCAATCGAAAAGGCTCCGGCAGTCGCGGAGGCCGTTAAGAAGCTTGCATCTAAAGTTGCTCGCGGAGCGAGGCTTCCCGCGACGTATTCTGTTAAAAATCTTGATTACAACGCTCAGCGCGAACTTGAGCGTCTTTTCGGGACAATCGGTCATCGCACTTCTGACGGACGGTTTTATATTTCCATTTTGCCTATTTTCCTAGAGCGGTCGGTTTGGCGTGAGGCGCTTGAGTATTTTGGTCTTGTGAAAGAGGAAAGTGACAGCGAAGACGAAGATATTTTCGCGAGGCTTAAATTGCTGGAGCCGGATTTAACGCCTTTAATTGATGCGCTCGCTGCCGATGAAGAAGTCGTGCGGTTTGTTTCAAACAAGGAAAACCGAAAAGATTGGAAGCGGCTTTTTATATCTCTTATAGAACGTTTTTCAAGTCCAAAGTGCGGTTTGATTACTACTCTCTCTCAGCTTGGTTCCGATTGGTTCGGTGACAGCAAGAAACTTCGCAGCGGCGCTTTGCGGCGACAGCTTGTTGTTATTTTGGCGATACTTTCTGATATGGATAGAGAAGAGGAAAGACTTGTTCTTGAAGGGGCTTTGATTGTCGATAATCCCTATACTAGCAGTGTTACATTTTCTTTGCCTATAACTTTAATCATGAAGGATGGCGCTGTATTTGATTATCCGTCGAGCTATCATGCAAGACGGATGGCGGTGCAGTTGCCGCTCGAAACGGTCGTTAACATTGAACGAGTTGAATGGGATGTTAAGCCGCTGGCAATAACGACGAGTGAAAATGCCGCGCCTTTCGCAAATATGGTCGCTAAGGGCGCAGCGTGCGTTTATACTGCAGGATTTCCGTCTCTCGCAGTAAAGGTTTTTCTTAATAAACTCTCTAAGAGCGGATCCGAGTGTGTTCACGAGGGCGATGCCGATCTTGATGGTTTCCGTATCGCGACAGAAGTCGGAAACTGCATCCGGCTAAAAAAGGTCGTTGCCGGCGATGTTCTTAAAAAGGCGTCTTTAGATGCAGGACGGGAATTAACGTCTGAGCAGATGAAGCGAATATCGGCTTTTTTATTTAATCCAAAGTATAGTGATTATGAGTTCGCCGATGAGATTCAAAGTATCTTTAAACGCGGCAGGTGGATTGAACAGGAGTCATTTACAGGTGTTTTGAAAGGAAGAGAAGTCAAGGGCGGCGAAAAATGAAACGGAAACGAAATAGCTCCGATTCCGCTGATTTGTTTGGAACATTGAACGCGCAAGCTGAAAGTCCATTGGCGGAGACAAATATAGAGGATCGCCCTCGTGTTGCGCTTATTTCATCTCCATTGGTTGATGAGACGGAAGATTGGCTCTCAAAACGCGCTCTTACGTTGGGAAATATGCTTTCGAGCGAACGCGCCGCCGAATATGTCGCGTCGCTTCGTGCGCTTGCACAATTCCGCGAGGAGCATGAACCGGAGCCTCTCCATGAGGATGTTGAACTTAAAGTCTGCGGCGAGGATGCGGACGCGTTCGCCGTTTCGGCGTTTAAGAGCGACATTCGCCAGCTGAAAGAATGGGGACTTATTACTGAGCGGATCGAAAAGGAGCGGCTTCGCGGATATTGCGACAACAGGCGCACCAAGTTTCGTTACAGAATCTGTGATGACGCGGCTGCGTTTGTGGAGTGGCTGGGCGCGCGGCGGTCGTATGATCTTGAGCCCGGCGGCGGAGACGAGACGGGCAATCTCCTGGATATGCAGCGTTCGCTCGTTTCGGAATTGCGCAGAATGCTTAACCGCGTCGATCTGCAGAATCTCGGATATGAGACGGCGGGAGATATTCTTTTTCGCGTCGAGCAGATGTCGCGCCATATTGACATGACGGCGCGTGCTCTTCAAGAACTTAACTTGCGCCTTCTCGATTTTGGCGTCGCGGACTTTTCGGTGGATGAGGCTAAACTGATTGTCGGAGAACTCGCGCTCTTCCTGGAGAGGTTCGGCCGCAGGTTCGGGACGCTCAGGGAAGATATTTTGCGTGATGTTGAGGAGATGCGCCGCGAATGCCATCGTAAGCGTTGGAATGCCTGTGCCGAAACGATGAAGACCGAAGCTTCGCGTTTCCGGCACATCGCATCGGTCAAGGTGCCGGACTCCGAGCGCATATTGACCGACGTCTCGTTTTTCTACGGTGCGGGCGGGACGCTTGTTTCGCTCATGTCGCGCGTCGGGGATTCCGCGCGGAAGGTGTGGGGAAAACTAAACGCGAAGCTTCGCGAACTTGAGAGGCGCAATCACCGGATAGAGGATATCGCCAAAAGGCTTGAGGAAATCGCCGCCCTTGATGAGGACGCGGTTCCGCATGGTTGGCTCATCTCTCTTCTGGAACAGGCGAACATGAAGGGCGATGCTCAGGCCAGTCCCAACGGCGAGAAGTCGCTTCCGCCGATGCCGAAGAAGTCATCGCAGAAAAGTTCCGAAAAGATCGTTTCGTGGATTACGCCGCGCAAGGTCGGCGAGCGGCCGGATGTCGCGTCCATTGCGGAGGAGAAGGCTCGTCGGATGCGCGAGTGGATGGAGCTGAAGCGTATTTATCCGTCAAAGGAGGGTGCGATCCTGTTGGGTGCGGGTGAATATTCGCAGTTCGGCGATTTTTCGAATATTATGCAGACTTTGGAGTATGTTCGCCTTGGGAACGGGGAACGCGCGAAGAAGCTTCTTCTTGTGGAAGGCCGAGCGACAAAAGCGAATGCCGAGGTGAAGATTGAAGAGTCGAGCCTTTCATTTGAGGATATTGAACTTATAGAATTGCAGTAAAAGCCAATCATTGGAGATGATGGATCATGAAGATTGAAGAATTAATTGACGGAGGAGAGCAGACGGCGGTTAATGTCCGCGCGGTTCTGAATATATTGTTGGAGTCTCCGTATTTTTACAAGACGGATGACGAGCGGCTTTTTCTCGTGCTGATGCGCTACAAGAGGGCGTTTGAGGCGTTCTTCGATAAGTTTTTCGGCTGGAAACTGGTGATGGACGGTAAATGCGCGCGCCTTTATAAGCCTAAATGGTTTAATGAGAAGATTACGCTTCCCAATCGCGATATGTTCACGTTTACGAAGCGCGACGAGTGTATGGCGTTTCTGCTGCTGCTTGAATTTTTCGAGCGCGAATGCCGCGAGCAGGGGGTGACGGCGGATGATCGGGAGAATCTCCGTTTCAGGTTCGGCGATCTGCTGGAATATTCGTCGTCTCGTTTTCGCGCTCTTATGAGCGGTAAAGAGGAAAACTATACCGATGAGCGCGTGCGTCAGATTTTGAAGGGAATTATGCCGCAACTGGAGAAGTACCGTTTCCTGCACAAAGTAAAGCCGTCGGCAGATGACAGCGTGAGCGAGAACGAGACGATTTTCGAATGCCTTCCCGCGATGTGGCACTATCAGGCCGCGGAACTCGCCAAGCCGGTGACGGAGGAGTGAAATTTCGCGTCTATCATTAGGGGCGCAAAAATGATATAATATAAACGCTTTTTGACGGAGAAATTATATCTTTTGATGAAAGCGAGAGCGATTTAATGAAAGGAAGAAAAGATAACTGATTGAAACGATATACCGATCGTAGTACCGAGAACGGTCGGCTTCTCCACGGATGAAACGGTAGGGCGCGTTGTCCTCAATGCGCCGCTTCCTCCGGAGTGAGAGTATGTATGGGGTGGGCAACCTAACCCGTACAGCGTACGCGAATCAGCGTATGACGCTTGATAGGAAATCGGCAAAATTTCAAGAACAAAGCGGAATACGATGACCGCGCTACGTGGGTAATCCACGTGGCGTGTTTTCATCATTCATGTTTTGTTCGGGCGTTTGCCGATGCCTCTATCAGACGTGGTGATTTGAAAACACGCCACTTCTTTTTGCACTCAAAGAGGGTGGTAATGACTTTGAATCTAACACACAGAGGAAAGTTGCGCCCTTTGGCTTTTCTTTGTGAACTTAATAGAGGGCAAAAAGAAAAGGAAAAGAAGATGGATTACAAACGTAACGCGAAATACTTTAAGGCATTAAAATTGCCACCAAAAGTAATACTAGCAGTGTTAGTTGGCATAGCAATATTATTTGCTGTAAACCCTGCGGTAGCTATATTGGGGCTTGTTTTAGCAGGAATAATTTGGTGGTTTGTTTATGGAGGAAAACCTAGCGATGCAGAAATTGACGCTGCACTAAATTCCTTTATGAAGAAATTGCATGATCAGGCATTAAAAAAGTTAGGCATTGATGAAGAAGAAGCGAAAATAGCTCCGCCACTATTTTTGAAAGGATATTCTTTGGGGTCTAGCATATTAGGTGATAGGGCTAATAATAAGTTGTATGATATACGTGGAAAAGACGGATTATGGCGTTCTCCAGAATGTGTGTTGACAGCCTGGTTCTTCACGGAAAGTCAAATTCATTTGTATAGAAGGACGATTTCGCTTGTCTCTGCTTCTTATAAAGAATACACGGAAGAATTCTTCTATAATGATGTTGTTAGTATCAAGACAGATGAGCTTGAGGTGCCATGGATAGATCCTAAGACTGGAAAAGAAAGCACTAATTTCAAGGCAAAAGGAATCGCATTTATGCTGCGTAATACAGGCGGTGAAACGACTTCATGTGCCTGTAATAGCACCGAAGAGGCGGATGCAGCAGTTAATGCAATGCGTAGCCTTGTCAGACAGAAAAAGAATGCATAAGGGCTTATTGGGACATGAGCATATCAAGTATAGAGCTCGCAGACGGGCAGTTTGCAGGAGCACTGTCACTTGAAGTTGTCTCCATCCCCGATATATCAATCATCGGGGGTGGAGGCGATGATGCCGACAAGGCGGGATCTGTTTATGTTGCGGCGTATAGGCGCGACGCCGAAAACCTTCTTAGTCAAATCTTTCAGGGATGCAAGAATGCCGCCGTCAATGATGCGAGTATTGAGATCCTTTGGACTACAAGCGAGGCCGTTAATCAGGCATATCGAGCCAACATCCGTTTGTTTGTCATTCTGCGCATGATCCAAGTCGACAAGGACGCATTGGAAACTGGCCTTTCTGACATGTTTGCAATTGTGCGCTCCGCTCTAACACTTGGAAAGTACGAGTTCAAGGAAGTCCAATTTGCAGAAATTGAAAGTGAGATTGGGCGTGTGACGGAAAGTGCCTGCAAGGCGTTTTGCAGGGATGAGACCGTTTCCCCCTTGCAGAATCAGATGATGCCGGAGTGTTATTCGTTTGACCGCATTCCAGTGAACGACCTTGACTTGAGCCGGATCAGTAACGCGCTTACAGACTATCCGGGATGTGCTGTTTCGTTCCAGTTGATCCCAACATCCTTCTCTCCGCAGGAAGCTTCGGCCATAGATCGAATGTCCACGGCGCTCGGAACATTAAGCAAGGGTGTTCGAGACCAGAGCATGGGCAATGTCGCCTTTGCGCTTGCAGAAAAGGAATCGGAACTTTACCAATATTATTCCATGCGGAAAAACGCCCCGCTGTTCTCCTACAATATTCTCGTGATGGGTCGGCAGGATGCTGTCGGTGCTGTATCAAGTGGGGTGTATGGCTTGCTGAACGGCGCATCGGATGGTAATGTCGCCGGACGGTTTGTTGACATTCCACCACAAGACTTTGATTTCAAAGCGCTTGCGCTTTCACTCCCATGGGCGGCGAACGAATACTTAATCGAGCGAGATCGTCGTCCTGAGATATGGCAAACTGAACGCAGAGGATCTTATGCGTCATTCTGGCGGTTGCCGTTTGTTATCACGGCGGAGGAGGCTTCGACATTCTTCCGTCTCCCTATTGGCAGTCAGCTCGTCTCTGCCGGCCTTGTCGTAAACAAGGCAGGGAAAGATGGCAAGACTTACGCCGATGGTATTATCAATGCGGGCGATATTACAGTTGGACGATTAAAAAGTTCATCACGAGGCGACACAATTGGATTCTCGCTTCGAGACTTGACCAAGCATATGCTTGTGGTCGGGACTCCGGGATCGGGGAAGACCACGTTTTCGGTGAGTCTGCTTGACAGACTCTGGAAACAGCATCATATTCCGTTTCTTGTCATCGAACCCGCCAAGAACGAATACCGGGCACTCGTGCAGAGCATACCTGACATTCAGGTTTTCACGCCGGGGAAGAACTTCATCTCCCCATTTGTGTTCAATCCGTTTGTTCCACCGAAGAACGTGACGCTTGAAAGCTACAAGTCCGTCCTTAAGACGGCCTTTGCGGCGGCGGTCACAATGTCCACGCCACTGGATAAGATATTCGAAGAGGCGGTGAACAACTGCTATTCCGATTTTCGCTGGCTCGATACCTACACGACTGATGACAAGGGCAATATCTTCAACATTCAGGACTTCATCAAGGCCTTTCAACATACTTTTGATGCGATTGGCTATACGGGGGATGCAAGGAACATCGGGCGCGCTGGACTTGTAAGGCTCAACAGCCTCGTCAATCTCTTTGATAATTACGGCAGCGTTCCGATAGAAGACATCCTCTCGAAGCCAACCATCATCGAACTGGCTGCCATTGAAAACGGCGACCAGAAAGCGCTGATCATTGCATTGCTGCTTCTGAGCATACTCTCTTATGTCAACAGGAACTACGTCGGCGATGGCAAGCTCCGTAATGTCTTGCTTCTCGAAGAGGCGCATGTCCTGCTTGATTCTGACTCGAAAGTCTGCGAAGGTGCGGCGGATCCGAGCGCGATAGCCAAGGGACTGGTCAAGCGCATGCTTGCAGAAATACGTTCATACGGTGTCGGGATTGTGATTGCCGACCAGTCGCCCAGAAAGGTCGGTACGGACGTTGTTGCGCTCACGAATATCAAATTGGCGTTTCGTCTTGTCGAAAGAGAGGACAAGGAGATACTTTCAGACAGCACCAACATGTCGGAGGTTCAGACTCAACGCTTGGCACGTCTGCGTCCGGGTGAGGCGATGATTTTCTTCGACAGGCTTGAAGAGCCCGAGGAGGTCAAAACGGAGGACTACCGAGCTGCCAACAACATATCCATATCGCTGTCTGACGATTCGATCAAGGAGCGCACGACATACTGGAACGGGAAGGAGGAAATGCTCCGTCCGTATCCTGAATGCGCATATGTTGGCGAGTGTTCGGGTAAATGTGACTTTTGTTGCCGCGCCTTGGCTCGTGAGATTGCGAGGCGTATCTACGCGCATGATTTCAGTCCGACGACATCTGATTTCGGGAAGCTGAAGTCCGTATATTCACGAATCTCTTCGTTAGTCAAGGCGGAGTTGAACGATGAGCTTATGACTCCCAAGTTAGGGGGATGTGTCCGAATGCAGTTTCTTCGTAAGATAAAGTACGGTACGGCAATCAGGCTGACGGATGGTACGATACGTGCCACGCTTGAACACAAACGAAAGGAGACGCGGAAATGAGCGACGAAGACAGTTTCGATACCTCAAGTGATACCTCGTGCGATACGTCGTCGGATTCATCGTCTGACGGTTCGATTGATTTTTTGTCTGACACTTCATCCGATTCGTCATTTGATTCGTTTGACTTGTCATCTGAGGACAGTAGCCCCTCGGATGAATCATATGACGTCGCCGACACTTCGATGGACGAGGCGTTGCCTGAGGATGGCGGCGAGTCGTTCGACGAGGCGCCGCTACAGGAAGATGTTTCAGAAGAGCCAATAGAGGAAATGCCGACCGAGGACTCGTCCACGGAGGAAGTTCCGGCGGATGATGAGCAATTGGGCGAAGCGGCTGCGGACGAAGAGCAGATATCAGAGGCTACGGCAGAGGAGGAACAGGTCGCAGAAGCAGAAGAAACCGCTGAAGAAGAACGGATGGAAGAAGCCTTGGCGGAGGCAGAAAAGCAGGAAGAGTCGACGATGGAAACAGGTGATGAAGCCGCCGATATGGCGGATGATGCCGCCGCTGCCGCAAGAGAGGCCGAGGCTGCGGCGGATCGGTTGAAAGATGTGGCCCCTACGGATTCTGCGGCCGTAGATGCAGCCATCAAGGAAGCAGAGGAGAGGGGTGCCGAGGCACAAAGACTTTCTGCTGCCGCATCAGATGCGAGCGACGCGGCAGAATCAGCCTCGGATCAAACGCGTGAAATCTCGGAAGAGGCCGCAGATGCCGCCGCCGAGCAGGCGAAGGAAGCGGAAAAGTCCAGCGATGAGGCCGAACGCGCCGCACGAGAGGCAGAAGAGGAAAGCAAACGGTTGCAAGAAGAGGCAGAGTCCGAAAAAAGCGAGGCCGAATGTGCGGCGCAGGAAGCCGAAGAAGAGAACCGACGGCAACAAGAGGAGGTGGAGCTGGCCGAGGCGGAAGCTACACGTGAACAGGAGGAGCATGCCGACCGCGAGGCACAGGAGACAGAACAAGAGGCGAATGACGAGCCGTTGGCTGAGATCGAAGACGCTCCTGAAGAGATGCAACCTACTGAAGCTGAAATTACGGAATCGGCAAACGAGGAACAACAGGCAGAGACGGAAGCTGTAATGGAAACGACTGGTGAAGGATCTGCTGAACAACTTGACACATGGGCGACCAACGATGCTGAAGTTTCAGCAGAATACACGAATACAGATTCGCCTGACGCTTCCGGAAGCAACGAAAATGTCATTGATGCTGATAAATTTCTTGAAGAGGGTAGGTTACCTCCAGAAGAAAGGATAGAAGGATATCGCGAAGAAATCGGACATAATGATCTTGCGGATATTGAAGCAGCTCGTGAATTGCAAAATGCTGAGGTTCTTTTGAAACATGGACGTGGCAATTCCGAGGAAAATAATCCTAATGTGGATGATTTTACTTCTTCCATCGGGGCGTTAACTTCTGCATTTGATGCAAAGTCTCAAATAGAGGCCAATAATGAAATGTCTGATAAGATGGTCGAATATACTATTGCTCAAGGGCATAAAGCAGATTATACCGATGACCATCGTGAAATGACAGCTACAGACGAAACGACCGACGAGAATTTTGAGGATTCGGGTGGCGGATTAAAGGATATACTTGCAGAACACTCAGAGCCAAGCGAAGAGACTGTAGAATCCGAACAATCTGGAGGTGGGCTGAGAGAGATTCTGTCTCAGGCATCCGAGGATGGCGCGAAAGTAGGTTCAGACGATACTCGTCCGCTATCGGGAGAGGGGATGGATGATCGAAATCGCCCCGATCAACGGGACGCAGTGGCCTACAATGCATGGGTTGAGAGGAAGGCAAGGGAATAGTTATATTTCTAACAACAGACAAATTGAAAGGAAGCGGAAATGGGACTCTTCTCAAGTATAAAAGACAATCTGTCAAATGCTTATCAGGTGATTGCTCGCGATAAGCAGACAGGGGCATATCCGATCTGGCGACATCCCACTGAGGACTTTCGCAACGGAAGCGTGTTACAGGTCGCTGAGGATGATGTTGCCTTGCTGATGGACAATAGCAAACTCGTAGAGTCGTTTACTGGAGGCCAATATACGCTCACGACAAATAATTATCCGTTCCTCGATAGACTGCGTTCTTCGTTTTCAGGTGGCGAAAATTCGTATAAGTACACAGTATTCTTCATTAGCAAACGTCCGATGCCCGGTCTTATGTGGGGAACACAGGAGCCTATGGAGGTTGCAATGCAGATGTCATTGCCGATTCCTGGCGGAATACCAAATATAGTCCCGATAAAACTTCAGATAGGTGTCAATTACACGGCGACGATTTCAGATCCCAAAACATTTCTTCTAAAAGACATTGAAGGGACTACCGCCGTCACTCGAACACAGGACGAGCTAAATAAATTGATTATCAGACCTAAGATCGGTCAGTTTGTGAAGAGCAACATTGCCAGAGCGATACAATCAGTCGACGGTGGGATCTGGAGTGTTCAGACCCAAACGGAAAGTATCTCGGCCAACCTTGAAAACGTCCTTAACGACTCATTTGCCGAATACGGCCTTAGGCTGGATCATTTGTACATTGACACACTCAACGTTCTTGATACGGAAGAATGGATTAACTTCAAGAAAGAACGTGCCGACTTCGGCACGTACCAGATGAAGAAGGCCAAGGAGGCCATGGGCGAAATGCAGCAGCTCAATGCATTAGGTAACAATTGGCAGCGAATACAGGCAAGAGACATCATGAAAACCATGGCTGAGAATCCTGGTGCAGGAGGAGTAGCCGCAACTGGAGCAGGACTTGGTATGGGAATGGTTGCCGGAGGTGTTATGGGGAGTATGGCAGCGTCAATGTTTGCACCAATGCAGGAGTCCGTACCGCAGCAGCAGCCCACTGCGCCTTCGGGGCCATCGCGCTTCGCGCCGAAGTCTGCGGCTGCACCGACAGCACCGACGCCTTCACAACAAATCAAGTGCCCGCATTGCGGAGAGATTACCGGTGGCGGAAAGTTCTGCGGCAACTGTGGGCAGCCACTTCCTCAAAAAGTTGTTTGTCCAAGTTGCGGAATGGATGTACCAGCCGGCTCCAAGTTCTGCCCTAATTGCGGGACGAAAGTCAATTAACGGGAAGGATAAGAAAATGCAAAAGAATTCATTTGCAAAAATAGCTCTCTATCTTGTTGTCATACTCGTATTCAATGTCCTGTATTTCAACGTGATAGAGAATCATACCTCGGCAAGGTGGGTCTCATATTTGGGAATACACCTGTCGTATCTGCTTCTCTGTGTGTCTTCTCTTTCATACAGCCGCTTTGATTCAAGTGGAAGTGTTGTGCATGTATACCCAAAAATGATGGTTGCATACGGGTATTTTATGGCATCATTGTTTTGTGGCTCAATACTAATCCTAATAAACAATTCAACAACAACATTTCCAGTAATCGTTCACGCACTTATCATTGGTTTCTATATTTTCCATTACTTGCTGTTGATGAATGCCGAGGCGCATACCGAGGCAAATGAGCAACGAAATCGACGGGATGCCTTTTTTATTAAAGATTGTGTAGGGACGCTTGATCTCTTAATGCAACGTGCGCATTCGCGCGATGTGCGGCGGATTATTGAGCGCTTTCGTGACGCTGTCAATGGTTCATCCATGCGAACGATCCCCAACGTCTTTGATTTGGAAGACAGAATTCGTGAGCAGGTCTCATGTATTGAGAGCGCGATAGAGGTTGAAGATTTTGGCAAACTTGAAAAAGAAGCCAAGCATGGTATAGAACTTGTTCGTGAACGCGAACGACAGATTATGCTTTACAAGTAAACAAACGCGGAAAGGATAAAACAATGGCCGTAAAGATAGTTGATTTGAAGTGTAGTGGTTGTGGTTATGCATTAACACCTTCAAATGTTGAATGCCCCAGGTGTGGTAACGCGATTACAGTCACGAGCTTCAATAGCGTGTATGCGCAAGATTTACCGACACTTAACAAGTTGTCGCGTACGCTTGACAAGGACTTGCGAGATGGCACCTCGCCTGAACTTAATAGCAACATCAAGTTTACGCTAGGCGGGTGCTATCTTAAACTTAAACTCTATGACAAGGCATTGCAACGGTTTGAGGAAGCAATAGAAGAGAATTTCGACAATCCTGAAGCATCCTTCTATGCTGCAGTTTCGTTGCTGAAGGGCAAGAAAGCATTTCTTACTCCTATGGCGAATATTAAAAAAGCCATTGAGTATGTCAATGCCGCGTTGATGGTGGAAGATCGCGGAGTGTTTCATTACTTCCTGTCATACATAAAGTTTGATTTTTATGCGCGTAAGTATCTCCGTATTTCGCCTGATTGGCAAGAGGAATTGATATTGGCACAAGCTAACAATTTGTCGCCGACAGATTGTGAAATGTTATTTGATATTCTTGGTGTCGAACCCCCTATGGAATTAGAAGTCTTTTAGTTCAGTATAAAACATCTGAAAACGGGATTGCGTTTTATTTGCAACATTAAACAGCTCACTATCGGTGGGCTTTTTTGTTTCGCGCCGCCCTGCGTCATTTTTGCGGCGTTGCGCGTATATCTCGCGCCTTCTTGCGTCATTCTCGCACACTTGCGCGTTAATTCCGCGCAGCTCCGCGTTATTTTCGCGCGCCCTCGCGTCGTCCCGTATTTGCTCAACGGCGCAACTTTTTCGTGTAACCGCACTTGTACGGCGTTTTCGTGGTCGCGGCTCTGCCGCAAAAACTTCGCGGCCTAAAGCGAACGCGGATGCTTGTGCACCCCTACGGGGTTCGGCTTTGCCGAATCTACCCTCCGATTCGCTTCGCTCATCTTCGGCGCATCTTGCGTGAGCCATCAAACAACCGATTTTTTATGTTTACAATCCGAGTGAAGATGAAGTGATGTAGAGAGACACGAAAATCTTATCCACAACTCTTCACGAATCCTCACAAATCCGATTTGTGGAGATGAGTGTTGATTTGTGGACTCTAAGGGGAATATCGAATCAAAGTTATCTAAATAACCGACGGAAAATTCGATAATTAACGGAATGCAAGTAATTCAAATACCCGAATGAAAACTATCCAATCACCCGAATGCTTGTGCGTGACAAGGGGAATTTGATATAATTCACGATGTTATGAATAATTATCGCAAAAGATGATGGTTTTTTTGTCCGCTTTCATCGTTGAAAGCATAAGGAGTGTCGAGTATTATGAAATCTTCTGAATCATATAAGATTACGGCTGTCAGGTTAGTGGAGTTCCATAACCTTGGGACGACGACGATAGAAATTCCTGAGGGCGGGCATCTCTTTTTGTTGGGCGATAACGGCTCGGGTAAGACGACGATTCTTGACGCTGTTCATCTTGTGCTCACGGCGGGGCGCGAAATGGAATTCAATTCCGCCGCGCGTGTGGCCGGGTCGAAGGATTCGGGCGGCAGAACGTATCAAGGTATAGTGCTTCGCTATAACGCTGTAACCGGGCGGACGGCGCGTGAAGCAGGAATTACGTATGCGGCAGTTGAGCTAAAGTCTGATACCGGGCGGGTCTGCTCGCTTGTTGTCGGGCTTTCCGCACGCGGGATGGATGTTCAGTACGAGCGTTGGGGCGGCATTGCGAGCGTCGGAGTTTCTGAGCTTCCGCTTATGATTGAAGACGGCGGACGATTGAGAGCCGCATCGCAAAGCGAATTTAAAAGCGGCATAACAACGCTTACGGGCGGCAAATATTATCCGCATATCAACGATTACGCCAATGCGGTAGGCGCGAGGCTTTTCGGCGGCGAGGCGAAGTATGCAGATGTCTGTAAACTCCTTCGCACTGGCAAAGCGTATCGGGAAATCGCGGCGCGCGCCGCCAATTATGATGATCTATTCCGTCAGCTTTTAGAAGATCCGAGTCGCGATACTTTTGAACCGCTGTTGAAGGGGCTTCGCGAAATTGAAGAGAGCAAGGGTAAACTCGACCAGATTGATGAGCGAGCCGGTTATCTAAATGATCTTCGACGCGAGTCAGAAAAACTCGGGAAACTGCGTCTTAAAGCCGATGTAGTCGCGTGGGCGGAATGCGAGCGCAACCGCGCGTTTGCCGCGGAAAGCGTCGCGTCGTTAAAAGAAGCTGAGGTGGAGGGACGGAAACTCCTTGATACCCTTGAGCGCGAATGGGCGGATCTTAAAGGCGAAGTCGCGAGGGCGCGCGAGCGGCTTCAGGACCTGCGCGCAAAAGATGAAACGGGGCTTATCGACCGAGAGAAGTCGGCGGCGCAGCGTTTTGCCGAGTCGAACAGGAAGGCTCAAGAAGCGGAACAGGATTTGTCGGAGAAGCGTAAATTGGCGGAGGTTGCCGCTAAGACGGAAAAGGATGCGCGTACAAAGCGAAATACGGCTTTAAGGAAAGGCGCAGATGAGTTAATGGCTGCAGGCAAAGCCGCTGATTTTGCTGTCGGGTCTCTTGCAGACGCGCTTTATGCCGGAGAAGAAAATGTCGATGCGGCGTTCTCGTCAATCCGGGCGGAAATATCATTGGAGAAGGATAGCCGGTCAAAGGCGGCGTTCACCGCCGAACGTGAGGCTGACACTGCTGCACAAGACTCGGAAAAGTATCGTTCGGAACTTGAAGCGATACGTTCGCGCGGCGAGAATATGCCTGCGGTTTCGGCATTTCAGGAAACACGGATGGACATCCGCAATCAGATGCTCTCGGCGCGGCCGCTTTATGAACTGTTGGAACCTGCATCTGGTTGTGACGCCCGCCATTTAGCGCTTCTTGAACGGTTGGTAGGCGACGACTTTCTGGCGACATGGCTCGCCCGCGCGGATGAGGTAGACAAGGTTAGGCAGATTGTGTGGCGAAACGGCAGCGAGATTGCTGTTGCCGTTCGCGGAACATCAAGCGATGTTTCGGTGAATGATCTTGCGCCGTGGCTTGGTGCGTTTATTTCGTTTGAAGAATCGGATGTTGAGGCTGTTCAGCTTTTAGCGCAACACCTTGCGGGAAAAATCGGACCTTCCGACGGAGATTTTCTTTCGCATAAGACGTGGCTCTTTAGAGGACGAGAAGGGCTTTCGCCGTCGGTGAAACCGCGTCTTATCGGACGTAAAGCGCGCGAGGCGGAGCAGGCCCGCATTGAGCGCGCGGCGGAAGTTCGTCTTGCGGAGGCTGAAAAAGTTGAAAAAGCCGCAACCAAGAAATGTGCGGTATTTAACATCTCTTTGGAACGCATGGAAAAACTTGAAGAGATCTTTTATGCGCTTCAGGAAACGGCGAAACGGGAGACGGAGGCTATGCGTTCTGCGGCTTTGGCGGCGGAGCGCTCGACAGAGCGTATGCAATTGGCTGCGGCGGTAGCTTCGGAACGCAGAGCCGACGCGAACGCCGATCGCGAAGAGCTTGAGGATATTCGCATTAAGATGCGCTCCCAAGGAATTGACGGTACGCTTGAAAAACGTATTGCCGCGGCGGAAAAGGCTGTGAGCTTACGGGAAGCGGAATCGGATGCGAAGAGCCGTGAT
>JAFXEU010000038.1 GCA_017520845.1 Kiritimatiellia bacterium | reverse complement strand
CGTACATTCTCATAATTAGCCCTTACAAGCGCATTGCGGAAATACCATGACTTCGCAGCGAATAAGTCATTCGAAGCTTGATATCCGAGCGAACGAAGATACTTGATGGCGAAAAGCGCGACTGTGCGCGTATTACCTTCCCGAAACGGATGAATCTGCCAAATTCCAGAGATAAATGTAGTGAAATGCTCTATAAATGCATCTTCCGATAGTCCCGTATACTTAAACTTTCTTTCTCGGTCAAAATCATATTCAAGAGTATCTTTAATCATGCAAGATGGCGTATACTGAACGGTATCTCCGTTAAGCACCCATTCGCGCTTTGTAAGTTCAACGCTGCGCACTTCGCCCGCGAACTTAAAAACGCCATCGAATATCTGGCGATGAAGACCTAAATAATACGGAACCGAGAAATTAAAAGTAGGCGAATTAATTACAGCGACAATTCGCGCTGAAACTTTATCAGCCTCTTGTACATCCGCCGGAAGATCGTGCCCTTCTTTAGTCTCATAATACTCATCAACCAGTCGCCGCGCCTCATCTTGAGAAATTTCACCCTCAATATGACGTTTCGCGGTAGAAACCAAATACTTTGAAGGCTTAAGCCCGTCGACATCCTGAAGACCGATCGCCGTCGCCCAGGCATACGCTCGCTCGCGCCTATCTGGCTCTACAGCTTCATAATATTTATCAAAGTCTTCAGTCATATTCTCTTATTTCGTTTTCTTTTATACCAATATTGTACCAAAAATCCCTCATTTCCTCCACTCATCCACCCAATTCTGGCACAAAACGGCCTTACACTGCCACTCGACCCAAACTGCCGACTACTCCGGCGGCGACACGAACGAAACTATGCAGAGTAATAAGTAGTTAGGAGTCAGGATTTAGGGGTTAGGAGTTGAAGTTGAACAATGGAAGTTTAAAATTCCTCTGTTCAACTTCGCCTAAACACCAACAATGAAGTTTAATTTCAGAACCAGATTGTAAATGCGGCGCTGCCTTCGGTCGTCTTTTTCAAGACTAATTTACCGTCGTTGAAGGGCACATAAACAGGCTCGAAGTCGCGCTCGTTATCGTGAGCGATAACCCAGCACTGACGACCGTCTTCGACGCCGTCGATCTTTACGACAATCTCCTTATCTGTACCCATATAATCGGTAACGAGTATACCCCTGCTTCTACCGTTCTTGCTCTTGCCGGCAATAACGGTTACGGTCCCTTCGCCTTTGGATTCGCATATCGTCGACAATGAGTGGATTATTGAACTGAACATCTTCAGCCCGTGGAAAATCTTGTACTTGTTGCCGAATGAATTTTTATACCCCCAAGCTCCGGTGTAAAAGCAGCCGTAGTAAAACGCCTGATCGAGCTTGGAAGTCTGGAACTTCGAAAGGACCGTAAGGTTAAAGCACGACGAATCGATGCCGTTATGAGAGCCGGGACCCTGCCAGGTCTTGGCGAGAATCTCGGGATCGCTCGACCAGACTCCACCCCATCCGCGAGGCCCTAAATAATGCCACTCGTTTATGATAAGCTCGCAGTCCTTAAATCCGTATTCATCGCAGAGGCTGCGACCCTTCTCAATCGAATTGATAATCGCTTGAGGATGGTTGGTGTACTGATGCCACGAGATGAAGTCGGGGGCGACATCTGCTTCCTTACACGCCTTTAGAAGCGCTCTAAAATAATCCTCCTTCATATAGCAAAGCGCGGGCCCGCCGACTTTAATGTCGGGAAACTCGCTCTTAAGTCTTTTAAGGCAGGTTACGTAGAACTTGCAGAAAAGCTCCATGCGCAGCTTATCGCGACGCGCCTTATCTTCGGCCTTCTCTTCGGGAGTCGAGCCGACGCCTGAATCGCCGTCTTTAAGGCACCACATATTATTTATACCATCGGGCTCGTTCCAGATCTCCCAATACTTGATACCCCACTTGTGCCCGTTGGCCCAGCCTTGGTTATAATGCCTTACGGTACCTGCGAAAATTTCCGCAACCTTATCGAAGTCTTCAGGGATAAGGGAGTTGAAGTGAACCTTAGGCCCCGAATGCTCGATCGATACGCCTAACCGGAAGAAGATATCCGTTCCGATATCTTCTCTCGCGCGCTTCAAAAGGTAATCAGTCGCGGCGAACACGTAGTTCGACGGATTGGTCGCGTCAAGATGAATAATAGGAAAGATATGATGGTAGTCGCACACGCGCTGATTGCTGTTGAAGAGCGCCCAGTCATGAGTGCGCGCGGACTTAAAACCCATCTCCTTGATTTCATCAATCGTCTTTTGGGTGCAGCCCGCGATCTTAGGACCGTAACCCGAACTGTGAAGCTCAGGACGGAATTTACCGATGTCGGAATTGAAGTTGACCGAAACCGTAGCCGCCAAAACAAGTGATGCGAAAGACATTCCCACACCTCCTGATTACGAGATTGAGGCGTGGTAGCTCTGGAGCGAGCGGACCTCGCCCAAACCGCGCATGGCGGCCGAAATACCCTCGGCTGCGGCACGCGCGGCGGCGAGCGTCGTAAGGTAGGGAACCTTATACTTGATCGCGGCCTGGCGGATGCGGCAGTCGTCGGCGCGGGCGTCGCGGCGACCCGAAGGCGTATTGATGATAAGCTTAACCTCGCGGTTCTTGATCGCGTCGAGAACGTCGGGGCGACCCTCGCCGATCTTGGCGATGATTGAGCCTTCGACGCCGTTCTTCTTCAAGTATTCGATCGTACCGTCGGTGCCGATAACCTCGAAGCCGAGCTCGCTGAACGCCTTGATCGCGGCGGCCGCGTCGGCGGGCTTCTCGGAAAGCGAGACGAGAATCTTACCGGTCTCGGTCGGGAGCGGCGAGAGAGCCGCCTCCTGAGACTTGAAGTACGCGAGCCCGAACGTTTCGGCAAGACCTAAAACTTCGCCCGTCGAGCGCATTTCAGGCCCGAGAACAGGGTCGACCTCCGGGAACTTATCGAACGGAAGAACGGCCTCTTTAACGCCGAAGTAGGGTATCATGCGCTTATTGTCGAGACCGAGAGACTTAACCGTCTCACCGAGCATAAGGCGGGTCGCGATGCCGGCCATCTGAGTACCGGCGACCTTCGATACGAGCGGCACCGTGCGCGACGCGCGCGGGTTAGCCTCGATAACGTAAACCTTCTCGTCCTCGACCGCGAACTGCATATTCATGAGACCGACGACCTTAAGCTCATTGGCGATACGGCGCGTATAATCGAGAATCGTAGCCTTAGTCGCCTCGCTGATTCCCTCTGGCGGCAATACGCAGGCGGAGTCGCCGGAGTGAATACCCGCGAGCTCAATATGCTGCATAATCGCAGGGATAAACACATCGGTTCCGTCGGAAAGCGCGTCGGCCTCGCACTCAATAGCGTGGCAAAGGAAGCGGTCGAGATAGAGCGGACGGTCGGGCGTTACGCCGACGGCCTTCGCGACGTACTCCTTAAGCATGATCTCGTCGTAAATGACTTCCATGCCGCGTCCGCCGAGTACGAACGAAGGACGGATAATAAGCGGATAGCCGAGCTTATTGGCGCACTCGATCGCGCCTTCTAGATCGCTCGCCATCATCGACTCAGGCATGGGGATGCCGAGCTTATCCATGATGGAATGGAAAAGGTCACGGTCCTCAGCGTCGTCGATAGAATCGACGGAAGTTCCGAGAATCCTGCAGCCGGCCTCCTGGAGACCGCGCGCGATATTAAGCGGGGTCTGACCGCCGAACTGAACGATAATGCCGGCGGGCTTCTCGTTCTCGTAAATCTGGAGAACGTCTTCGACGGTGACGGGCTCGAAGTAGAGCTTATCGGAAGTATCGTAGTCGGTCGAAACGGTCTCGGGGTTGCAGTTGACGATAATCGTCTCGTAACCCATCTTGCGCATCGCCATCGCCGCGTGACAGCAGCAGTAGTCGAACTCGATACCCTGGCCGATGCGGTTCGGACCGCCGCCAAGAATCATAACCTTCTTGGGATTATCGGTTACAGCGACTTCGCTCTTCTCGCCGTTGTAGGACGAATAGTAGTATGCCTGGTCCTCGACGCCCGAAACGGGGACCTTATGCCACGTCTCGACACAGCCGAGCTTTACGCGCTGAGCGCGGATATCCTTCTCGGGAACGCCGAGAAGCTGCGAAAGATACTTGTCGGAGAAGCCGTCCTTCTTGGCCTTAACGAGCATTTCGTCGGGGAGGAGCGAGCCCTTATAAGCGAGAATCTGCTCTTCTTCGGCGACGAGTTCGCGCATCTCGTTGACGAAATGGCCCTTAACGCCGGTGCGCGCGAAAATCTGCTCGTTCGTCGCGCCCTTGCGGAGAGCCTCGTACATCTGGAAGTGACGCTCGGAGTTAGGTACGGCGAGCATATTAAGAAGCTCATCGAGAGTCTTCTCGTTGAAATCCTTGGCGAAGCCGAGACCGGCGCGGCCGCGTTCGAGAGCGCGTATCGCCTTCTGGAAAGTCTCCTTATAAGTCTTACCGATCGACATTACCTCGCCGACGGCCTTCATCTGGGTACCAAGATGATCCTCTACGGCGCGGAACTTCTCGAACGCCCAGCGGGCGAACTTAAGAACGATATAATCGCCCGAAGGAGTATACTTATCGAGGCTGCCGTCGCGCCAGTAAGGAATCTCGTCGAGCGTGTAGCCCGCGGCGAGCTTAGCCGAAATAAGCGCGATCGGGAAGCCCGTCGCCTTCGAAGCGAGCGCCGAGGAGCGCGAAGTGCGAGGATTAATCTCGATAATGACTACGCGGCCCGTCTTAGGATCGTGGGCCCACTGAACGTTACAGCCGCCGATGACGCCGATCGATTCGACGATCTTGAAGGCGTCGCGTTTGAGCTTTTCTTCAAGTTCCTTGGAAATCGTAAGGAAAGGCGCCGCGCAGAAGCTGTCGCCCGTATGAACGCCGACCGCGTCGATGTTCTCGATAAAGCATACGGCGATCATCTGGTTCTTGGCATCGCGGACGACCTCAACCTCGAGCTCCTCCCAGTTAAGGATCGACTCTTCGATAAGACACTGGGTCGTGAGCGACGCGTCGAGACCGCGCGCGCAGATAGTGCGAAGTTCCTCGACGTTGTAGCAGAATCCGCCGCCCGAGCCGCCCATCGTGTAGGCGGGGCGCACGACTACGGGGTAGCCGATCTTATTCTCGACGAGATCGACGGCCTCCTCGACCGTGTGAACGATACCCGAGCGGGGCGTCTCAATCCCGAGGCGCTCCATCGTCGCCTTAAAGACTTCGCGGTCTTCGCCGCGCTCGATCGCGTCGAGATTAACACCGATTACCTTTACTCCGTACTTGTCGAGAATACCCTTCTTCGCGAGCTCCATCGAAAGATTGAGACCCGTCTGACCGCCTAAGTTAGGCAAAATCGCGTCGGGGCGCTCTTTTTCGATAATTTGCTCTAAACGCGCTTCGTTTAAAGGCTCAATATACGTCGCGTCGGCCATAACCGGATCGGTCATAATCGTCGCGGGGTTGGAGTTCACGAGAACTACCTTGTAACCGCAAGCTCTTAAAGCTTTACAAGCCTGGGTACCGGAATAGTCAAATTCACAAGCCTGCCCGATAACAATAGGGCCAGAACCGATAATAAGGACTTTGTCGACGTCAGCGCGCTTCATTTTTGTATATCCCTTTCAAAATGGAATTAAATCGCTCTGAAAACATATTATACCAAAAAATCAGCCCCGGTAACGCATCAATTTTTTATAACACCCGCCGCAATCGGTTCGGCGAGCGCGTACGCCTTCTTGCCTCGCGTTTTCGGCTGAACGCCTAGACCGACAAGCCTAGAGGCCGCCTTCGCGATAGTTTGATTGTTACGATCGTCTATCAAACGCTTCCTCGCCGCATCGTATTTCGCAAATACATTGTTAAAGGCATCTCCGACGGCAAGAAATTCCGTAACGAAATCGTTCGCCCTTTGAAGAAGTTCTTCGGCGACATGGATCATTTCCTCGCGGTTTTGCTCCGCACGGTCGACGTTCCACAACATTTCGATCAGGCGCACAACGGGAAAAACGCTGGCGGAATTCACAAAAACGACATTGTTTCGCCGCGCGTAATCGCGCAAAAGTACACGCTCGCCGCTGACGACGACTGTCGCTTTCATCGCGAGCATATACACCTCTTCCATCGGAATATACATCAAAACGCAGGGAAACGCGCCTTTTACCGAATCCTGATATTTTGCGGCCTTAATCTCGTCGACATGACTTTTGACGGAAGCGACGATATCGCCCTCAGCTTTCGCTCGCTCGGCGTCGTTCGCCGCCGCATGATAACGTTCCGCCGCTGCAAGAGTGCATTTCGAGTCGATGATCAAAGCGCGATCTTCGGGCATTTTAATCACAAAATCGGTACGCTTCGATTTGCGCCCGTTATCCTCGTCTACGAACGTCTCCTGATACGTATAGCTCGTCCCCTCATACATATCGGACATATCCAAAATTCGCTTCAGCTGAATTTCGCCCCATTCACCCATAAGGCGCGAATCGCCGCGGATAGCGCCCGCGAGATTGTTGGCCTGCTCGGTTACCTTATTAGTCTGAGTGACGAGATTCGCGATCTTATTTACGAGATCGGTATGAGATGTCGCGGATTTTTCGTTGGAGTTCGAAATCTGCGTTTTCAAATTAAAAATATCCATTTTAAGCTGTTTTACCAGCTCGCTCAACGGATTTGTCGCATCATCCTTCAATTTCCGCTCACGATCCTCAAGAATTTTCTGAGCCAGTTCCTTAAACTGCGCCGCCCCCTGTTCGAGAGTCTTTTTATACTGGTCTTCTCGCTCTTTGAACAGCCGCTCGGCGGCCTTTTGAGTTTCCTCGGCCGCCGCAAGACGCTTGGCGAGATCCTCCTTCTGCTCGCGCTCCGCCTGAATCTTTCTGTCGCCGTCATCTATACGCCCGTTGAGCGCCTGTATCTCTTCTCGGAACTGCTCCGCCTGACGTTTAAGACCTTCTACACCGTCTCTTCGCACCTGTTCGATCTCGTCACACTTCGCTTTCAGCATAACCTCAGCGTTAGACTTCTCGCGTTCGGCGTTGATTCTACGCGTTTCCGCGTCGCTCAGCAGCGTCTCCTGTCTCGCCCGTTCGCCGGTCACGATGCGTTTCTGCCAAAAATACGCAATAATTCCTCCGGCCATAAGACCTGTAAACAAAAATATCCACTCGTTCATTTTTTATCCTTAAAAAGAACACTGGACGCCAAGCGAGACGGAGTACACCATCTCATCGGCGTCGTCAAGACCGTATGTCGCGTCCGCATCGAACCGGAGCGACCAATAATCGTTAAAATGCCAGAATGTACCCCATCCGATCGTCGGACCGACCTCTCCGTCTATCCAGCCGCTCGCGCCGAAAGTGAAAAACGGATCGAACTTCTCGTAACCCCACCAATGCCAAAGACCCTTTACGCTCAAACCTGCCGTATTCTCCAGCCACGCGGCAGAGACTTCTACCGTAAGAAAATCATCGACATAATAGCCGAGATACGCTCCCGCGCCGCACAGATTGCGCATTTCGCCGCCACCCTGCGGAATCACCGCCACCGCGCGAGCGCCCGCATACCACCGCTCGAAATCGTAATCAACATAATCGTATTCGTCCTGGGCTGAAGATGCTGAGGCGAACGACAATGTGAGAGCCGCCAAAAGAACTTTAAATTTCATCATCACCTCCGGTCCTTTCCCGCATCCGTGCGCGCGTAATCCCTCATCCACGCAAGCTCGCGCCTGCGCATACGCGCCCTGTCGGCTGATTCAAAATCATCGGCCCCGGAAAGATGATCCATCCCGTGCGCGATATAAAGAAGAAGCTCCTTCTGCGCCGACCAGTTTCTGGCGACGTTTGAAAATCTGAGCGCCTGATCCACGTTGACGTAAAGTTCGCCGTAAATCCCTTCAGGCTCCGGCGGCATCGCTTCGTAAGCCTGGGTTATAACGTCGGTCGCGCCCTCAACACCCATTATCCCGCGATGCACCTCGTCTGAAGCGGCATCATCCTGAAGAATGATCGTGACTGAATGAAACGGAATTCCGATCCGTTTAGACGAGCGCGACGCGAAATATTCAGCCGCCGCCTTAAGAGAGGCTTTGGAAACGGCGACGGAACGCGGCAGACACCCATCAATAACGATCTCGCACGACATAAGATTATCCTGAAATCACTCGACGGGAGCAGGGATCTTAAGTTTAAGCCCGACCCAAAGTACCCTGTTCGGCTTCATTTTATTCAGCTTAGCGATTTCGGTCACGGTGCACTTATGTTTCTTGGCGATCTTGGTCAGATTGTCGCCCGGTTTAACTTCATACACGATCGTCTTCGTCACCGGGGACGACGCTGCAGGGCGTGATGCGGAAGAACCCGCGTCCGTCGCAGGAGCCGTCGAGGCGTTTGCGGGAGTTGCGGGCGTTCTTGACGCTGAACTCGAAGTTGATGTTGTCGAAGCTCGCGCGGACTGACGTGGCTGCGGAGAGCGCCGCGCAGGAGCCACAGACGTCGGCGTTACCGGATTAACCCTGCTCGGCGGCGGCGCAGGCGGGGTCTGAGAGGAACCGGCATTCCCGGTCTCTCCGGAATCCGAAGAGCGGTCGGCCGCCAACTCCTGCGTCGCGGCATCCTCCGCTTCACCGGGGGCGTCGGAACACAGCATAACAAGACCGATTACGACAACATGAATAACAACGCTTACGGCTAGAGCGAAGGTCCAGTTCATTTTAATCTCGGAACTGTCATTTATATTCATCCCGAAAAACCTCCTTCCCGCATCATTCCGGCGATTCGTTCCGCGGCGAGCTTTATATTCTCAAGACTCGTGGCGTAACTCATTCTCACAAACCCCTCGCCCGAAGCGCCGAATGCGGAGCCGGGAACACACGCCACGCCGAAATCCTTCAAAAGGCGCATCGTAAAATCCTCGCTCGTCATACCGGTTGAACGGATATCGACGAACAGATAGAACGCGCCCTTGGGCATAAGCGTCTTAAGCCCCATGGAGTTGAGCGCGTTCACGAGATAATCGCGGCGCTTCTTGTATTCGCCGCGCATCCGCGCGATATCCTTATCGCCGAAATCGAGCGCCTCGACTCCCGCGGCCTGCGCGAGCGTCGGAGCCGACATGATCCCGTACTGGTGAATCTTCATCATCGCGCCGATGATATCCTCGGGGCCGCACGCGAAACCGAGACGGTACCCCGTCATTGCCCAGCTCTTCGAAAAGCCGTTAAGAACAAGAACTCTGTCGCGATAGAGCTCAAACGAACCGAACGAATCCAAGACCACCTCTTCGGCGCCGTCTTCGATCTCATAGTTAAGCTCGGTGTAGACTTCATCGGAAATCAAAATAATATCATGGCGCTCGCAGAAATCGAGGATCTCCGCCATCTCGGCGCGGCTCAACGTGGCGCCCGTAGGATTGCACGGGAAATTAAGCAGCAGCGCCTTTGTTTTAGGCGTTACGTATTTCTCGAGTTCTTCGACGGTAAGCCGGAAGGCGTTCTCGACGCAGGTGGGAACAGCTACGGGAACGGCGTGAGCGAGACGCATGGTCGCCGCGTAACTCACGAAACACGGCTCATGAAACATAACCTCGTCGCCGGGTGAACAGAGCGCGCGGATCGCCAGATCAATCGCCTCGGAAACGCCGACTGTAACGAGAACCTCTTTATCCCACGCGTAATCGGTATTGAACCGGCGTTTGAAATAGCGCACAATCGCCTGACGGAGCTTCGGAGTCCCCAGATTGGACGTATAGTGGGTCCCCCCGTCCTCGAGACACGTTACCGCCGCGCGGGAAATATGCCACGGCGTATCAAAGTCGGGCTCTCCTACACCAAGCGAAATAACATCCTTCGACTGTGCGACAATGTCGAAGAATTTGCGTATTCCGCTTTTCGGAAGCTCCGCTACGTGTCTGGCGATGCGTTCTTTCAAATCAGCCTCTCAATTTCAATCGGCGAGAATCTCGCAAGCGAGCTTTTCGAGGGACGCTTCACTCTCTGCGCTAAGCGCGCCCTTTACGGTGACGACGGTATCACAGAAAGCGATATCCTTCGAATTTTCGAACATCTTCTTCATGACCTTCGCGGCCGTCGGCGCCCAGGAACCGTTCTCGATGAAACCGACCTTGCGCGACTGGTAGTTGCGCTCGGTGAGATGATCGATAAAGTGGCGCATCCACGGGAAGATCGTCGCGTTGTACGTCGTCGTCGCGAGAACGAGCTTACCGTAGCGGAACGCGTCCTCGACGGCCTCGGGCTGATCGTCGCGCGCGAGATCGGCGACGGCGACCTTCGGGCAGCCCTTCGCCTTCAGAATCTCGACGAGCTTGAGCGCGGCGGCCTTCGTATTTCCATAAACAGAAGTGTACGCGACGAGCACGCCGGGCGATTCGACGCGGTAGCTCGACCAGATATCGTACTTGGTGACGGCGTTCGCGATTTCCTCGGGCGTCGAAAGAACGGGGCCGTGCAGAGGGCAGATCGTCTTTATCTCAAGACCGGCCGCCTTTTTAAGAAGCGCCTGGGTCTGGGGACCGTACTTGCCGACGATGCCGATGTAGTATCTGCGCGCCTCGCAGTCCCAACCCTCGGGATCCTCGACGTCGTTGGCGCCGAACTTGCCGAAACCGTCGGCGGAAAAGAGAATCTTCTCGGTCGTATCGTAACTGACCATCACCTCGGGCCAGTGAACCATGGGAGCGGCGACGAACGCGAGGTTGTGGCGGCCCGTCGAAAGCGTATCGCCCTCTTTGACGACGATGCGGCGCGACGCGAAATCGTCGCCGAAGAAGTTCTTCATCATCGTAAAAGCCTGGGCGCTCGAGACGATAAGCGCCTCGGGATAGCGCGCGGCGAACTTCGCGATATTCGCGGAGTGATCGGGCTCCATGTGGTGAACGACAAGATAATCGATTTTGGCGCCTTTGGCGGCGTCTTCGATATTCTTAAGCCACTCATCGCCGAAATTCGCGTCGACCGTATCGAGAACGGCCTTCTTTTCATCGTCGATGAGATAGGAGTTGTAGGCCATGCCGCGCGGAACGACGTACTGACCTTCAAAAAGGTCAACCTCGTGGTCGTTTACGCCGACATACCTGATATCGTCTCTGATTTTCATTTGATTCTTACGCCTTTCCCTGAGATTTTCTTTTTTCTAAATTGGCTTGAACGACATCCGTCACGAAAGGAGCCGTATCGCCGCCGTAACTGGCGATTTCGCGGACGGTGGACGCCGTTACATACGCGAGATTCTCGCTCGGCATCATGAAGAGAGTCTCAATTTCCGGAGCCATGCGCCTGTTGATGAGCGCCATCTGAAACTCGTATTCGAAATCGCTGTAGACCCTCACGCCGCGCAAAACGACCCGCGCCCCCTCGCGACGGCAGAAATCAACGAGAAGCGTATCGAGAATCTTGACCTCAACATTGTCCAAACCTGCCTTTTCGGCGTCTTTGCGGATCATTTCAAGGCGCTCTTCACCCGAAAACATAGCCTTGTCCTTCGTGCTCGTGGCCGCAACGGCGACAATAAGTTTGTCGTAGAGCTTGGCCCCGCGAACGATAAGATCAAAGTGGCCCTTCGTCATCGGATCGAAAGTGCCGGGATATACTGCGATTTTCTCTGCCATAATTGCTTAATATTATAGCAAAAAAAGAATGGCGCGTGGAAAACTCCGGATAAAACGAACGCGGCGACCCTATGAAGATCGCCGCGCATTTCCGCTCTTGATAAAAATTTAGAAAGAAGCGGTAAGAGAAAGGCCTCCGACAAAGTTCCAGGTCTTGTCTTCATGTGCGCCCCATTCGCCGTTGTAGGCGGCGGCCGCTTCGCGCATATCATCGTCGAAGAGATAGTCGTAATAGGCGACATACGCGCCGAGCTTAAGCCAATCGTTGATCTCATATTCGAGTTCAAGTTTGACAGACGTATCCATCAATCCGCCGTGATCAAAGCCCTCAACCTTTTCAAGTTCAGAGAAATAGCCCTTTGTTCTAAGGGAGTTGCCGAAGCCCTGGGCGATCGAGGGCGTGACCGAAAGGCCTTCGATGCAATCGATTTCAAAGGTATGGGCGAGCGCCAGATTCACGTATGTACCTTCATCGGCCATGATATCGCGCTCGACATAAAGCGTAGGTTTAACCCAATGTCCCTTAA
Source organism: Kiritimatiellia bacterium (assembly GCA_017520845.1). Taxonomy (GTDB): domain Bacteria; phylum Verrucomicrobiota; class Kiritimatiellia; order RFP12; family UBA1067; genus UBA1067. The sequence goes on along the minus strand of JAFXEU010000038.1, from coordinate 12,162 downwards.
GAGTAGCCTCAAGATACAGATACTGGGTATCCCATACTTCACCGATGCTGCGCGGCGTGTACCAGTACTGATAGCCGAAATCAATACCGAGAGTGCCGATTTTTTCGCCCAGTTCAAACTCGTGAGCCAACCCGATCGAAGGATAAAGCGCGGAATACTTGCCTGCGCGGTTACCGTAACCGCCGCGCTTGCCGCTACCCTTCGTCAGATCGAAAATCGCTTCAGCGCTCAAATACACCCAATCGCCGAACGTAGCCGTGGCGCACGGACGGACAATGGGATCCTTGCCGTCGACGACGCCGTAAAAAATATATCTGGAATCGAAATTAAGCGCCACTTCCGTTGAAAGGATAGGCGTCTCGTCAAAGGACACTCCGTCACCCGGCGCCCAGGCGAAACCGCCCTCTTCGGTCTCCGAAGCGAAAACCCCACCAGCAATAACGGCGAAAAGCGCCGCACCGATCATTTTTTTAGCGTTCACTTTTTTCTCCTTGTTTGAAGTTTGGCCGTGTATTATATATTGAGCGGCGCATCATGTCAATATGAGCGCACGCTGAAATATCCCCACCTTTCCCTTTTGCTTCTATCCTGTACTACAGAATGAATAAAGGCAAATGGGGAAAGGTGGGGATATTCCAACTAGCGCGTTCCTTCTCAATCATAAAAAATTGTGATAAAATATCCGATCGAAGCGTCTTATATCGTTAATCACTGTAAATTTCTAAACCAAAAGGAGCGATCCAATGAAGCAACTCACCGCAGACGAAGTGCAAATGAAGGGAGAAACCGTATTCAACTCCTCTAAAATAGTTTCCGAATCGCTTCCTATCCTTCATCGGTTGCGTTCAAGAATCAAAGCTTACGCCAAACTCTGGTGCATCGCCGGCGCAATGGCTCTTTTGCTCGTACTTCCCGCCATCCACGCCGACGAAAAGCTCCTCGCGGTCGCGACTCTGATAACAGGATTAAGCGTTCTTTTCTTCGCGGTCGTAAGAATCATCGAATCCCGATCCGTTTCCGCAATCATAGAAGTCGATCGTTCCGATCTCAGAAGAAAAGTCTGGCTGATAGTCAATTCGGTGATTTTTTTAGCCACTTTTATAATTTTCTGCATCTGCATCTTCAGCTCAAATCCTCCGTTCAACCCCTGGATGGCGCTGCCTATTTCCACGTTCCTGATGATCGTCTCCATCAGCCCGGCCTGGGAATGGTACTTTGTATATCGTGTGATCCGCGCCAACAGGGTCCTTCTCGACAACTTTAACCGCTACATTCAACTTCTCTATACGACAGACGAGGAACGCCGTACGGCGCTCCTCGCCATCGATGCGTTAATGATGCTTGAAGTTTTGAGAAACAGGCGCTTCCTGTCGAATACGACCTATCAGGTCGTCGTCAGGGAGCTCCTGAAAATCGATATTATTTGATTTTACGCTTCCCTCTGCGGCTCTTCCGGGCTTCATCGAGTTTCTTCGCGTCTTCAAACGTCATGGCCGCGCCGTCCTTCATTCCCTTGAGATTGCCGTCGAGCATCTTGAGGAGTTCCTCCTTTTCGTGCGCGATCTCGGCGGGAACCTCGACCTTCGCGATCTTGCCGCGCATCTCGGTCATCTTGGCGATGAGTTCGCCTAAATTCTTCTGCACATCCGCATAGGCCGCACGCTGCTCCTCTTCGGTCTTCTTCGAGAAGGGATCTCCGATCTTAAAGAATTTTCCGTAACCGTCCCTCATCGCGGCATTAAGCTCCGTTTTGAGCGGAGTAATGTGCTTGTCGATCAAGGGGCGGTACTTGATTTCCTTGGCAAGAGACTCGGCGTACGCCTTAGGCGCAACTCCGTTTCTGGGTCGCGACGCGTCGGAGGCGGAGCCGTCGGCCGCGATAAACTTAACCGTGGGGAAGCCGCGGATACGGTACTTTTTAACAAGATCCGGGTTGTTCTTTGCCGCCCTTTCGGAAAGTTTTGTCTTGTCGTTCGGTGAGTCTATATACACCAGCTCGAAACTCTTCGAGGCCTCGTCAACAAATTCCTTCTTGGAGAGATAATCCTTCTCGAGAACCTTGCACCAGTGGCACCAGTCGCTTCCGGAGAAAACGGCGTAGACGGTTTTGCCCGACTTTTTCGACGCTTCGATCGCCGCGTCCAGATCATCGGTGAATCCCGCCGGAGTTGACGTCTTGGCGAAAAGCGCCAGCGATACCGCGGACATTGCGGCCAATATCATCGTTTTTTTCATTTTTGTGTTCCTTTCTTTTTACCGATTGTTTATTCGAAAATCACAAACGCGGGCAAGCCCTTGACCTCTTCGAAACCAGGCAGCTTTTTCAGCTCCTTGATGTCTTCGGCCTGCAGTTTGATAAACGTAAAGCCCTTCTCGGCCAGAACCTTTTTCACGCGATCGTCGGCAAGGGTCGTTTTTTCCATCGCGGTGCAGTTCTTGCACCATGAAGCCCAGCAGTCGACGATCACCGGGCGCTTAAGCCCGTCGAGCGAAAACTCGGACGGAGACGATATTTTTACCGCATCTCCCTGAACAGCGGTTTCCGCGCTATCGCGGCAGGGCTTAAACCCGGTATAGGCGAGATACGCGTAGTATGCGGAGAATCCGAGAACCAGCACGCCGAAAATCTTATTCACCTTCGTCATCCATGCGCCCGGCTTCGGAAGAACCTGAAGCCCCGCACCCGCGAACGGCCAGGGCAGCGCCATTCCGACGCCCATGACAAACGGAAGCGCCAGCGCGAAATAAACGCCCTTTGAAAAAAGATCGACCGTCAGAAGAAGAACCGTAATCAAAATCGGCGCGACGCATGCGCCCGCGAGAATCGCGCTTACAACGCCCATGAAAAACGCGAAAAGCCACGGCCACATGCTCTCGCGCATAGAGGCGAAATTGTTGCGCTTCTTTGAAAAATCAATGAAGAAAACTCCGAGCATCGACAACGCGAGAACAAGGAATAAAAGCGCGATAGCCGCATTGAACCAAGGGCTCCCCTGAATAACGCCGAAAGCCATTCCGCCGAACGCGGCGAGAATTCCGAGCACACCGTACGCGACGGCGATGCCCGCACCGTAAAAGGCGCCTCGCGACGCGGAACGACCGATAATCATCAGGTTGATGGGAATCATCGGCAGAACGCACGGGGTCAGATTCATCGCGAGCCCCCCGAGAAGAATCAGAATTATGACGAGCCACCACGCCTTTCCGTCGAAAAAAGAAGCGCTCTTCTCATTTTCAAGAAATGCTATAAACTCATCAACGTCCATATAGCCGTGAGCGAGGCGGGTTTTACGGGCGACATGCGCATTCTCGTTCGCGCCCGCCGCAGTCTGCCGACCGTCTTCGGAAGATTCTTCGACAAGCATGCAAAGCCCGTCCTTACAGACCCACTTCTGGCCGTCGACCGTCTCGGGAGCGTGCGAAGAAATATCAGCCGCCGCAGGCGAGGCGTTAGTTTCGGCTGCACCGTCATCAACCGGGACGCAAAGCCCGTCCTCGCAGACCCATTTCTGGCCGTTGATAATCTGCTCCTCGGCAAAAACCAAGCCCGCTGTAAGGGCAAAAGACATAAGAAGGATTTTTTTCATATAGCAATATTGTATCATAAAATTAACGCCGCTTATGAAACGAGATTATACAAAATAAATATTGAGATTAAAACGCCTTACCACAAATCAATCTCCGCAAAACAGCATTGGTTATTGCCGGAAAGAGAGTGCGTGGCGTTGAACTTGAAGTAACGCGCCCTGACGGGACTATCGAAAACGATTCTGTTCCTGACGGGATTCGCGGCGAGATTGCCGATGCCGCCCGCTTTGACGAGGCGCCAGCTTTTACCGTCGTCCGAAACGAAGAACTCGTAGCCGTCCACCATGCCGTGCATACAGTTGTCCATGCGCGGCACGTATTCAAAGCCCCTCATCGTCACGACCTTCCCGCAATCTACCGAAAAATACTGCGGCGGCGGTATCGGGCTCTGGCCGACGGGATGAGTGTGCCAGAGGGTCTTCTCGTTACCGTCGATTACATTTTTCGCATTGCCAGGCTTCTTGCAGCTTTCATCTATGATTTTCCATCCCCGCTTGTCGAGGGTATCCTTTCGCTTCGCACCTTCCGCAACAACCTCGGGCGCAAAGCGCAAAGCGACTTTACCGTCCATAACCGGCGCGGCGCGGCCCTTGAGCGTAACGCGGACCTCGCTCGCCTCGACCTCGTCAAATCGGACTATGCGGCGGTAGCCGACGGTTGTGCCTTTGGCGACCTCGGTCCACCCGCCGTCAATCTTAACCTCGACGGTGAAGTTTTCGACGCGCTGTCCAAGTTCGATTTTCTCTTTAAAGTCGACACAGTTGAAAAGCCTCGGACGATGAAGTTTCACGGTTAGAACAAGGGTGTTGCCGTTTCTTTTTTTGCCGTATTCCGTCCTCGCCGATTCTGCGAAATCGCATTCATTGAATTTACGGATGTAATCGCCAAACTCCTTCAGACGCTTGACGTCGGCCTCGCAGACGAGTCCGCGCTTGTCGGGAGCGATACCGAGATTGAGTACCGCACCGCGGCCGACGGACTCGAAATACATATCGACAAGACGCTTCATCGGCTTCGGGCTTTCATGAGCATGAAAGAACCAGCCGCCGCGGAACGGCGTATCGGCCTCGGACGGCATCCAGTACTCCTTTCCGTCGTCGCCCTTCGAAGGATTCCACCACGTTTCGGGCGAAGTTCCGCGCTCGTTGCCGCACCACTTTACAGACCAGTTGTAATGACCACCGAACGCAACCGCTTCGGGATGCTTTTTATGAAGATTGGCGAGAAGACGCGGCTTCTGATAATAGCCGGCCGGGATGGAACGGCGCTCGCCCCGTCCGCCGTTCGCTCCGCCGTACCATCCGTCGCCGCCGTTAGCGCCGTCGAGCCATATCTCGCAGATATCGCCGTAATCCGTCATAAGTTCATCCCACTGATTGTGGAAATAATCGACATACGACGGATGAGCATAATCGGCGCGATACCGGTCCCACGGAGAGAGATATGCACCGAATTCAAGACCATATTTACGGCACGCCTTCTCGGTCGCGCGGACTACATCGAAGTTCCTGTACTTTCCGGGTACGGCCGCCATCGAATAATCCTTGTTGTACTTCGAAGGCCAGAGACAGAATCCGTCATGATGTTTCGCTACAAGAACTACAGCCTTAATCCCGCCGTCGGCCATCGCCTTGACCCACTGCTCGGGATCGAGCCTGTCGGGAGTTACGCGCGAGGGGGGAACGTTCCCGAAGCCCCACTCCTGGCCGGTGTATGTATTCGGTCCCCAATGGACGATGGCGATGATTTCGCGCTTATGGTACTTCAGGTGAGCCTTCGTCGGCAACGTCCCGTATGTATCATCGGACTGTGCGAAACACGCGGCGCAAAAACCGCACACCACGGCAAATAATATCTTTTTCATTTTATCCCTCCGCATTCTTTTGTCATTAACTTCATTATACCATAAATATGATATACTATTGCGCAATGAATAAAAACTCCAAAACAGCCGCCGTTCTTTTTTCACAACTAAAAAACGAGCTTACCGAAGCCGCAGTTTACGCGCGTTTGGCGCAGATTGAAAAAGATCCAAAGAACAAAAAGATTCTCCAGAGCATCAGCGAAGACGAGGCGTCCCACGCGCGCGTGATCGCCGGGATTCTCGGCAGCGACGCAAGACCGTCATCTTTCAAGGTCGCATGGACGGTATTCTGCGCGCGCGTTTTCGGCATCACATTCACTCTTAAGGCGATGGAGCGCGGCGAAAACACCGCCGGAAAAACGTACCGCAAGATTCTGCAGACGTACCCGCAGCTCGCGATTATAGCGGACGACGAGGAGCGGCATGAGGCCGAGCTCATCAATATGCTTAACGACGAGCGGCTCAACAACATGGGCGCGATTGTTCTAGGCCTTAACGATGCGCTCGTCGAACTTACCGGAGCGCTCGCGGGATTCACGTTCGCTATCGGGGAGTGCTCGAAAATCGCAAAACTCGGGCTGATTACCGGATTGGCCGCAGCGATGTCGATGGCCGCTTCGGCATTTCTCTCGGCACGCGCAGACGCCCAGGCCGGAGGCGAGAACGGCGCCGAAGACGGGGGCAATGCGATGAAAACGGCTACCTATACGGGCCTAGCCTACATCATCACCGTTCTGATACTCGTCGCTCCCTATGTTTTCATGCCAAACGCAACTCTCGCGCTTGGCGCGATGCTTCTCGGCGCATTCAGCATAATCGCCTTTTTCAACTTCTATTTGAGCGTCGCCCGAGGCACGTCCTTCTGGCGAGGCTTTTCCGTAATGGCGGGAATTTCGACGTTCGTCGCACTTGTCTCGTATGGTTTCGGCTACCTTTTACAGTAACACACAATCAAAATGAAAAAATTCATCTTCTCTGCCGTCGTTGTTTTAACCGTCATTGCCGCCGCCGCGTCAACCGCAGGCACCGAAAACGCAAAGGTCAAACGGATTTCTCCCGATGTACTCAAGCATTTCCCCGCGGAATTGCGTGAAAAGCCCATGCGTTCCGCGTCGGCGGAAAAACTTGCCGACGGAGTCATGTATCTGTCGGCCCACTTTGACAATCTCTTCGGGGACGGACCTGTCGCTACGCACTGGCTTTTGATCGACTGGAAAAAGGCGAAAGGCATTTCGCTCAATATCGCGCGCCGCGACGAGCGACGCGAATGTCCGAGCGTGCTCGCCAAGGAAAACAAGGCTCTCGCGTGCGTTAATGGAGTCTACCACTCGACCGTAGACCCGTCAATACCGTATTTCCAGCTCAAGGTCGACGGGAAAATGATACCTTCAAAATACCCGAACGGTGAAGCGACGCTCGCGTTCAACGCCGGCGGAGAACCCGTCATACGCCGCTTCGGTAAAGACCTTCTCGAGAAATACGACAATGTGATGTCCTGCGACGGAGTGCCCGGCTACGGAAAACCCCTTCCCGACTATTCCGACAAATCTCCGAAGGCGCGTAAAAAACGCGCCGCATGCCGCGCTCCTCGAACCTTCGCCGGCAACGACACCGCAAACCGCATTACCGTAATCGGAATCGCAGACGGCCGCCAGAAGCATTCCATCGGCGTAAATTACGTGGAACTGCGCTATCTTCTTGAAAAGTTCGGATGCGATCCTAAAGCCCTTATTTCGATGGACGGCGGCGGATCTACAATGATGGGGCTTCGCCACGGCGACGACATAACAATCGTCAACAAGCCTTCCGACGGAAGAGAGCGGCGCGTAGCCGAATCCCTCCAGATTTTAGATTCTAAATCTAAGAAGTAAAGATTTAGGACTTCCTGGCAGGACTTCTGTAAAAGAGCGCGAAAAGAACGAACGACGCCGCCGCGATCGCGAACGCGGTCATAAACGGAATCGTCCAGTCGATCACGCCTGCAGGCGACTCGCTCGCCTTGAGGACGACGCGAAAGAGGCCGACAGAAAGGAAGTACCCGATGCCGGCCGTGAGAAGCATCACGAATCCCTGAGCCTGATTGCGCAGTTCCGCAGGAGCGATTTCGGCCATGTGCATCTGGATTCCGACGATGAGAATGCCGAAAATAAGGCCGTGAATCATGATTCCGCCAAAGTCGAGAAGATGGCAGCCGGTTTTAGCCGCGAGATAGAACGCACCGTAGCGGAACGCCAGCGCGGCGAAACCAAGAAGCGTTGAACCCTTGAATCCGAGGCGCTTGATAATCCAGGGTAGCGCAACCATAAAGCCAAGCTCAACCAGCGTGCCGATATTGATGACGGCGGTCGTCATATTCCAGCCCGCATCAGAAAGATACTGCGAATTAAAGTAGAAGTACCATTGGAACGCCACCATCGAAAGAAGAACGACGGTAGAGAGGATGAGCACCGAACGATCTTTAAGAAGGACGAACGCTCTAAGACCGAGCGCATCGACAACGCTCATTTTCGAACCCTTCGCGCTGGGCGGAGTAGCGGGCTGGATAAGCGCCGTCAAAAATCCCGCGAACGCGACAAAAGCGCCGCATGCGAAAATCCAAGGACTTTTCTCGAATTCGGTAAATCCTAAGCACTTTATCGCAACGATCGAAAAGATTGCGCTCGCAGCCCAGCCTACAGAACCGAGCGCACGGATATACGGGAACGATGACTGCGAAGCGTGGGTCATCGCGACGGCAGAAACGAGCGACCACGTCGGCATAAGCGCGACAGTCGCGACAAGCAGGAGCATCGAGAGCGTAAACGAGTCGTTGGCATAAAACGCCCCGCCTAAAGCGCCCGCCGCGACAAGATTGCACAAAGCCAACACCTTACCGGAATCAAGAAACCTGTCGGCGAACATGCAGACGACGGGGGATGCGAACATGCCTATACCCATCAGCATACTGTACAAAGGCGTATCCCAACCGGGGCGCTCTCCTACAAACTTCGCGAGCGTCGTGAACCAGACGGGGAAGGTCATCATTTGAATAAACATCATCGCCATAAGGCGAACGAGAATTCCCTTTTTCATCTGCATAAGTCCTTTCAGGATATAGATTTAAGCGAGCTTGGCGAGCTTGGCGGCGATGCCCGTATAAGTCGCGGGCGTCATCTTTTTAAGCCTCGCCTTGTCTTCGGCGGGAAGCGGCAGCGCCTCGACGAAATCGCGCATAATCTCAGCGTTCACGCGGCGGCCGCGGGTAAGCTCTTTAAGTCTCTCGTAGGGCCTGTCCATGCCGACCTTGCGCATAACCGTCTGAATAGGTTCTGCGAGAACCTCCCAGTTGCGGTCAAGATCTTCGGCGAGGCGCTCGGCGTTGAGCTCGAGCTTTCCTAAACCCTTAATCGTAGAGCGGATCGCGATAAGCGTATAACCGAAACCGACGCCCATGTTGCGAAGAGTCGTAGAATCGGTCAAATCGCGCTGCATACGCGAGATGGGGAGTTTAGAAGACATAAAGCCCATAACGGCGTTGGCGAGACCGAGATTACCCTCGGAATTCTCGAAGTCGATGGGATTGACCTTATGGGGCATCGTCGATGAGCCGATTTCGCCCTTGACGGTCTTCTGCTTAAAGTAGCCCATCGAAATGTACATCCACACGTCGCGGTCAAAGTCCGTAAGCACGCTGTTCCAACGGCAGATCGCATCGAAAAGTTCGGCGATTCCGTCGTGGGACTCGATCTGGGTCGTAAGGCGGTTCTGCCTCAAGCCCAGCGACTCGATTACCTTGCGCGAAAGCTTCTCCCAGTCAACCTTAGGATAGGCGCTCAAGTGGGCGTTGAAGTTACCGACCGCGCCGTTCATCTTGGCGGGCATTACGAGACGATCGATCTCTCCGGCCTGGCGCTTCAGACGCGCGGAAACGACTGCGAGCTCTTTGCCGACCGTCGTGGGCGACGCGGGCTGACCGTGGGTATGGGCGAGCATAGGAACCTTCGCCCACTCTTTAGCGTAAGCTGCGATCTTCGCCGTCATCTCGTCCATCGCCGCTCTGAGGCACGCCTTGCCGTCGCGGAGCATGAGCGCGTGAGACATGTTGTTGATGTCTTCGGACGTGCATGCGAAATGGATGAACTCGGCTCTCTTTTCAAGCGACGTCCCGGCTACCTTTTCCTTAAGGAAGTACTCGACGGCCTTAACGTCGTGATTAGTCGTTCTTTCGATCTCCTTGACGCGGGCTGCGTCCTCAACGGAGAACTCCGCGGCAATCGCCCGGAGCGCCTTGCGCTCGGAAGCCGAAAGCGCTTTGCATTCGGCGATTTCCTTCGCGTCGCAGAGAGCTTCGAGCCAGACGCACTCGACGAGAACGCGGCGCTTGATCAGACCGTATTCGGAGAAAATCTCCTTAAGTTCTTCACACTTCGAAGCGTAGCGTCCGTCGATGGGGCTGATGGCGGTAAGAGAGTCGTTCATCGTTTTATCGTCCTTGAATTAGGCAATCGTCTTGGCGGTATTATAGACATTGTCGGCCGTGAAGCCGAACTTCTCGGCGAGGACCTTGTAAGGCGCGGAAGCGCCGAAGTGATCCATCGTCACAAAGCGCGTCGTCTTGTGGTCGATGCGGAAGCGATCCCAACCGAAGCGGGAACCGGCCTCGACGATAACACGCTTTTTCATCAGTTCGGAAACAACGCTCTCGCGGTAGACGCACTTCTGGGCAAGGAAGAGCTCCATCGACGGCATCGAAACGACGCGGACGGACTTACCCTCGCCGGCGAGACGCTTAGCCGCCTCGATTGCGATAGCGACCTCGGAGCCGGTCGCGATGAACATGACGGTGTTCATGCCCTGGGGACCGTTCTCATAAATGACATAGGCGCCCTTGGCGACCCCCTCGTGACGGACGCCCTCAAGAACGGGAACGTTCTGACGCGTAGTCATGAGGCATGTCGGTCCCTTGGTGTTGAGAAGCATTTCGACGAGCGCGTACGCAGTCTCGGTCGCATCGGCGGGACGGAAAGAGACAATCCCGGGAATCATGCGCAAGGCGGCGAGATGTTCGACGGGCTCGTGGGTAGGACCGTCTTCGCCGACGTAGAAACTGTCGTGGGAGAAAATGAACATCGACGGAAGCTTCATGAGAGAAGCGAGACGGATCGCGGGGCGGCAGTAGTCGCTGAAGACGAAGAACGTCGCGCCGTAGCCTCTGAAGCCGCCGAACGCGGTAATGCCGTTGGCGATCGCGGTCATCGCGAGCTCGCGGATTCCGTAACGGATATTGCGGCCTTCGAACGCGCCGGGACCGATATCGGCAAAGCCCTTCAAATACGTCTTGTTGCTGGGGCCGAGGTCGGCAGAGCCGCCGATAAGCTCAGGCACGACATTGGAAACAGCATTTAAAACATCTCCGCACGCGCTACGCGTCGCGACGGACTTACCGGCTTCATACTTCGGAAGAGCGCCGACAAGTTTCATGTAGTCAGGCTCGCGCGTCTCGCACTTAATCTCAGGATTACGCTTGCGCCAACGCTTGGCGAGGCTGTTCATAGCCTTTGTGCGCGCGGCGAAGAGCGCGTAAACCTCTTCGGGAACATAGAAGCTCTTCTCAGGATCGAAGCCGAGAGCCGTCTTAAGGCCCTTAGTCTCCTCGGCGCCAAGAGGCGCACCGTGGCTGTCGGCGGAGTCGTGCTTCGTAGGAGCGCCGAAACCGATATGGGTCGTCGCGACAATGAGTACGGGAGCGTCGGTCACCTTCATGGCGCGGCGATAAACGCGGTCAATCGCATCGAAATCGTGGCCGTCGCAGGTAAAGACCTTCCAACCATAGCTCTCGAAACGCTTCTTCGTATCGTCATTCATCGTGAGCGACGTCGACCCTTCGATCGAGATGCCGTTAGAATCATAAACGAGAATAAGGCCATCGAGCTTCATCGCGCCAGCCCAACTGCAAGCCTCGTGGGAGATGCCCTCCTGCATATCGCCGTCGCCGCAGAAGACCCACGTCTTATTACCCGTACCGGCCTTCTTCGCGGCGAGCTGCAAGCCCGCGCCCATGGCGATACCCTGGCCGAGAGGACCGGTCGTCACTTCGACGCCGCCCAGAAGACTGCGCTCGGGGTGACCCGCGCAGCGCGCACCGAACTGACGGAAGTCTTTAAGTTCGTCCATCGTAAGACCGGAAACGCCGGCAAGGTGGAAAAGCGAATAAACGAGAGCGCTCGCGTGACCGCCGGAAAACACAAGACGGTCGCGCCCGGGCCATTTTACATCATTCGGCGCGGCGTTAAGGAATTTAAGCCAGAGAGAAACCGCAAGATCGGCCATGCCGAGGGGAGCTCCGGGGTGACCGGAGTTGGCCTTGTCGATCATGTCGGAACAAAGACAGCGAATCGTGTCTGCGGAAAGTTTCAGTTGTTCGTTGGAAATTTTCATAACAATGTATTATAGCATATCTACCCGTAAAAAGTGGGGATTAATTTCATTTCTGGAATATCCCCACCTTTCCCCATTTGCCTTTATTCATTCTGTACAACAGTAATAACCATAATCTTATTACTCCTTGTTCTTGCTGTGACTTTTCATATCGCGGCGGATGTTGCTGCAACCGTGCTCACCTTTTGATATGGGCGATTTGCGCGTCCTTGCGACCGCTCGACGTACACGAGTACGTCTTCGGGTCGCAGTCCAGCGCAAATCGCCACATCTGAAAAGCGTCCGCTCGGCTG
>JAFXEU010000037.1 GCA_017520845.1 Kiritimatiellia bacterium | reverse complement strand
CCAGGTAATCCTCCAGGCAGTCCGTGAAAACCAGCTTCCCCTCGATTTCGAAGAGTTCGCGGTCGTTGAGGGCTTTCCAGGCAGCGATGGCCAGCTTGGAGTACCCCTCCGGCAAACGGGTGATTTTGTAAGCGCGGGTCATGGTGATTCCTCCTCTCGATTCAGAAGCTCATGCGAAGAGCATGATGTAGTCGTAAGCAGCCTGGGCAATGGCCTTGATTTCCAAGCCGGTCGGCGCAACGTACCACTTGGTCTCGTCGCGGTAGATCCAGATGTGGGGCCATACGCTTCCGGAGCAACCGCCCTTGCGCTGGGCGCAGTAGTCCTTGAAGCGAAGCCTCAGATGGTCGATCTTGCCATCGGTGGTGCTGAGAATGGTTACATCTAGCGCCTCAAAGTGGTCGGCGGTTCCGCAGGTGACAAATTCCAGGCGGGCGCGGCGGTTGCCGCTGAGCTGGATGAAGCAGGCGCGGCCTGCGTAGAGGGGCTTGCTCGATTTGAAAGCGGTTTCCTTGCCGGTGAAACGGCGGAGTTCCTGTTCGAAGAAATTCATGGTGATGCCTCCTTGATCTGAAAGATATTGCGGGCTTCCCGCGACGCATCCCGATTTGGGAGCGTTTCGGCCGGGCGCTACCCGGCTCTCGTCAGGCGGGCGATTCGATAGCCACGTAGCGGGCGTAAGGGTAGCCCTGGGTATCGATTAGAAGGGCGATTTCGGAGTGCGGGCTTGTGACGCGAAGGCAGCCCGGCGCCCCTTCGATATCGGGATGGTCCTGATTTGAAAACGCCTCAAGCCAGTCCCGGTCGGCGAGAAAACAGGAAGTGAGGTCTTCCCACTCGGTTGGAGAGATTACGCGCTCGGCGGCGACGTAGTAAGGGTGATGGTCCGGGCCGTAGTGCTGCCGGATCAAGTCCGCTCCGTTGCGGACGTCGCTCAGGCAGCCTGGCTTCCTGACAAAAGTGGTCTTGGGCATTGGGTTTCCTCCTTTCGGTTTCGGAAAAGGAAACCGCCGGTCAATGGATGGTCTTCCCATCCCTGAGACCGGCGGCGTATGCGGCTTCCAGAGCGGCCCGGATGGTCCAGACCGCATGCTCGTGGAAATCCAGTTCGTCAGAGTAGCGTTGTTCGAGGGTTTCGAGACCCAGTTTCTTGAGCGCGATCCTCTTGGCAGCGGCGGTTGCAGGAGCTTCCCCCTGGGCCAGAGCCAGCGCGTCGTTCGCGCCTTTTCGGGCTTGCTCGGCAGCGTCCTTGGCGGAGAGGTGCGCTTCCCAAAGTTCGGGTTCGTCAGCGGCCTCTTCGGGGTCGATATCGTTCCAAGCGGAGTCCTCGGCCTTTTCGGCCAGATAGAGGGCGTCGTTCGCCAGTGTTCGCACGTCGGCGTAGTTTTCCTCGCTGGGCAGAGCCCTGGCGCGGAGTACGGCTTCCTCCAGCTCGCGGAGCTGGTCGAGGGCGTTGTCGGCGGCGCGGAGCGCGGCCTTGGGGTTGCTCTTCATGCTAGAGACCTCCTTCGTTGGTTTCGCGGGCTTTCCGCGACGCTTGGTGCGTTTCGGCTGGGAGCCCTCCCAGCCATCGTCAGGCGGAGTGGTCGTGAGAGACCGGGCGTGGGCAAAGCGGGGGCGGTCGTGCCATCGGGGGTTCCTCCTTCCTTTTCGTTTTCCCTTTTCGGGCTTTCCGCCGGGCGCCCAGCGGAAAGGGTCGGTCGTTGGGGGCACCCAGAGAGCCTTCTCGAGTAGGCAGGCTGGGGCGGGGTCGCCGGGTTTCGGAGCGCGCGCTGGTTTGCGCACGGCCGGGGACCGGTCACGGTCGTTTGGGAGGCCGCGCGGGGCGGCGGGGTTTCGCGGCGGGGTTTTCCCCCGGCGCAACCACAGTTTCGCTCGCCTTGGGCAAAAAAGCAAGTTAACTAACGGCGAACTAGTGGCGACGAAAAAGTCGCCTTTTGTCGCCGTTTCGTAAAATTTGGACCCTTCGCGCGTTATAAGGAAGCGCGCCGTTTTTGCCCCCAAACCCCGGCCGCGCCGCCCAAAGCCGGGTGAAAAGGTCGGCTTTCGCGCTTCGCCACGCGGAAGTCCGGGTGGAAAGGTCGGCTTTACCACTCCGCCGTGCGAAAGTCCGGGTGAAAGGGTCGGCTTTGCCGCTTCGCCGCGCGAAACTCCGGGCGGAAAGGTCGGCTTTGCCGCTTCGCCGCGCAGAAGTCCGGGTGGAAAGGTCGGCTTTGCCGCTTCGCCGTGGAGAAGTCCGGGCGGAAAGGTCGGCTTTCGCGCTTCGCCAGGGCGAAGTCCGGACCCCAGGGGGCGATCCGATCTCTGTGTACCCTGGGAAGGAGACCGCCGCCCACTCTCGCGTAAATTTCCGCGAAATTCAGGCCCCGGGGTATCAGTCCCAAAAATGAGAAATCCCGCCAGAAAAATAGGCGGGATGTTGTGGTCATATTTAAGCAAAGAAAAGCATCTGCCCGTGTGGACAGACGCCTTGAATATTTAGATGAACTTCCTCATTACGCGGAGGTAGTCTTTCTTCGAATTGAAGATGGCCAGCACGTTCACGATCTTCTGTGCTTCATCAATGCTGTAAAAAATCAGATAGTCCTTATGGACGATGTAACGGAAATCAAAGCTGCGAAGAATGCGATCCTTCGGTATTGCGCCGCCTTGAGGAAATTCCACCAGACGATTGCATTGCTCTCGAAGCTCTATAACGAAACGTTTTGCGATTTCGTTATCCATAGAACGTTCAGCAATATAGAAAGCAATCTCACGCAAATCCTGTTTTGCAGTTTCAGTGATTCTCACCTGATAACTCATGGACGCACCTCATCCAGCTCAGCAAGAATATCATCGAAGGCACCATCCATTGCCTGCGTTCTGCCGAGCTTTACGTCATCCATAGCTTGTGCGAGATGCGCATATACCGCTAGACGGGCTTCCAGTTCGCTG
>JAFXEU010000036.1 GCA_017520845.1 Kiritimatiellia bacterium | reverse complement strand
GGCATCCCCGGAGTATGTGTATTTACTTGTCCTGATTGTAAAGCATAAAACCGAACGACGAGATCGAGCGTCAGCACCCCGGACCGAAGCTTATTTCTATTGATGAAAATAGAAATGAATCCACGAAATAAAATCACACCCGTCTGGATATTCCAACGTTTCACTCTATTGACATAATGCCTATAATGCCCTATAATGTATAGGTCTCAAAATTAAAAATAGGTGATTTAAATGAAAAAAATTTTCGCTCTTGTTCTTGCGGTTTTGGTTCTGCCTGTATTTGCCGATGAGTCTTTTTTATTCGCTGAAAAAGCTAAGCCGAAAGCCGTTATAGTCGTCGCCGACGGGCAAACTAACGGCTGCCTTTATGCGGCGAGGATATTGGCTGATACGCTTGGGCGCATGACGGGCGCGAGGTTTATGGTCGCTGACGGGCCGATTTCCGGGTATTCGACGATTATGATCGGCGAAAAGTACAACCCTTCGCGTCCGGAAGAGTTGTTTATTAAAGTAAAAGATACAAACACTCTCATAATTACAGGAGACGGACCTCGCGGGACGATGCATGCGGTGAGTGAACTTCTCGAGCGGCTTGGGGTGGTGTTTTGCGCGAACGATTTTGACTATGTGCCGAAAATAGATTCACCATCGCTCCCTGTCGGATTTGAATTTCGCGATGCTCCTTATATGCAATGGCGCGAGGCCTGCGCTCAGCTTCAGAGGCATTACTTTGATTATATGATGAAGCTTCGCCTTGAGCCTAACTTCCGAGACCATAAGTGGAAACTGTTTGGAGTGAACAATCGTCCGTCCATTCAGCAAACGGTATGCATGTCGATTCTCCCTAAGAAAAAGTGGTTTAAGTCGAATCCCGAATGGTTCGCGTACAACGCTCTTAAAAATACGCGCAATCCCCATTGGGTGTGCGTTTCAAATCCCGAAATGTTTGAGCAGCTCTGCAAAGATGTGGAAGCGCGACTTAAGAACAATCCGAATGCGAGAGAGATTCCTCTCGGTATTGACGACGCTTACTCGTTCTGCGAATGCGAAAAGTGCCTTGAGCTTGTCAAATCCTATCGCGATGAAGACGGCTCTGAACATCCCGCTCTTCAGGCGGTCGTTCTGGTAAACAGAGTGGCGGAGCGCTTTGCCAAGGATTATCCTTCTGTCCGGTTTAACCTTTTGGCTTACGGCGATACGCTGCCGGCGAACCCGAAACTTAAATTCGCCCCCAACGTCGGAGCTGGCGTTGCCGAGCTATGGCGAAACCATGGCCTGAGCGCGGACTGTAACGAGCGAAGTGCCGACTGTCTCGGCGAAGTTGCCAGAATGTCGAATGAGAAGAACGGCCCCTACATTTGGGATTATTACGCTAATTTCGCCAATTACATTCAGCCGTTTCCGAATCACAGGATCCTCGCGCAGACGATGAGATATTATAAGCGTCTTGGTGTAAAGGGCGTTTATTCCCAGCATCAATGGCCGATTATGGGCGAGATGAGCGAGATGAAAATGTATCTCTTCGCAAAACTTCTCTGGAATCCCGATGCGGACATAAATAAACTCATCAAGACCTATGTCGATGCCGCATACGGCGCCGCCGCGCCTCATATCATGAATTACCTCAATATACTTGAACACGCCCGCTTAAGACAGCGCTGGACATGGTACGGCTGCTATGTCTACACTACGGCGCATTATCTGACCGATGAAGATGTGTTCAAGATTTATATGGCCTTTCACAACGCCGTCCGCGCGGTGAAGGGGGACGGCGCACGGACGCGAATGGTGCACAGATTGCGCATAGCCGCTCTTGATCTGGCGCTTGCCCGCTATAACGATATGCTCACCGTCGCGCCTAAGTACAAATGGTTTAAGTTGCCCTCCCGCGAAAGTTTGTATCGCGAGTGGCAAAATGCCGTATATCACGAATCAAGACTCGGTTCGCATACTGAAATCGGAGAAGGTACGATGGCGGCGTGGCTGATTGAACGGCGTTATCCGAAAATGTTCGCGAATCCACCCGCTCCAACGGTCTATCCCCGCAGGAATAAGGTCGTATATGCAGGGGCGGATAAATTGACCGGCGGCGAGCGTATGGAAAAGAAGTCCGATCCGGACGGCTCGCAATATGCCCGATTCTCGATTTCTCTCGGCGGAGAACTCGGCAACATCTTTATGAATCCGAAATTGGCGGAAGCCGGGTACACGATTGAAAACGAAGATATCGGTGACTGGTATGTTTTTGCGACGATGAGAGTGAAATCAACTGTCGAGCTTGATCCGTCCGCTGCATATGCCGGAATTTATCAGGCATGGTATTCAAACGGCGTTAAATTACGCGGTAAAGAGGAAATTGCGAATCAGCCAATTCCAGCCCGCAGGGACGACACCTCATGGAGAACTATTTCTCTCGGCAAGCGTCGCCTCGAAAAGGGCGCCCGCATTTGGCTTATGCCAGGTATTCTTCACTCGTCCGACTGGTGTGATCTTAAAGAGGTATTTCTCGTTGCGCCGAATCTCTTTGAAAAAGGCGGTGACGGATTCCATGTAATTTCCTCTACCGGTTTTGACCGCTCAAAAACAGCTGCCTCACTTGAAGATAAAATCGATAAGTTCCGTTATTCTCGTGTAACCGCCGACAAAGGCGAAGGTGCGGCGATAGAATACACCGTTAAAAAATCCGATAAGGGCCGCCGAAAAGTATTCTTGGAAATGCGCTCGGGCGCAGCGAAAGCGCTTGACCAGGAAGCGGCTCTCGCGAGCGTCGTCGTTCCCGCGTCCAAAGACGGTAAAACTCCTCTCAAGAAAATCGCCTCGTGCACGATTTCCGGGTCTCTTGGAGATGAGTCGTGGCAAATCGTCTCGCTCGGAGAAGTTGATCTTGAACCTGGAATGAAGATTCGACTTGAAGGCGGAGCTGATAAACCACGTTATACGGATCTTCGCCGCATTGTTCTCGTTGACCCGTCCGCAATATCAAAGTCGCTCCCGCTTGAGGAGAAAAAGGAGTGTGAATGATTCGAGCGTTCGCAATATTATCATCCATTCTTCTTGTCGCAAATGCGGCGATGGGTGGCGATTTCATTATCGCAAAAAACGGCAAAGCGGTAAGGGTTGTCGCGATACCGGAGAAAGCTCCGCCCTCCACTGTTTATGCGGCGGAGGAGCTCGCCAAATATCTCGGGATGATGTCGGGCGCCGAATTTAAAATAATTGAAAATCCTTCATCGGGCGTGGCGGCTCTTCGGGTCGGCTATCCGTGCGGCGATTTAAGGCGCAGCGAAGAGATCAGAATTTTTGTGAAAGGCTCTTCGCTTTATATTACCGGCGAGGGAACGCGCGGAACGCTTTACGCGACCTACCGCCTTTTGGAATTGCTTGGATGTGGCTTTTGGGCTCCCGACAACGAGACTGTCCCTAAAAAGAAAGCGCTAATGGTCCCTGACGATATAAACATCGCGGACGCTCCCGCGTTTGAGGTGCGTCAGCCACACGGCGCAAGCGTGTACACGCGGCCCGATTGGAAAGCAAAACTTGCCGCCAACGGCGATATGTATTGCGGCGCGGGCAGCCTCGCGGGCAAATTCGGCGGGCATCGCCAATACGACATATCCCAGAGCGCCGCCGGACTTTACGGCTACGGTAAAAAAGCGCATCTCCTGAAGGAACATCCCGAGTGGTTCGCCTGGCGGAAAAAGACAGGCTCCATATCCGGTCAGCAGATATGTATGACGAATCCCGGAGCGAGAGCCGAGATTCTGCGGCGCGTTGATGCAATTATGCGCAAGGATCCTTCAAGGCGTCAGATATCGGTTTCCATCGGCGACGGATTTGAATTCTGTCAATGCGAATCGTGTGAAAAGATCAGAAAGAGCGAGGGTGAAAGCGGTCTCGGCGTTGATTTGGCGAATTATATCGCCCGCAGCGTCAAAGATAAATATCCGTCTCTCAGTATACTTACCTTTGCATACGAGGCGACTAAACGTCCGCCTAAAACGATGCGCCTTGAACCGAACGTGGATGTCTGCTTCGCGTTTATCCAACGCGACTATTCGCGCTCTCCGAGCGAGTTCAAACCTCATGACGAACTTCTTGCAAAATGGACGGAACTTTCAGGCGGCAACGTTTATGTCTGGGGGTATAACGCCCAGTTCAAATCGTATTTTACTCCATATCCGATTATCGATCAGATGGGTGATGAAATGCGCACGTACAGGAAGTTCGGCGTGAAGGGCGTTTTTATGCAGATGTCGGAGAGTGCTCTTTCAGATTTTATCGATATGAAATGCTGGCTTTTTTCAAAGCTCGCGTGGAATCCCGAACAGGACGAAATGGCGCTTATGCGTCAGTGGTGCGACGGGGCGTGCGGAAAGGCGGCGCCTTATGTATACGAGTGGCTCGCCCACATGAAGAAAGTGCGTGAGCGCGTCAAGGCCGATCGCCGAAAAGGGATTTTGCTTTACGCCGGAGATACGAGGGATTATTTCACTGCCGATGACATCGTTACGGGCAGAGAGCTTCTCTCGAAAGCGCTTTCGGCGGCTGAAGGCGACGAGAGAGCTTTCCGTCAGGTCGAGAAGATCGCGTTTTCCCTTGATGTCGTCTCGCTCGTCAGATACAACTGCGACGTTGCGGCGGCGGCGAGAAAGCGAGACGTTAAGCTTCCTTCGCGTGAAGAACTTTACCGTTCGGTCAGGTCGCTTTCGTCGCGGTATAAAAACGGCTCTTGGTGCGAGGGAATGAGTTTTAAAGAGGCGATGCTCCGCCTTCGTCACGGGGAATTGTGGCCCGATAAAAAAGGCGATTGGATGACGACACCAAGTCTTTGGACGTTCAAAAACCCTGTTGTCGTACACTCTGCACCGAGAGAACCTTCGATCGCGTATGATGAAAAAACAAAATCGTACGTGATGGTCGATACGCGGGAAGAAGGTTTGGTTATGACTGTCGCGCGGCGAGCCGTGGACCTTTTCGCCAAGGGCACAGAGGCGAAAATCGTGTGTAAAAATTCATTTTCGGAGCGTTTCGTCAACGGAGAACTTCGTTGTTTTGAGGACGGTAAGTGGCGCATATACGCGACAGTCGAAACAAAAGACGGAACGAATATCAGCGTTCTCGAATCGCAGAAAGCGTTCGGACAATATAAAAACCGGGGAGTGGTGATCGCAGATGAGGATGCTACTGATCCGACGCTTCTGAAGACGTCTGACGGTAAAATCTATCTCGTATATGCCCGTAAAGGGGAAAGGTCGGCTATTGCCGTAAGAGCGATGAAGAATTATCTCAAGGCGGATTCAAAGTCGGTTGAAATCGTTTCCGGCGGCGACGGTAAAAAGTTATCTTCGCCTGCGGTAGTGCGGAGCGGCGGAAAAACATTCGTCGTTTATGTTTTTGGAGATGAAGGCAGGTCCGTTATGAAGGCTCTTGAGTTTAACGGCTTAAACCCGATGGTATCTAAATCGTGGAAGAATGTTTTCTTTAAGGACGCCTGGGGTAAGAAAACCGACGTGCTGATGGGCTCCGGAAGCGCGGTACATAAAAAGCTCAGTCTTTACGGACCAAAGGCCGTAAATGTGTTTCTGCCGCCCGGCTCAAATGAACAATGGTTCATTTATCAGGGGTGGAGTACGCCGTCTCCTGCGGATAAGGCGAAAGGCCTTATGACGTTGATGCAGCAATTTGATTTTGGTGATGACGGCTCGTTAATCCGTCAAGCTGGTCCTATGTTCAACATTTATCTTTTACAACCCACAGTAAAAAAATGAAAGGAATAGACTCATGAATAAGATATTGACGATACTATTCGCGGCAGCGGTCGTTTTCTCGTCGCAGGCGACGATTTACTACGCTTCGCCCGACGGTACTGCCGAGGCCGACTGCCTGAGCGAGAATACCGCCGGTGACATCTATACCGCCGTCTCCAAAGCAAAAGCGAGCGGCGATATTGTCCAGCTCGCCGAAGGACCGTATACGATAACTAAATCTATCAATCTTAATGTTACAGGAACAACGCTTCAGGGCGCCGATGAAAGAGACGCCTCTAAAACGGTTCTTCAAGGACCTGGCGACACGACAACATCAATGCCTGCGATACTTTGTAATAAGAAAGGCACAACATATAGAAAAGTAAAAATACGGAATTTAACGGTTACTGGCTTTTATCGTTCAGGCAAAGGAGGTGCAGCTATTGAGGGGCGAGATACCGGTTCTGTAGTCTCAGCTAATAACATTATGACAGCCGAGAACTGTATTTTTGAAAACAATTCTGCCAACTTCGGAAACAATGCGGCGAACAATTCATCAACAACTGTTTTCGGTGGTACATATTCGAACTGCGTGTTTAAACTTAATAAATCAAAGGGGCGTGGTGGTGCTGGCGAAGGAGGGACATTCATAGATTGTTATTTCAAAGAAAATTCTATTAATAGCTCATCTGGTTATGGCGGTGCATTGTATAGCGGCACGGCATTGCGCTGTGTTTTTGATGGGAATAGCGCACGCCATGGTGGAGGAACAAGCGAAACAACTGCCGATTGTTGTGTATATTCAAATAACGTTTCAACATCATCAAACACTGGATATTCAGGACCTGGAGCTGCAATATATTCGGGCACAATAAAAAATTCTTTAATTTATAAAAATAAGGCGAGTAATAAAGACGGTGCGATTGTTCATAGTGCTAATTGCATAAATTGTACTATAGTGGAAAACACAATTAAAACAAAATCGTTTGGAGCTGTTTATGGAGGGACTCATAAAAATTGCATTATCATTGATAATGATAACGATATTGGCGGAGGAACTTTTTATAATACTCTTTATGCGAAATCAGAAAGCCCCAAAGCAACTCCGACATTGACCGACTGTATTCAAACGACGGATGCGAAGTTTAATGCGGGGGCGAAAGCGGACCTTCCGTATTATTATCCGCGCGCGTCTTCGCCTGCGCGAGATGCCGGTATGGATGTAGACTGGACGAGCGCATCTGTCGATCTTCGCGGCAAAAAGCGCATTTCAGGCGGAAAAGTCGATCTCGGATGTTATGAATATCAGACTGCGGGATTTATGATTCGCGTAAAATGATATAATGTAATGCGTGAACATTAAATTTATATTGAAATAAATATGATATCAAGAAGAAACTTCATCGCGGCGTTTGCCTGCGCCGCGGTTATGCCGAAAAAACTTTTCGCCGCGAGCGCGGCGGACTTTGACGAGACGGCAGCGGTGCTGCTCGCTGATATTCATATCAACGGCACAAGCGGGCCTAAGATGCTTAATTTTCTCAAGTCGAACGTTGCCGAGATCTTGCGTATGGATCCTCTGCCGAGACACGTTTTCGTTTTCGGAAATATCGCGCACCTTAAAGGCAATCCTGTTGATTATAAAAAGACCTATCCTGAACTTAAACTTCTTACCGATGCCGGGATTAAACTCACTTTAGGAATGGGAAATCACGATCATCGCGCGGCGTTTTTCGATTGTTGGCCGGAATATGCTGAGCGTACACTCGTTCCGGGAGAAGTTCATACCGTAACGTCGCTTCCCGATTACGATATGATAATGCTCGATTCTCTCAACGAGACGGGGCGCGCCGGTGAGTTCAATGAAAGCAGCGGCATTATTTCGGACGCTTCGCTGGAATGGATCAGCGCAAATCTCCCTAAATGGCCCAGACCGTTTTTCCTCGGCGCACATCATCCGATAACGCAGATCGTGTACCGCGGAAAATGGGGCGCTTTGAAAAATGTGATCGCCCAATCTCCGCAGTGCAAGGGCTTTATCAACGGACATACGCACGTTTGGATAACGAACTTCATCGATTCGAAAAATCCGAAAACCGTTCCTTGGCTTACGCTCCCTTCCGGCGGCTGCTGGGGAGATATCGGGTATACGACGTTCACAATGGAAAAATGGCGCGATCGCAAGGCCGTTGTAGCGAGATTGGTTCAAAAAGATTTTCTGCTCCGTAATCCGGTGCCTAAAAAAGATCGTCCTCCTTTTTGGGACGCCAGAATGCTTAATAATAAGGGAGCGCATTGCACGTTCGTAATTTAATCGGTATGAATATATCTACTTTTTAACGTTTTCTTTCTGAGATGCAGATTCCTTTCAATATATATCGTAACAGCCGCGAATCGCTTACCGATCAGATCGTAAACGGTTTTAAGCGCGCTGTCGCCGCCGGAGATTACCGGCGTGGCGAAATTCTTCCGCCCGCAAGAGATATCGCCAAATCACTCGGCGTCAGCTTTACCGTAATGCGCGCGGCGCTCGCCCGATTGACGGCGGAGGGTGTCGTCAATCCGCGCCGTCATGTCGGCACGGAGATCGTAGGGATCGGAGTTCCGATTTATCAAGGCCGGGTTTTAATGGTGATTCCCGACGGAGACGATTGTTTTTACCAGAATATTCTTGTCGGCAGACTACGTCGCCAACTGTCGGATGCGGGTTATCTGTTTGTTCAGGAGGTCGTCGGTCGCGATTCGGACGGATGTTTCGATTTTACGCATCTTGATTTTACTCTTTCTCAAGGCATAGATCTCGCGATTCAGATGTTCGACAGGCCCGCGATTACGCGTCATCTCGCTTCGCAGAAGGTTCCATGGTTTCTTATTGGAGACGGACCTGATGCGCCCGAAGGAGCTGCAGGATTAATCCATGTCGACAGATGCGCCGTTGCCGGCAAATTCGCCGACCACTGCCGTAAGGCAAAAGTGAAAAGCGTTCTGCAGGTCGGAGTGATCCCGCATGACGCCGATGCGCTCGGAGCTCTTAGGGAAAGGGGCGTTAAAGCCGAAGAGTGGCTGCTCCACGACGGCGGAGCATTCCAGCGCATAGATGAGGTTCAGCGCTGTGCGCTGGAGGCATTTGAAAAACGCATCGCTTTGGAAGGCCGCAAGTGGCTGCCGGACCTTTTGTTTTTCAAGGATGATTTTGTTGCGGCAGGCGCGATGACCGCGCTTCTCAGGAACGGGATTAAAATTCCTGAAGATGTGCGTGTAGTTACCTGGGCGAACAAGGGTTTAGGTCCCGTCTATCACCGCTCTTTCACAAGGATGGAAATGGACCCGGTAGCGCACGGCGAAAAAATCGCCGATTGGATATTGCGTTATCTCAAAAGCGGCAAACCGCCTAAAAATATGGTTGTGGCTCCCGTATACATCCGCGGCGAAACGCTTTAAGGAACCGTCAATGCAACAAATTTAAACAGGAAGGTTGAATCATGAAAAAGCAGATCTTTATGATCACTCTGTGCTTGTCGCTGATGGCCCACGCCCGGAACGGGCGCGAATATGATGTCGTCGTGTACGGCGGCTCGCCCGCCGCGATTTCCGCCGCGGTGCAGGTGAAGCGGATGGGTCTTGAATGCGTTGTCGTATGTCCCGACAAAAGGATCGGCGGACTGACTACGGGCGGACTGGGCCAGACCGACATCGGCAACAAAAACGCCTTCGGCGGCATCGCGCTCGAATTCTACCGCGATATCGCCGCATGGTATCGCGATGAAAAACACTGGACGCGCCAGAAGAGAGAAGATTATCTTCCCGACGGCCAGTGTTCCGGAACGAAGGGGGACGATTCGATGTGGACGTTCGAGCCTTCCGCGGCGCTTGCGGTGCTGGAGAATTGGGAGCGGAGGGAGAATCTCGACATCGTGCGCGGCGAAAAACTCGATCGCGGCAAGGACGGCGTTTTAACGCGCGACGGGCGGATCGTTTCGTTCAGAACTTTGTCTGGGCGGGTTTTCAAGGGTAAGATGTTCATCGACGCCACATACGAAGGCGATTTGATGGCTGCGGCGGGCGTATCGTACACGGTGGGGCGCGAGCCCAATTCGAAATACGGCGAAACGCTTTCCGGCTGTCAGCGCAAAATGGCCGTTTACCATCAATTCTGCAAAGGGATTTCCGCATACGTAAAGCCCGGAGATCCTTCTTCGGGACTTCTCCCCGGCGTGATGACGGATGACGGACGCGCGGACGGAACGGGGGACGATTACGTTCAGGCCTACTGTTTCAGGATGTGCTTGACCGACGACCCCGCCAACCGCATCCCTTTCAAGAAGCCCGCCTCATACGATGAAAAGATGTACGAACTTCTTTTTAGACAGCTTGCGGTGAGAGGCGAGAAATTCTACGCCTCGGGCAACGAAAGGAGACTTCCGTGGATAAACTCAAAAATGCCCAACCGAAAGACGGACACCAACAACCGCGACGGGTTTTCCACCGACTTTGTGGGGATGAACTGGAGATGGCCTGAAGCTTCTTATGAAGAGCGCGAAAGGATCTTCAACGCCCACCTTGAATATCAACGCGGGCTTATGTGGACGCTCGCGAATCATCCGCGCGTTCCTTCTTCCGTGAGAAAGGTGTATTCGCGCTGGGGAACGTGCAGGGACGAATTTGCCGACGGTCCCGGCGACGGTTGGCAATCCCAGCTTTACGTTCGCGAAGCGCGGCGTATGGTCGGATCGTACGTTATGACGGAGGCGAACTGCCGAGGTAAGATTATCGCCGGTAAACCTGTCGCGATGGCGGCCTATACGATGGATTCCCATCATGTCCGCCGCATCGCCGACGCGAACGGATATGTATCGAACGAAGGCGATATTCAGGTTGACCGTGACGAGAAGGGCGTAATATTTCCTCCCTATCCTATAGATTACGGCTCGATCATACCCAAGCGCGGCGAATGCTCCAACCTCCTGGTGCCGGTGTGTCTGTCCGCTTCCCACATGGCGTTCGGATCGATCCGCATGGAGCCGGTATTTTTTGCGCTTGGTCAGGCGGCGGGCACGGCTGCGGTCCAGTCGATCAAGGCGGGCTGCGCCGTGCAGGATTTGCCGTATCGCCCGCTCAGGGATAGACTTGTCGCGGATGGTCAGGTTCTCACCCTGAAAGCCCGGTAAATATTGTTCAATATCCGATATGGTTATTGTTTTTTTGGACCGAGAATAAAAACGCGAAAAGAAGATTTAAACAAGGCGAGGTTACAAAATGATGAATAAATTAAATATAGTGCTGCTGTCGGTGCTTGCCGCTGTCGGGTGCAGCAGTCCGAAAGCGCCTGCAGGGTGTTCGTGCGATTGCGATAAGGCTTCGATGTTGAAACAATATCACGGGCCGACTTTCGAGGTTTCTTCCTGGAAGGGCGAAGTGTCGTATCATAAGATACATGACAAATTTGCGGGGGAAGTCTTTGAGTATGTTCAGAAGGGGCGCTCTTCCAAGGATGGGGTTACGGTAGAAGTTATGTCC
Organism: Kiritimatiellia bacterium; assembly: GCA_017520845.1. GTDB lineage: Bacteria > Verrucomicrobiota > Kiritimatiellia > RFP12 > UBA1067 > UBA1067. The sequence continues at coordinate 9,465 of JAFXEU010000036.1, read as the reverse complement.
GTAGCGCCTCTGATGTACAATGATTTTCCGGGCTCGGATCATTTGAGCCGTCGTTACGATATCGTTTACGGCAATGTCAGGGGCTGTTTTCCGAAGAAAGTCTGCAAGGTGACGGTCGGTAAGGATGCGAAGGCGGGTAAGGTTCAGTTCGGCCCGATGACCGTCAGAGTTGTAGATCGCGTCCTGCCGCCTCCGGCCGAATGGAAATATTTTCTGGATCTTTGGCAGCATCCCTGGGCTGTGAGCCGCTACTTCGGCGTCGAACCGTTCAGCGACGAACACTTTGAGAAGATGACGCCCGTTTACAGGACTCTAGCCGAATGCGGCGTAAAGGCGCTGACGGTCACGCTTCTCGATTACGCCTGGAACCACCAGTGCTACGACGCGTACGGAACGATGATCGGCCGCGTCAAAAACGACGACGGATCCTGGTCTTTCGATTACACGATATTCGATAAGTACGTCGAGTTCGGCCGCAGGTGCGGCATCGGTCCCGATATCGCCTGTTACACGATGTGCCCTTGGGGATATGTCGTCAGATGGCAGGATGCCGAGGGGAATACTAAGAGCGCGACGGCTCTGCCGGGCAGCGAAATATTTAACGATTATTGGGGCGCATTCCTCGTCGACTTTAAAAAGCACCTTATCGAAAAGGGCTGGTTCAACGATGCGTATATCGCGATGGACGAACGCGCCCCGAAAGACGTCGCGATAATCGCCAAGTTCATCCAGGAGAAGGCTCCCGGCATGAAAATCGCGATGGCCGGAAACCGCAAGCCTTCGGACTTCAACGGCATCGTTATCGACAACTACAGCCAGTATCTTTCATATATCACACCGGAATTTCTCTCCGAAATTCCCGCCCGCAGAAAGAATGGCTGGAAGACGACGCTTTACGTGTGCTGCGGCCCCGAACGTCCCAACACTTTCATGTCGAACGCCGACAACGAGGCGTTCTGGCTCGGCGTCTATCCTCAGCTTTGCGGGCTCGACGGGTTTCTGCGCTGGGCAGCGAACTCCTGGCCTAAAGATCCGTATGTCGACGCGTCGTTCGGAGAGTGGAAAGCCGGCGACACCTATCTCGTTTATCCCAACGGCGAATACTCTTCACGTCTTCTTTCGCTCAGATCAGGCGTCGTCGCGGCCGAAAAGCTTCGCATTCTTAAGGAATCCGGAGCCGGAGACAAGGAATTTAAAGAGTTTTCCGCCAATTTCCATTACTCCAAGGCGGAGCAGAAGAATTTTAACTTCAAATCTTGCCGATCCGCGATCGAGAACTTCGTAAACCGCTGAAACGGTGGCCGATAGACTCTTTACTCTGAGCATGGCGGCTCTCGGCTATGTTTGCGCCTATCGATGTTCCTGATCTGAGCATCTGCTTAGCGATGACCGACTCCTTCCGCTCGCGTAAGTATTTGTACAGGTGCACGATACGCAACGCGAAAGCCTTGGATTTTGTGAGCAAAATGCTGTCTTTCATGTTGTGCGCCTTTCTGCTTGCCGGTTTAGGTTATAGTGAATAGTGAATAACGAATAGTTTCCATATCAGGGAATAGGTTTTTGGCTACCTATCCACACCTATTCCCTATTCACTATCACCTATTCCCTGATATGGAGGTGAGGGGAGTCGAACCCCTGTCCGAAACAGCTCCGACCAAACTTCTACGCGTGTATTCGGCCTTTAATCTCGGCTGAGGTACGCCGACCAACGGGCTTATCCCCAACCATCCGTTCGATTCGGCACCCTTAAGCGGGCGAGCGGAGCCCCCTTAAGCGTGGCCTGCTAAATGATGCCTAGGCGCTCAGCAGACATCGGCGCTTCGACATGCGGCCTTCAATTAGGCGGCAAGAGCGTAATCGTTGTTGGCAATTACTTTTTTCCCTCGTTTTTTACGTGGCCAACGAGGATCCACGACGCGCGATCTGACCTCGGCATATCCCGTCGAAACCGGATCACCCCCGATAAGGGTAAAATTCACGGCAAATTATATCATAGAAAACGGAAAGCTTCAATAACGATGTTGTCGCTCCGAAAACGGTTTTGACATATTTTTCGCTATTTGATATGCTTATCCGCAGTAAAATTTTCTATTAGTCATTCAACCGGAAAGGCAGTCGAAATGAATGAAGTAAACCGCAGGGATTTTCTGACCGGAGCCGTCACGCTTGCGGCCGTGGCCGGCTGCCGATCCGCAAAGGTCGAGTCTTCCGCTCCCGTGGGCATAGCGGGGTCCTGTTACGATCCCGCGAAGGTAAGGTTCAATGCAGAGGGGGAATTTAGATTTCTTCAGTTGACCGATGTTCATCTCAAAAGCTGCGAGGGGCGGTTGCCCGAAGAGACTGAAACGCTTCTCAGACGCGCGTTCGCGAAATACAGGCCGACGCTTGTGGTGCTTACGGGCGATATCGTATGGTGTAAACTTACGACGGCGAAGGGGAATTTCGAAAAGGCTCTTAAGCCGCTTATCGATATTTTCAGAGAACATAAGGTCTATTTCTGCGTCGCGTTCGGCAATCACGATTCCGAACATCACGGGCATGACTGGTACACCCGTCAGGAGATGTACGACTTCTACAAAAAATTCGGCGGCGGGTATTTCGTGGATCATGATGTGCCCGAACTTACAGGTGTCGGCAACGGCGTGGTCGAGGTGTGTTTTGGCGGATCGCCGAAGCCCGCGTTCAATCTTTTTGTGATGGATTCGGGCGCATACGCCAAAGACGGCGGCTATGACGGTTGCCGCACCGATCAGATCGCGTGGTACGAGAAGGTAAGCGGCAAAACCCCCGCTCTCTGGTTCCAGCATATAATCGTTCCCGACGTCAACGTCACCGGGCTTTTTGTTGAAGCGCCGCAACCTTCCGGAGGGTGCGACAATTCAAGACAGCCGACAGGCGCCGATGGTGCGCAGCCCAAGAAGATAAAGGAAGGCCCTGATACGGGGTACAGAATGTCGTGGCCCGACGGCGAGCGGATGATGCTGCTCGCCCCGGGGGTGAAAGGCGATCTGATGGAGCATACATGTCCGCCGAAATGGATCACTTACCGTAACGCCGCCCATATCTACAAGGGTCGCACCCTTTACGACAGCTGGCGCAAGATGGGTAATATAAAAGGCGCGTATTTCGGGCATGATCACACGAATTCTTTTGACGGTGTCGATAAGAACGGAATACGTTTCGGTATGACCAAAACCGCATCGTTCGTAACATACAATGACGGTACCGCCGGATTGCGCGCGTTTACTCTCTATCCCGACGGCACGTACGATACTGAAACGTTCTGCGTAAAGCCGCCGTTTGATAAATAGCGGTCAGTCGTTGGCGGTTGACTTAATCATGAAAATCAAATCCGTTTTATTCTGTTTTATCGCGTTTGCGCTTTTGCATCTCGCCTCTGCCGCAAGGATTGACCGTTTTGACGAAGCGAAACCCTTAAAGAGGGGAAGTGTTGCAGGTGATTGAAGCAATTCAAATTTCCGAGTGTTTCTCTATCCGTTTTGTGATATAATATTCGGCCAATAAAAAAGAGAGTCGGATATGGCAGATTGTTCAAAAATTCGCAAGTTTGAAAGTCCCGCAGACTACACGAAGAGGTTTATAATAAGGGAAGAGATCGATAAGTATCTTCCCGGCGGTAGGCATTTTATCGACGAGAAATTCATCAATTCGTTGATTGAGAAGATCGATTCGACTCCCGTGGATCCGGCGAGGGTGCGTGAGATCATCGCCAAGAGCGAGTCGACATGCGAGACTCTGCTGCCCGAGGAGACCGCAGTTCTCATGCAGGTAACAGACCCCGAGCTTTTCGAGGAGATGCGCGCCGCGGCCGACAGGATCAAGCACAAGGTCTACGACAACAGACTTGTGGTTTTCGCCCCGCTTTATATGTCCAACCTCTGCGTGAACGGTTGCAGATACTGCGGCTTCCGCGAGGGTAACGAGGCTCAGAAGCGCCGCGTTCTCACGATGGACGAGCTTAAGGAGGAGCTCGACGTTCTCGCCGGGCGTATCGGACACAAGCGTCTTATCGCCGTTTACGGTGAACATCCGTCGACTTCTACCGAGTATATCGCTGAAACGATCGAGACGTGTTACGCGCGGCAGGTCCCGGCTCCGCGATCCGGCTGCAAGAACGCCATCCGCCGCGTCAACGTCAATGCGGCTCCCTTGCCCATCGACGATCTTAAAGTCCTCAGATCAGTCGGAATCGGAACTTTTCAGGTTTTTCAGGAGACGTACAACCGCAAACTTTACGAAGAGATGCATCCCGCGTGGAGCGTGAAGGGCGATTACGATTGGCGCACCACGGCGTTCCACCGCTGTCTCGAGGCGGGCGTCGACGATGTCGGCTTGGGCGTTCTTTACGGGCTTTGCGACTGGAGATTCGAGCTTTTGGCGACGGTGATGCATGCGCGCGATCTCGAGCGCTGGTTCAACATCGGTCCTCATACGCTTTCATTCCCGCGCCTTGAACCGGCTTCGGGCACAAGAGTTCCCGAGGAGTCTCCGTGGCTTATCGACGATGACACTTTCGCGAGGATTCTCGTTATCGCGAGACTTTCGGTTCCGTATACGGGTATGATCGTAACCGCGCGCGAGAGCGCCGAGAGCCGCAACAGGGTGTTGAATCACGGCATGACGCAGCTCGACTGCTCGTCCAATATCGCGATCAAAGGTTACAGCGATTTTGAGAACGAATCGCATCAGGAGAAGGAGCGCCAGCAGTTTATGCTCGGCGACAACCGTTCTCTCGACGAGATGGTCCGCTACCTCGCTTCACGCGGCACGATTACGAGCTTCTGCACCGCCGGCTACCGCTGCGGCCGCACGGGAGGGTGCATCATGGATGCGCTTAAGACCGGGCGAGAGGGCAAGTTCTGCAAGATCAACGCCGTTTTGACGTTCCGCGAGTGGCTCGACGATTTCGCCTCCGACGAAACGCGCAAGGCGGGCGAGGCGCTCATCGGGCGTGAGCTCGAGGGAATTCGCGAGTGGTTGCCTAAATTCTACCCGACGGTGATGAAGCAGTACGAGGCTACATGCCGCGGCGAGCGCGACCTCTTTTTCTGATACTTGGTCATTGCACGGTCTATGCGTCGCTGAAAGATGCGCTCAGATGTTTTCAATGCGGTATTTTATGATATAATATCCGTATGAAAGCTAAAATTATCGCAATCGCATCCATTCCGATTTTTCTCGCCGGCTGTTTCACTATTTCTGAAACAGAGTTTCCAGCTGTGGTCCAAACATCTGTAGAGGCCGATAAAAATCTGGCCGTCCAGCTGTCGGGCTTTGAGGCGACGGTAACGACCTACGTACCCGTGTACGGATGGGAGACGGTTCATTCGTCTACGCCGTGCCGTCGTCATCGGCATCATACCCATACCTATACGACCGTCGCCACCGAAACGTATGTTCCGCAGGTTGAAAACACCTCTGCCTATATCGATCGCGCGACCGACACGCTCGAAAAATGCGGTTTTACGCTTCAATCGACCGCTCCTCAATACAGAATTGACGTCGCGTTTTCAGGGCCTTTCGTGTCCAACGGAGAAAGCGCTGCGTCGTTGGCGTGGACGCTCTTTTCATGTCTGACGGCCGATTACGGCGTTCAGACATGGTCGGCGCGGATGAAGATTTACGATATGTCCACCGGCAAGGTTTGTCTCTATAAGGATTATACTCAGAAGTATGAATCTTATGTCTGGGGGCCGATTCCCATTTTTTCGCCGGCAGGGTCGGGTAAGAGCAGTTACAATTTCATGCAGAACTGGTGCCTTTCGGCGCTGACTGATCTTGCTATGGCTGACGCGACGGCGTTTTTATCTGCCCGCGCTAAATGATTAACGCGCGAATATCCCCATCTTTGGCCATTTGCATTTATTCTGTTTTGCAGAATGGATAAAAGCACAATAGGAAATTGTTGTGTGAGAATAAATTATATGAGATAATAATAAAATATTTTTCTGAAAGGTTATAATTTATGAGATTACAAAAGATTTTCGCTGTATTGTTTTTAGTGTTGACCTGCAATGCCGTTCTTTTCGCAGGAACCGCGTTTGAAGTTGTGGTAAAGGGGTTTGGTGAATTCACAGTTACTCGCGAAGGCGCTGAAAAATCCTCGTATCAGATCCGTTATCCGTCCGCCGGTCCTCACAAGGGGGGCGTGCAGGCCGATGAAGATCGCTACGTCGCGTACGCTACGCGTGTACAGCTTATAAGAATGGGAAAAAAGGATAAACTCCCCAAGAGAACCTATTATAAAGACTGTCTCGTCTGGATAAAGGGCGACGGAATCAAGGATATCATCGAATACTCGCATCTGCCTTACTTCCATTCCGGCTACGGCCTCTATCCTCATAAGGACGTTCTTAAATTCATGCCCGAGTGGCGTAAGATGTACGCTACCGGCAAGGAACGCGCTTATACTTTTAGATTTCTCCCCGACCCTGAAGAGAACCGTACTCTTATCTTTATTGACGGATCACTTGTCGGTAAATTGCCCGGTGTAAATCCCGTGTCGGATGCGCGTGTATCTCAGAAATCGAAGGCGATGACGATAGTTAAGAAGGGTAATGTCGAAGTTCTTACCCAGCAGGGCTCATATTCTCTGCCGAAGCTTGATCCCGCCCGTCCTCATCCGCTTCTCGCCAAGGATGCAAAACTGTCGATCGGTTCCGGCGTTAAGAAGTTCGGCAAGGTTTTGATAGACGTTTGGGAGCCTGAGAATTCCGTCGACCAGTCTAAGGTTCGTCAGACGACGGTTCATCGTAATCTTACTTGGGATCCTCTCTTTTCGCGCACCCGCTTCAAAACAGGTCCGGAGTATATGCATTGGGTGGTTCCGTGCAAGTCCTGGCTTTACGCGTGGGTCATTTGCGCTGATATACCGATGAAAGGGCGCGAGCCTATTTTAGGTACTCAGCTCGCTAAGTTAGGTGACGGATGTACGCATGGTAATATTAACGTTTCAAAGTTAAGGCTCGATAAGCCCGCCCCCAACAAAAAGCAGATCGGCGAGCTCGAGTATACAGATGAGAACGGCAAGCGCGTCAAAACGCCTCTTTACATCGTCCGTCTCAAACTCGATCCCAACAAGCTCGGCTCGCGCTTCATGAACAAGTTCTCGCTCGATTTCGATTTTGTGGGCGACGGCGGCAGAAACTGGAACAAGGCGACTTCGGTTCAGATTTTCGGCGCGACTCTCCAGGAGTCTCCGTTTTCGTTCAAGGTTAAAAATCCCGTCCGCGGCAATATCTTCGAACAGGGCAGAGACGAGCAGAAGTGCTCCGTAGAAATCACCGCCGAACGCGACAACGTGAAAGGGCGCGTGGAAGTCGAGATTACCGACCCTTATTTCAAGACGCTTCAAAAATGCGGCAAGGATTTTGTGTTTGAAAAGCGCGGCGATAAGCTCACCGTTCCGGTGAATCTCAAGAAATACGGTATCGGCTGGTACGGGCTCTTTTACACGTTCAAAGACGAAAAGGGCAGAGTCGTAGCCGAGCACGAGGCCGCCTTTACCGTCCTCGCTCCCGACGACCGCGAGGCGGGCTACGAGTCGCCTTACGCCTGCTGGCCGCTTTTGAACGGCTACCACGGCTCCAACCCCAATCCCATCGAGCAGCTTGACATCATGCGCAAGGCGGGCTACCGCAAGACATGGGGGCAGGCGCTCCACGTGAAGAGCGAAGAGGAGGGTAAGCCCTGGAAGGTCACGATGAGTTCGATTTATCAGCAGCTTCCCTACAACCCCGGTTATCCGACGAAAACGTACGACGAGCTCGTCAGAAAGTTCGACCGCGGCGTCGCGAAGGCCCGCGAGGCGTTCGAGAAGTTCCCGCACTGCGAAGTCATCCAGCTTCTTCACGAGCAGGGCGGCAAGGATCTCGCGAGCGAGGTCGCGGGCAAAATACCGGCCGTGCGCGGCGAATATCGCGGTTGGGATTTCGACAACCCCGACAACTTCCATAAGAGTCAGGCGGCCAGAGACCGCTGGGAGGCGTTTTTCTGCACGGAATTCTGCAAGCGTATGCGCAAGGAATTTCCGGGTAAGCGCATCATGATCGGCAACGGTTCTTCATCTTCGCAGAAAATCGCCTGTCTTTTGAGAAACGGCTTTGACCTTAATCTCGTCGATCAGCTCGGCATCGAATCGAAGGGCTTTACGACGATGCCTGAATTGAACGCCAACCGCGAGGCCCCCGGCATGTTCTGGGCTCTTCGCGAAACGGGCCGCGTTTTCGGCTATTCGAACGTTACGGTCAACGCGTGCAACGAATTCGTTTTCCGCCCCGAACGCACGGTTCAGCGCTCGTGGCCGCGCGACAAGATCATGCAGATTACCGATTTCTCCGTACGCGATTACCTTATCTGCCTCGTCTGGGGGTGCGATATCATTTCGACCGGCCACCTCGAAGACGCCAACGACGCGTATTACGACACCAATTGGGGCGCGGGCGGTCAGTGCAAGTTCTATCCGTTCTCCTATCCTAAGAGAATGTTCACGGCGCTTGCTGTTCTGACGCGCATTCTCGATTGCCCGAAGTTCCTTCGCATGGTCGATTCCGGCGAGAACTGCTCGTACATCGCCGAGTTCCGCCGCAACCGCAAGACGCCCGATTACGCGTACGCGCTCTGGACGCCTCAGTTCGGCGCGACAGCGAAGGTCAAGTTCCCCCCGAGCGCCGATATCAAGGTCTACGACATCTGGGGCCACGAATCGGCTCTCGCCAAAAACGGCGAAATCGACATCGGCTCGTCGCCTTGCTACATCGTTTCTTCCGAGAAGATGGAAAGCGCGAAGATCGTCCGCCACTTCCAGCAGGGGCTCGCGGGCCGCAAGTATGAAAAGGTTTTCGAATGTACTGCCAAAAACTCCTTCATTTCAAACGCCGCGCGTCCGGCGAATCTCGGCGTCGCCCATGAAGCTCCGATGCTCAGAGGAAAGTTCGATCTTGTAGTCGAAAACGATCCTCAGGTCGGCGAGGCCGTTGTCGCCAAGCTTGACAAAACGGTAATCGACACGCGCTACGGTCATATCGGCGGCGGCTCCGACGGCTTCGGCCCCGGTACCGGCGGCTCCGGCGGCGGTGCTGGCGGGCCCGGCCTTTATGGTCAGACTAAGGGTAAGGCTGAGGGGCCGCGTTCCGGCGGTCCTGGTCGCGAGTGCGCGATTACCGGCGAGAATCTCGTCTACGCCAAGGGCGGCGACGGCGGCGACTGCAAAGACCGCGGATCGCGCGTTTCCGACAACGGTGCCGACGGTCGCGACGGTTTCGGCGACGGCGGCGGCGCGGGTCATTCCCCGAAGGGCTCCGGCGGTCGCGGCGGTGACGGCGTTATCGTCATAAAAGTCGGCGACAGGATTCACAAGTTCGCTCCCGGCGACAATATCCGCGTACCCGTGCGCGAGGCGGGAGTTGTCGAATTTCTCGTCGTCGCGGGCGGCGGCGGCGGCGG
>JAFXEU010000035.1 GCA_017520845.1 Kiritimatiellia bacterium | reverse complement strand
TTCGTCAGCAACCGTCTCCGACAGCAACTTCTCTGAAGGTGACACCGCGACCGCAGCGTTCCCGAAGGTTGACGGTTCTGCTGTCAACACCTTCTTCAAGGCGAAGATCGAGGAGCGCTGATGAGCGGCTTGCGGGGACGCTCGCGCCCCCCGTACTCGGTCAGTGAGCGGGGCGTTCGCCCGCGCTCACTGAAAATTGAACGCTTCTGAATCAGTTTTTCACATTACTTCACTTTTTCTCTGCGCTACTTTGCGTCGCTGAAAAAGAAGGGGTGTGAAAATAAATTTTCATAGGGTTCTATTGGGCTTTTTTGAAAACTGGGATAAATCACCCCAGAAAAAGCGGGATAAGGGTGTTGAAGCCAACTTTACATACCGAATCGTTCTATGATATAATCAAAAAACAAAAAACAGGTATATTCCTCGACACTGATCGTATTGCACTTGGTGCACTGGAAATTGGCTGGCGGGGTTTGAACTAGAATGGAGATAGTGAATGAAAACGTTACTGCTTGCAGCAATAAGTTTCGCATCTTGTTTCATAAGCGCATATGCCGATGATTATAGTCTCGTAAAAGCGGGAAACGAGAAAAATCCGGTTTCTTGGAGCGATTTGTCGAATTGGTCGAACCGGACGGCGCAGGCGATGGCGGTGGCGCTGCCGACGGCGGCGGATAATCTCCGAGGCAACGCATATGTATCATTGGATGGTGCCTATTCCATCGGGAAGTTTACGGATTATTACTCGTATTTGCATGTGTTTAGAGCCGATAATGCCGTCGGCGACGTTTCGCTGACATTGAATATCCAAATGGGGTCTGGGGCGTATCAGCGCATCAAAGCCTATAACGGTGCGAGACTTGTGATCGCCGAGAGCGCGTCATACAACGGCGCAAACGGCGATGCTGGACCCTCTATGGTCAATGTCGTTGACGGTGGCACGATTGATGTCTACGGTGCTGTAAATTCCCGCCACACCTTTTGGACGGTAGAAAACGGCGGCACTTTGAATTATGCCCCCAAGTCGTATTCGACGGGTACGTGGCAGGAAAATCATTACGATTCTTTTGACATCAGCGGAACTCTCAACTTTCCGAACGGTTTAAATGTGATCGGTGGCGACAAATCAGCCGTCCGTATCAATCACAATTCCGGCAGCGTCAATTTCGGCGGCGCGTTCTCGTCTGTCTGTCCGTTTGTCTACACCTGGAACGGCGGCACGCTCACCGCGTCGGAAAATCTTGTTTTCCCGGACTCCTTCGACGTCAATGTGACGGAAAACGCCCAGGTCGAGGTGTCGGTTGCCGAGGGGAAGACGTTGTCCATGGCCTCCGTCACTTTCGCCGAAGGTGCGGTGATGACAAAAACCGGCAAAGGGGCGCTGCGGATGGAGGCTCTTCCCGGGAAGCTCGTTCTGAATGAAGGTCGACTAACGACATCCGTTCCTGCGGTCCGGGATGTCGCGTTCGGCGGCGGACAGCTCGAGATCTCGGCCTCGGCGCACGCCATTTCGAAAATCTCTTCGCTTTCCGTCGCCGACGGGGTGAAGGCAAGGATAAAACTGTCAAATCTCTATCTGCTGCCCAAGGGGGAGTATACGATCGTTGAAGCGGGCAATGCTCTCGGCGCGGACGATTACGAATTCGAATCGGATCCTGCCGTCGAGTCCGTGACGGCCGTCGGGTCTGACGGTTCCGTCGTTTTGACGGTCGGGAATCTGCGGGAGGGGGCGTATTTATATTGGCGGCCGCAGGAATCGACCGCGAGATGGGATGAGGACGATGCCGCATGGATGAAAGGCGCGTCGATCGTTCCGTTTGCCGACGGCGAAGCGGTTATGTTCGACGGAACGGAAGAAAATTACATTGAGGAAATCCGTGTCGAAAATTCTCCCAAGGCGAAAGAAGCGGTTTTTGACGGAGAAAAAGACTACACCTTGATCGGCGAGGAGGTTCAGACGCTTTACGTGAGCAAAAAAGGCAGCGGCACGTTGGCGATCGACGGCAAAGGATTCGCGTCGAGAGAGATCGCGCTTTACGGCGGTGAAGTGCAGTTCCGTCCGAATGCCCGTTCGTATGTGAGCGGGGGAATCGCCGTCAACGTGGCGGAGGGGAGCCGCGCGGCCGTCTCCCTTGACGTGAGTCATGGAAGCATGGTGCCGAAACTGTTTCAGTTCAAATACAATTCCGGCAGCGCCTCGTGGGACTCGACGACGACCTACGCGGTCTCGACAGGCGCCGATTCGATCGCGTCAATCGTCGGCAAGGCTTCTCCTGTCGCGCCGGACGGCGTCTCTCTTTCCGGAAAGAGCGTTTATTTCAGCGGTTTCTTCCATGTCGCGGAAGAGGAGGCGGGCGACTGGTCGTTCAAAGGGATCTACGACGACGGCATCGCTTTGTGGATCGATCGGGAAAAGGTTTTTCAGACGGGCAATTGGCAGGATGAAAAGACGGCTTCGGTCAACTTGTCGGAAGGCTGGCATCTGTTTGAGGTGAGGGCGTATGACGCCTCCGGCGGGTGGGGCCACAACAATGCGCTTCGCGCCCAAAAACCGGGGGCGTCCCAATACCTTCATTTTCATGAACAGAATTTCAATATGGATTGGCGCGGGTCGGAAGCGGATACGTCGCGCCCCCTGTCCGACGTGAAGATTAAACTTACGGTCGCGGACGGAGCGGAACTTGAAATCCGCTCGGCGGGCTATGTCGTGGAGAGTCTTGAACTGGGGGCCGGAGCAAAGGTCTCCATCGATCCGCAGACGGTGCCGGCCAACAGAACGTTCATTTCAGCCGACGACCCGGAGGTGCTGAACATTCTGAAGGAGAAGATACAGTCGTCGCTCGGATCGGTGGGAACCGTTGTCGAAACTTCGGACGGACTCGCGTGGGAAATGGACGCTGTCTTCGAGAGCGATACTGTAACTGATCTTATGGATCGGGACGGCTGGATGATCGGTGTCGTTCCGGGGACGGAAGAAGACATAACGATAAACGGAGCATCGACTAAAGCCATTATGGGTGAGCACACCATTGCGTTCAATTCCATCTCGCTTGCAAATGGCGCGACGCTTACGGTGAACGCCGAGCGCGAACTCCCAACACTTTCGCTGGCGGCCGGAACAATGCTTTCGATCGAGGGAAGCCGCCAAGCGATGGTAGAGCTGTCGCTTCCCGGATATGTGACGAAAGACGAGGTGCAGGTTGGCAAGATGAATCCATCCGGCAGCATCTCAGACATTACGGATATTTCCGGACTTATAGGCGGGAGAAATTGGGGGGCATCGTACAAGGACATTCCGTATGCGGTGGTCGAAGTGCGCGAAATGGATGAAAACTCGAAACTTAGCGTTCAATTCAAGCATTACGAAAAGCCTTATATGAAAGGTGTTGTTGTAGAACTTCGCAAAGACGACGAAGGGTACGTTTGGGTGAAAGGTGTCAAGGCTGCGTTTAAGGAAACTGGGGAAGAGGATTTCACCATTGATTTTTCCGATCCCATTCTCACAGGTAACGATCCCGCCACATCGGACGATACCACACCTTACGGAGTCAAGAACCTGACATTCAAGGCCCCGGCTTTTTCCGCGGTCAACGTAACGGTCGTCGCGGCCGGCGATTTTTCGACAACGGGCGAAGGCGCCGCCACAGTGCATGTTGAGCAGGGATGCGTATTGGATCTTAGCGGCGTTAAGGTCTCAACTGGCTCGAAACTTGTAAAGACGGGCGCCGGCACGATTCTTTTCGGAGATGAGGCGCCTTCAACGATAGAAATTTCCGAAGGCATCGCAGCGTTCAAGCCGTATGTCGAGTATGATGTCTCGGGTGTGTCGATAGGGGAGAACGTGTCGACCAAGGTGTTCATCGGCGGCAGATACGAAAGTGCGGTGCCCCTCGCAAGAGACGACAAGACGTTGTATGTGGCGAAATATACATATTGCGGCGTAGGCTCGTGGAATAAGCCTTCAAATTGGGCGGGCGGTGAATTGCCTGGCGCGGGTGATGCCGTGTACGTTCACGCAGATGGCACGAAATTGACTCTAGATGAAGCGGAGGTTGCACTGCCTTCCTCTGTTACCGTTGAAGATGGGGCGTCATTCGCCGTTCTCGCATCGGTTACAATACCGGAATTGAATCTTGCCCCTAAGGCAAAATTCGCGATTGGAGACAATGAGACGAAACCTTTGCTTGAGGTTACGATGCCTTCCGCTCCGAATGCGGCATATTCGCTCGACGGCGAGGAAGTTTTGATTCCTTATTTCATGGTCGCAACTAACGCAACGCTTAAGTTTGCGGCAGATGCAAAACTTAAAAACCTTGATATGGTTTTATGCGGCAAGGTTACGACAACGGAGCAAAATGTCGGCGGCATAGTTTTCGGTCATGCTCTTGACGGTGAAACGTCGTATTTCGCCCTTTATGCCGCCGGGGCGACGATTCATCCGCTGTCGTTCGAGAGAGCGCATTGCACCGGGCATTACGTCTATCCCGACGTCGGCGGCCGCGTCGTACAGTTGAGACCGTATTATTTCCGCGAATGCAGTTTCCCCTGTTCAGGATGGTATGATTATACGGACCCAAATATCGGCGTCAACAACCCGCTTGATGAACCGTGCGAAATAATTTTTGACGATACCGATTTCTATTATAACCAGTGGGTGTATGTGGGAAGTGCGGCAAAGATCCGCTGTATCAACGGCGCCTCGTTCCAGCGCCAGCATGGAATCGGCCATATCGCGACCTACGGATCGCCGGCACGTCTTGAAGGGTTTGCCTCCATTGAAATCGACGGCGTGAACTCTTATTTTGCGTCTTATGGGGAAAATTCCAGATTTTCTTTTCAGCCGGATGCTGAAGCGGCATTGGAAATTCCTGCGCTGACACTCAAAAACGGCGCAAGCGTCAAAGGTTTTCATATTGAGGGCAACGGCAACGCCGGACTGTATGTGGTTGGATCCGGAGAGTGGACCATACCGAAACTCTATGAGGTGAACGGCAGTTATCATTCGTCTGCCGTACTGGCAGGATTCGATGCGGCGGTTATTGCGGAGGAGAGTGTCTTTTCCATTGTCGGACGGGATGAGGGGATGTCCAACACGGGTTCCTGGCTTCAGTGGAATCGCAACGTATCTGTTGCCGGCGAGTTTGCGGGATACGGTGATGTGGTGGTTTCAAACGCGGTTGCGGGAAATTCGATGGAGATTACCGTGACAAGTCCGCTGAATACCTGCGAAGGTAAGATCGTGTGCAACGGGGAAAACGCCTGTTCCCTTTTCTTCGCCGATGGCGCAAACTGGGCCGGAACGGTCGTTGCCGGGAACGTCTCTCTCACGAATCTGAACGGGAGCGCGCGCGCGGCGAGCGTTGATTTCGGGCGTTTGGATCTTTCCGCCGATTTCCCCGTCCGCGTCTGGCGCGGCGCGGACGGCACGCTTGCGAACGATACGCTCAATGTCGGCGCCTACCTCAACAACGGCGGACGGATCGCTCCGGTGATGATGACCGAGGGGGACTCGTTCGCTTTCGGCGATAAGATCGTCTTGGGGAAAGTCCGGAAAGGCGCGCCGCTTCCGCATGTCGCGTGGGGATGGACGGCGACGGCCGAAGAGATCGAGGGCGACGGCGATCATGTCCAGCTCATTCTCGCGCGCGGCCGGGGATTTATGATAATCGTGCGATGATGGGTCGTTCCGCGACAAAGCCGAAAGCCTGTTTCGTCCTGTTCCTTCTCTCGGCGGCGGCGGGTTTGTGTTCCCTTGCGGAAGATCTTCCGAAGGGGAATGTCATTCTCGATCTCAAGGGGAGAACAAAGACGGTCGAGAACTGGGAGTGGCCCGGGTGGAACGGGTACGCGATGAAATTGACTAACGGCACGCTCTCGGTTACAGGCCGAATGATGCCGCGGCATGGAAGGACTGATATTTATTCCGGAGGCGTGCTGAGATTCGAAGAGGATTCCGTCTATCTCCCCGGCGCGGGCGATGCCCAACCGCGCTGGACCGTTGTCCATGACGGAGGAACGCTTGACTTGTCTAAAGGCAGGCTCAATCCGTTTAACGCCCGCTTTATAATTCATCCGGGAGGGACGGTGCGCCTCGGTATAGATCTGGAGTCGCGCCCTCACGGTAACAGGTGGCACGTAAAGGGCGGAAAGATGGAGATTACCGAGCATGTGCTTCTCAACATGAACGAATTCTTCATCGATACCAACGTTGTTTTCGAGGTGAAAGTGGCAAAGGGCAAATACGCCGATTTTTCGAAGGTGACTT
>JAFXEU010000034.1 GCA_017520845.1 Kiritimatiellia bacterium | reverse complement strand
TATCGCTTGATCCTCAGTATGAAAATAGCGATGAAAGAATGAAGATTCTTGAAGAAATTGCAGAGACGAATCCTCATGATTTTCATCGACAACATGCAACAAATGCTGTAAAGCGGATAAAGGCATTTCGCGAAAAAAAGGAGCGTAAATGACAGGCGCGCTTTTATTAGCTGCGACTTTAAATGTCGGCTCTTTGCCTCCGATTGGACATTCAGATTGCGAGGTATCGACGAATGTTGTTTTGGCGACTTCGCCTGAAATGAGCGAGATGGAGTTTACGCTTTCTCTTTTTTCTACTTCAAGTAATGTCGTTGAAGTCGCTTTTGGAACCGATGCTGATTTGGACGGTGATATTTCGCGGAAAGAAATGGAGCTTGTTGTCGGATCTGAATGCGGTGTATGGCAGATTGTCGATCCAAAAAACGGGAATAAGTATATTTATGGCGAGTCGTCAGGCGACAGCGAGTTTAAATGGAACGCTTGGATGCCTGCAGGGCGCGATTCAAAGCGATTGCGGGCAAAGCTGAACGGAAATGAAGCGGTGACGCAAATTCCTCGCGGCACGGTGTTTTTTAAACGCGCTTGGACGCATTTCAAAATTATATCTCGCGGCAAAGGGCATTGTTTCAGAAGTCTGAATGTCAATCAATCGAATGGCAGGTTTTATATTATCGTAAGATGATATTTACCTTCGCATTTTTAAAAATGCGAGGGTAGCGATCTTGTCGTATTGCAATAGTGAATTTATATTCCTTCGTGAGCGCAGCGAACGAATGGAATGACTTTTATGGTATAATGGTCTTGTGAATCGTGAAACGAACAGTGTTGTAAACGGGCGAATTGAAGAGGGCGAGGGGCCTGTCCCTATGGTGTGAAAAGTTAAGGAAAATGAGGGGGAAGTTTGATTTTTGGCGTTGGTCGTAAGTTCGGATTTGAGGGCGAGGTTACCACCGCTTTTACATAAATGCGGTGGTTGGTTTTGGTGTGCAGTAAGCGAATGGGTTATTAATGATATTTTAGATTGATTTTATATGGTTTTACGCGGTTATCGCGGCTAAAAAAGTTAAAGGGGAGGGGTAACATTTTAAGTAAAAAATGATATAATACATGCCCATCTAAAAAAGCGAATATAAACAAATGAGAAAAATAGTTGATTTTTTCGTGTATAGCGCACGATTTTTGCGCATAAATTGCGTAACATTAGCGGTTTTATGTAGTTTTTCCGCACTTGCGTATACTATTGACTCCGACAATACACATATAGCAAGAGATGTTGATAATTATGTCGATTTGACGAATCTATTAGCTCGTGCGGATATTGAGACAATTATTTTAAAAGAATGCATCACTCTTGAGGATGGTGCCATATTGGATGGCCAAACAACAGGTACTAAAAATAAGACAATTCAGGTTGAAAAGCCGTTTTTGCCTGAAGACGGTAGTGTTCGAATCGCCGGAACGGGCGATCAAACTTATATTTTAAAGCCGGCCGAAGGAGAATATAGTACTTATAACCTCTTTAAAATTGAGGCTGGTTCTAAGGTTATTATAAAGCACGTAACATTGATGGGTGGCTTTACGGGCACTCGTACAGTGGGGGATTCTCCTTCTGTCGGCGGTATCGATAACTACGGCTATCTTGATATGGAAGGCGTCGATATGCTTAGAACGGGGACCGCTCTTTTAAATCGTCCTAACGCTCGCGCGCTTTTAGTAAATTGCAATATTGTCCGTAATGCCAACTGGTATGGCGGAGGAATTCTTAATTTCAGTGAGCGTGTCGGTACGTCTGACGAATATATTAACGGCGGAACGCTTGTCATGGATTCTTGTTCTCTTACCGAGAATGAATCATTAGGTCCAGCTCACGGCGGAGGCGCCGCGGAAAACCAGGGCCTTATGCTCCTTAACAACTGCGTTGTCGCCAATAACGCGTCTACTGAAATCGGTGGCGGTATTAATAACTGTAAGGGCGGCGATCTCTTTGTTATGAATTCAACTTTTACCGGTAATATCACTACATCTGAAGAATATGGTACGATGGCGGGCGGCGCGATCGGCAACGCCGGCGGCGCGAGTCACGTTCATATCGTAAACTCGATTTTAGCGTATAACGGTTATGACGATGGTGAAGCTGTTGTTTCGTCGAGTCTTGGCCGCTACAGCGAGGCGGAGGAAGTGCATTCAACTATGCAGCACTCGGTTTATGACGCGGTTTCGGGTTTGCCTCAGATCGATATGACGGGAACGACGAAGGAGTATGAAGGGATATTCGGAAGCGTTCAGAATTCCGGCATTATCGCCGCGGGTTCAACGGGTACAGACGGCGTTACCTCATCGTTCGATCATCCGCTTGTTTCCCGCACGGAGACGGAAGGCGATTCATGGTCGCTCTCGCCTGTAATGCTTTCACAGCCGACCAATCATTATATTTTTGCTAATTCCGTAACGACTTATTTTGAATATAATGGAATTTTCGATGAGACTTGGAATATTCATATGGCATTCGAAACCAATGGCGTAGTTGTCGCCCTTGGAGAGAAAGTCACCGTTCCTCCAGATAATGAACTTGAATCTTGTAAGGTTACTGAAGGTTTTGGCGGTGCATCGCGTACTGAGAATAACTTTATCGGTGCGGGCGGAGTGTCGGTTATCGAGAAAGAGGAAGAACGCGAGGATATCACGCTTTTTGTTGTTAAGCTCGGTGAATTTACGGGCGGCCGCGTTTCGGGCGTAACCGTTTACAACGACAGCTATCGCTCGAATTCTGTCGTAACGGTTCACGGTATTCCGGATAGTGCACACTATCTCGACGGGTGGATTATTAATGACGTAAAGATTGCCGGCTCAGAGCAGCAGTATATTTTCTCATTTACCGTAACATCTGATATTATCATTACCCCGATTTTTTCACCGGTGGAGACTAAGATCATTCGTGTCCGTCAGCGTTATCCGTGGAATAACCTGGTTGATATCGACTATTCGGTTTCAGAGAAGGACGCGGTTGATTACCGCTTGGTGTTTATCGCGTCGTATACTGAAAACGGTACTAATGTAACGAAGCAATTGAAGAGTTTTGTAAAGAATTCGGGTAAAAATGAACAAGGTAAGTTTGAAGAGCAACGGCTCGGCTGGAAGCCGGATTTGCGCAAGGCGGGCGAGCATCGCGTAACGTGGGACAGCGCAAAGGACGGTGTTCGATTAAGGGGCGCGCCGATCGCTTTACAACTTATGGCGTGCGAGGGGGATGAACGATGAAAAAATACTTTTTAAATAAAACTGGATTTGTGTTCGCGATAGCGCTTATAGCGCAATTTTCAGCCTTTGCCGACAGTAAAGAAATCAGCAAGGCGAGAGATTTTGTCAATTATTGCGGTACCGGATCCAGGTATAGATCCTGTGATGACATAATTCTTACCGCGAATATCGAATTAACGTCCGATATCACTTTAAGAAAAAATCTGAAGATTAGAAGTAAAGACGGATCCAGATATACGATTTCTGTAGCCAATGCGCGACAGATTGAAATAGATCCTAATTATAAACTTACATTGACAAACATTGTCTTTGACGGCAAAAACTACGCTAGTCGAAACGAAGGCTTGTTTTATCTTAACGAATCTTCCGATACCAATAAAATAGCGAGGCTTGAGCTGCAGAACGGAACAACGATCCGGAATGTTACGGTTACGACGACGGCTGATGCCGATCATGCTGTAATTCACGCTAAAAAGGGATCTCGCATCATTATTAATGACGGAGCTGAGATTCTGGATTGCCACAATAAGTCAGCTCATGGTAATGGCGGAGCTATTTGCTGCGATTCAGGAAATATCATTATGAACGGCGGCGTAATCGCCAATTGCTCGGCTAAGGGTTCGGGCGGAGCGATACGGGTAACGGGCGCGCGAAGCTTGGCTGAAGACCATCTCGGTGTTGCGTTTCGCGGTGATATTTTCTTGTATGGCGGTTATATAACGAATAATGTTTGTGGCGAAGAGTCCGCTACGGGAGTTGAATGTTATGGCGGTGGTATTTATCTCGGTGATACAGGACCTATGCTTCATGTAATCGGCCCGGTAGTAGTTTCGAATAATGTCTGCAAAGTGAGAACTGGCGGTAGTAACTATAACCCGACTTACACAGAAATTCTTGACGACGTTTCCACTTTTGAGCTTGATGAAAGATACGCTAACCGTCTTAAACTTTCGGGTGACAAGTCGGGGCTTATGTTTGATAAGGGTTGGATAGGCGTCAGATATCCCGATTTGCGCGGTAAAACAGAAACGGAGATCGAAAACGAGCTGAAGAACAAGAGTTTCGGCGGCGTTTGGGAATACTTTACCTCGACGCACGAAGAGTCGCGCCAGTTTTTCTGGAACGGGGACAACCGTTATCGCGGCTGGATGAACGGCAACGCTCTTGTTTGGACGCGACATAAGATTTATCAGCTTCCTCATGATCGTACGACAGTTGCTGCTATTTTAAGAGAACCAGATCCGTCATATCCAATCTTTATTGAGTTTAACGACGGCTTTATTATGAATCCTGAGGCGTATGGAGATTCACATATCCGCGTACCTGATGGTGTTGAGGTAACCTTCGATCTTCAGGGCCATTCGATTACATGTAATCTTGAAGTAGCTTCGGGCGGTAAAGTTACTATTCGAGACAGCTCCACTAATCGCGTTGGTAAAGTTTTTGGGTATCGTGATGTTGTAAGCGGTATTGCGCATGATTCTGAAGCTTACAAGAACGCCTATGTTTTAGAGGGTGGATCATATCACACGAGGCCTGATCCGGCGTGGATTGCGACTAATTGTGTGGTCATAGACAATTATTGCGAAATTCATCCGTGGATGGTCGCGCGTTTAGCGTGGGAGACTAATCTTACATCGCGCGTCGCAGACGTTACGCTCGTTCCTTTGGAGACTGTGGATAATGAGATTCGCGAAGTTATAGACAGTGATGATCTTGACAAAATTACTTATTCGACAGGCGATTGGGTGCGTAATGCCCATACGAATATGAATTACCATGTGCGCGTTCTCGCGGCTCCTGCGATTTCGAACGAAACGAGCAACGTTCTTGAGGAAATCGGTCCGAGAGTCGTTTATTTCGATACGGCAGAAGGTGGGATTGTAGATCATCAAATGCCAGAGAATCAGCCGCAAATATTGCCTTCAAACGACGCAAATGGCGGCAACGCCATATCGTATGGCCGAGAGGATGCCTTTATTTGGAACGCTATGTCGTATGATCTTATTAAGCTTATTCATATAACTTACAGGAAGTCTGGCGCCGTTGAAACGACTAACGCTATCGAGCAGGCGTACTTTAGATTCCCGAAGGCCGTGTTTGAAGCGACGCAGCGTAAGACGAACGGTCAGTTGCCGATTACAGTTGTCGATCAGCTTCTAGGTAGTTTGGGTTATAATAGAGCGGCTGGTTTTAGTCAAGAGAATGTTAACGCCACTCTCGACACACCCGAAGCCAACGGGCTTCGCAAGTGGGAGAATATCGTTACCGGTACTGTCGCGGATCATCTTCTCGTAAGCTCTGTTGAAGAGTCTGAGAATATTACGACGTTAAAAGTCTCTATGACTGAGCCTAATAAGAGTCATCGCGGCGATACCGGGTACAGCGTATTTTATGATTTGAAAAAGTCTACTGACAACGGCTGGGTTCGTGTCGGTGAGGTTATGGATAAGCCTGAGTTCAGCGTTGAACTTATAGGTGAAGACGGCAAGTCCAAGAATGCGAGCGGCTTTTATCGCGTAACTACGCTTATTGTTCCTAATGATACGCTTTCGGTTACTAATGAGATTCCTTCGACTAATATAATCGGCGTACTTGAGGTCGCGAGCTCGTTTACCAATACGATGGCGGCTGTGCCTTTTGTCGCTCTTTCGCGCAAGGCGACTACGCTTTCGAGCGAGCCCCTTACCGTTTCCAAGTATCTGCATACTAAGCAGTTAGAAAACAATGATTTAGTCAGAGTCGCTAATAATGGTCATGTTTATCAGGGGTGGTCGTGGAATTTTGAGGAAAACAAGTGGGAAGGTTTAATTACAGCGACCGCAAGAGAAGTCGTCTCTCCTCAAGATCCTGATAATCACCAGCTTTCGCGCAATAACGTAACATGGGTGACGCGCTCTAATCCGACTGATAAGCCGTTCTTTATTATCGGTCAGTATTCACCAGATGATATTACTCTTACGATTGCCGCGGGTTCTGAACGCAATCCTGTTTGCACGCTTATTCCTAATCCCAGTCTTAAGAGTGTTAAGATCAATGAAGATTATGATTGGGGCGATAAACCGCATGAGTATGATCAGATTCGCATTATTAATGAAAAGGAAGCTCCGATTCAGCTTTTCAGACATCAGGGAAAGTGGTTCGGCTGGTTCGTTGATGAGAATAATCGTTCATATTTAACGGATGATATATCAATACCCGCGGGTCATGGCTTTTGGTATCATCGTTGCGGTGAGTCAAGCTTTGAGTTAAAGCTTCCGACATCCAAGCCTTTCAAGGAGTGAAAATAGTTTAGACTATATGAAGAAAATTTTGTTATTGTCGTTCATATTTCTTGCTGACATTTGCCGCGCGGCAGATGGTGGCGAGTTGCTATATTGGATGATTATGTCGACCGATTCCATTACGGGAACAGCCGCAGACGGCAGTACCTATACGGCGGCGGAGTTAGGTGTCAATGGCGCTCGTATCCGTTACGAAGGAAAAGACGGCTCGTCTGGTTATTTGCCTATAATCGGTGTTACTTCCGGCGGTAACAATACCCCCTTCGAAGGAGGCGCGGGCGTTGGAGTTCCAGGCGGATATTACGCCTCGTTAGGCTCTTATGCGGGTGATGCTTACAGTTATGTTTTGGAGCTCGGTAATTGGTCGAGCGGCTCATGGACGGGAACAGCCATGGAGTCTAAACCGACTTCATATACGTATCTTAATGAGCAACTTCATATCGCTCAATGGGAAGGTATGACTCCTTCGTATGCTCGCCCTTGGACTCCGACAGAGTTTACCGTAGTTCCCGAGCCGACAGGCGGATTGCTTATTCTCTTAGGCGGAGCTCTTCTCGCATTGCGCCGCCGTAAACAAATTGTCGTATGACTTCTCAAGGTAAATCTACCTGGTTTGATCTTTTTTTAGCTTGCGTCTGGGCGCTTGCCGTAGGCGCGTTCGCGTTTTTTCTGAACGACACAAATTATATTCCCGTTGAGTCCGCAGATTCCTTGTCGGTGGCGTTCGGTCTTAGACCTCCGGAGAATCCGCTCCCTTTGCTCTGGCACAGTCTGATCTCGTGCATAAATTCTCATTGCGGCATAGTTAAGACTATGCGATGCCTTTACGTTTCAGGTCCAGTTTCGTTAGCGTTTTCAGCGTTTATATCGACGAGACTTTTTTCGCTGCTTTTGCCTGCAAGTCTGCAAACATCGGCAAATTCCCGCAGGTGGGGCCGCGTAATTACATATATATTGCCGATTCTCGGAAGCGCGGTATTTGTTTTCTCGTCTCCCGTCTGGTCCTTGGGTGAAGTTTTTCTCCCGGAGACTCTGGCGCTGATGCTTTTTCTTTCCGCTGTCTTTTTCGCCGTCCGGTCTTTCCGTAGAATGAGCGTGACCTGTTTTATTCTTACGGGAGTTTTCTCCGGGTTGTTGTCCGCCGAGACGCCGATAGGATTTATTATCCCTCTTTTATCTTCGCTCTATCTGCATTTTCGCTATTATCGTGAAGATGAGATAACAAATTACCGTCTAGCCAATCCTTTGATGCAGTCGGTTTTGATCAAATGGATGCTTTTTGCGTTTGTCGTTTTCTGGATTGCCGCGCTTTCGTTAAATATGCGGTTTTTCTTCGCGTACAACGCGTATGATTCGCAGAGCGGGTTCTTTTTGCAGCTTGTAAGGATATCAAAACGGTATGGCGCTCTGGTCTGTTCGATGATTAGTCCGTTGGGTTGGGCTTTCACCGGCGTTACCGTTTTAGTTCTCGTGGTTTTTTCTTTCGCGTGTATAAGACGGGCGACGGATATTAAGACTTTTCTTTATATCAGGTACAGCTTTTTGTTCCTGGTGTTCGGTCTTTTAGCCTTGCTTCAATCCAGTCCTTTTTCATCATGGTGGTTCTGGCGCTGGATTTCGGATATTGAACTCGTTTCGTCGGATTTCATTTTGGGGGTTTGCATTCTAGGAACTTCTTATGTCGTTTTTGCCGCGATCTGCGTATTTGCCGTCGATGTTCATTTTCGCAATTCGCGCGCTTTGGCTAGAGAGTTTTTCTGGGATGAAAATCCCGATGTGCCGATGATCGTAAAAATAAAACGCAGGCTCGCGATATCTGGACGTGTTTACAGGTTTGTATTTATGCCGCTTATTGTCTCGTCGGTGGTTCTGGTTGTGGTTGTCGGACGGATCAATCGCGTAGAAAGTCGGGCGAAGGCGATTGTCGACGAGTATGTCGCCAACGTCGTTCGAGAGTGTTCAGATAAGCCCGTTCTCATTACCGACGGCGCGCTAGACGCTTTGATTGAGCTCAAGGCGGCTATCGAAGGGAAGGACATAAAGACGCTTTCGCTGATGTCGGGCAACGGTAAATACGAGGCCGTTATCCGCAGACGCGTCGATGTTGAAAATAAGTACAGCACAGAATTGAATGCGGGGACCGCTGATGCGCTGCGCACATGGATGCTGAATGATTCGCCGACGATTCCAAATCTTGCGGTACAGGTCGGTTTTGAGCTTTGGAGAATGAATAATAAGAATTTCCCCCGATGCGGAGGCTTTTTAGGCAAGAGCGGCGAATCGGACGATTTCGATACGCAAAAGGGAATAAACGCCGCTTATTCATTGGCCGATGAAATTCTCTCATTCCGGGAAGAATGCGATATTTCAGACGTTGAGTCTCTGAAACTTCGTTCAGCTTTGTCGCGCATCCAATGGCGCCTGTCCAGGATGTGCGCTATTCGGGCATATTTAGCAAATTACGCAAAAGACGGCGCAGCGGCTGAAAAAGAAAACAATCTGGCCGAGCGTCTTGATGAGGCTAATCCCGAATATAAAAAAGTAAAAGACATCGGAGATGAAATTCTTCAGAAAAACACGACTCTTACCTTAACGCCGCGTGAAGGGCTTAACATAAGTCTCAGGCGCGCAGATTTCAAGCTGGCCGGCAGTTATGCCAAAAAGATCATACTTCAGGATGAAAATGACGTATCGGCCAATTTCGCTTTAGGCATGGATTATTTTATGAATCACCGGTACGAGAAGGCCGAGGAGTATTTGAAGCGCGCTTTAAAAAATTCTCCGGACGAGCCTGCGATTCTCAACAATCTCGCGGTTGTCCTGATCAGAATGGACCGCTATGACGAGGCAGAAACGAATGCCGTGAAAGCGTTGAGAATTCTGCCTGAATCTAAAGAAGTCCAAGAGACTCTCCGTACAATCCGTGAATTGAAATCTAAAGAAAAGTGATATGTTAAAGTTATGAAAAAGCTACTCTCGATAATGTTTTCGGTTTCGCTTCTCTGTCTCTATGCAGACAGCGTAGAGGACTCGGCGATTGTTTTTTCGACGGTCGGTCCCGATAAGTACGCCGACGGCTCTACGGTCCTCGACGGCGAATTGTACGCGCTCGTTTGGACTAATGACGGCGTATTCGAGGGCTTTTCCGCCGACGGTAAGGCGCTGGACGAAAAAGATAAAATCTTGATTGTCGCACCGCTTGCGAAAGACGGCCGCTGTCCGAAGGTTATGTTCCAGATTTCCCGTGCCGCGGCCGTAAATTACGGCAAGTTCGAAGTGTTCGTCATGGACACGCGCGTTGTTGCCGCGTCAGGCGTCGTAACGCCGCGCGGAGTGGAGAACGGCGAAGTAAAACTCGTGAACGGCTACGGGCGCGTTCCCGCTAAAATCTCGTTTTCGAATCTTTCATCGAAAGCCGAAGGTGCTGCGGTCGCGAATCTCAATTCCGCCGCGCCCCGGGACACGCGTCAGCCGCGCGTCAAGGCGATGCGCATAGAAGGGGACGAGGTCGTTCTGACGATAGAGAATCTGCCAGGCTATATGCGCGTACAGAGCGGTCGCGACGCTTCCACCGCCGACTCGACCGGAGCCGCGCTTGAAGCTCCCGCATCCGGCGATACTGTTACGATCAAGGCCCCAAAAGTCGGCGACAGCGGATTCTATCGCGTTATTCGTACCGATAAATGATGCTGATGTAGTTGCCTTTCAGGGCTAAATTTGGTAAACTATGTGACATTATTTACATAATTAAGGTAAATCGAATGGCTAAAGAAGAAGATCAGGCGATCGAAGTAACGGGAGTCGTAACCAAAGTTCTCCCCGCTACGATGTATAAAGTTCAGCTCGAAAACGGGCATGAAGTTTTGGCGCACATCTCCGGAAAGATGCGCAAGTTTTTCATTAAGATCGCGATCGGAGACAAGGTCACCGTCGAGATTTCACCTTACGATTTGGGCAAGGGCCGCATCACGTACCGCCATAAGGTCTGATAACGCCACTTAATTTCATTACTTAACAACAAAAGCGAAACGGAGTCTAAAACATGTCAGGTCATAGTCACTGGGCGACAATCAAGCGCGCTAAGGGCGCTGCGGACGCGAGAAAAGGTAAAATCTTCTCGAAACTCGGTAAAGAAATCACCATCGTCGTAAAGGCGAAGGGCGGCGATCCCGCCAACAACCCCACTCTTCGTACTCTTATCGCGAAGGCCAAGGCCGCGCAGATGCCTAACGACAACATCGAGCGCGCCATCAAGAAGGGCACGGGCGAAATCGAGTCCGAGGTTCTCGTTCCCGCTTCCTACGAGGGCATCAAGGGCGCCGTCGCTTTCGTCGTCAACGTTCTTACCGACAACAAGAACCGCGCCGCGGCCGAAGTCGGCAATGTCTTCAAGAAGAACGGTCTTGAGTTCGCCAAGCAGGGCGCCGCGTCGCGCCTTTTCGACCGCATGGGTCAGATCATGATTCCCGCGGCCGACGGCATTACCGAAGACAAGGTTATGGAAGTCGCTCTCGAAGCCGGTGCCGAAGACGTTCTTTCCGAAGACGGCGGCTTCACCGTCAAGTGCCAGCCTAACGACTTTACGGCCGTTCTCGAAGCCGTCAAAACCGCCGGCATCGTCGTCGACGAAGAGAACTCCAACGTCGGTCTCGTTCCGAACCAGCCCGCGATGGTCAGCGATGTCGCTACCGCCAAGGCCGTTCAGAAGTTCGTCGATATGCTCGAGGATCTCGAGGACGTTCAGGACGTCTACAACAACATGGAGACGACCGACGAGGTTGACGCCGCGCTCGCCGCGGAAGGTTAATTAAACCTGATTAGGCAATCAGCGCGGCGAGGTCTTTATGGACCGCGTCGCGCTTGTTTTTTTGAAAGGTGCCAGCATGAAGCTCGAACATATCGCATTAGACGTTTCAGATCCGGATAAGTTTATCGACTGGTGGTGTCATAATCTCGGTTTCCGCCGCTCGAAACCCGGCAGCGCTTTTATTCTCGACGATTCCGGAATTATGGGTCTTGAGATATACCGTACCGGCGAGACGCCCGAAGCTCCCGATTACGCAAAGATGAATTCGATGACTCTTCACGTCGCGTTCGTTTCGGAGGACGTGAAGCGCGATGCCGACAGACTCGTCGAGGCCGGCGCGAAGATTGAGCAGCTCAGTCTTGATAATCCCCAGTTCCACATGGCGATCCTCCGCGATCCGTGGGGCGTTCCGATTCAGCTCTGCAAACGCACAAATTCGATTTTTTTCGAATAAAAGAATCGGGCGCTGAATGATAGCCTACGTAAAAGGAATATTGGCTGAAAAGTCTTTCGACCGCGTCATTGTCGAGGCGGCCGGCGTGGGCTATGAACTTTTTATACCGGTTTCGACGTTTGACAAACTTCCCCGCGAAGGCGAAGAGGTTAAGCTTCTCGCGTGGCACTGCGTCCGCGAAGACGACGAAACGCTTTTCGGATTCGCGACGGCGCCTGAGCGCGAGATGTTTCTTAAATTGACCCAGGTGAGCGGAGTCGGACCCAAGATCGCAATCGCGATCCTGTCTGGATCCTCCATCGGGGAGCTGTCTCTCGCGATCGCGAGCGGGAACGCTAAACGCATTTCCGCGATAAAAGGCGTCGGTAAAAAAACCGCCGAAAAGATATGTGTCGAACTTAAAGACAAGGTCAACGCCATCGAAGCGCTCGCCGCGACTTCGCGTTCTTCCAAAGACGACGTTAAAGCTCCGATGCTTCGCGACGCGATTCTCGCTCTTTCGGCGCTCGGATTCAACGAAGAGACCGCAAACAAGATGGTAACACAGGTCGTTCAGGAGAATCCTTCCGTATCAGATGTCGAGACGGTCATACGTCTTGCTCTTTCCCGCGGCAAGTGAGTTTTTTAAGTTCACCCTTATCCCACTTTTTTGAAACGAGGCGAAGACGTACGACCCGAGCGCAAGATTTCGTGAACTATGCCAAGGTCGGGCGGGTGGTCAGCGCGACGGGGCGGAAGAGGCCGCCAAGGGTGGCGAGTGGCGTGAAGGCGCCGGCTGCCGGGTCGTAGCGGAGCGAGATGACTTCACCCGAGCGCTCCAGCGCGACGAGTGCGAGCGTGTCGGTGACGAAAATGAAATCGCGCGGCCACGAACCAGGAAGGAGCGAGCGCGATTTGAATGCGAGTTTGCCCGTCGATTCGTCGAAGTCGTAGACGACAAGCGAATTTTCCCCGCGGTTCGAGACGACGAGGCGCTTCCCGTCGGGCGTGAAGCGGATCGCGGCGGCGAGATCCGTGCCGGTCGTGCCGATCACGGAGCCGACGGGGAGCGCCGCCCGCTCCAGCGTTGGCAGTAGATCGAGAAGACGGAAGCCGTCGACCGGATTCCACGCGAGCGATGAGACGAGATTGCCGAGCTCCGAGACGAGAAAGGCGAGACGCCCGTTCGGGTGGAAGAGGAGGTGGCGCGGCCCCGCGCCGGCGGGCGATGTCTTGAACCGGCGTCCGCTTGGATATTCGACAAGTTCATCCAGCCCCAAATCGCAGACGACATAGCCCGAACCATCGGGCAGCGAGCACGATTGATGGCAGTGCGCGGCGTTCTGGCGCGGGAGATTCGTCCCGCTGCCGCTGTGCCGGTGGATGACGGGTTCGCCGAACGTGCCGTCCGCAACCGCGACAGAGCCCGCGAAGCTGCCGAGATAGTCGGCGAAGACGACGCGGTCCGTCCGCGCGGCAACGTGGCAGACGCAAGTGCCGAGCGCTACCGCGTCGCGGCGCGTCAACGACGCGTCTGCGCCGATGGCGAACGCGGCAAGCCCTTCGCCCGTGCAGGTATAGAGCCACTTCCCGTCCGGCGAAAGCGCCTGATAGAGTGCGTTCAAGACGGGATAGTCGGCGACGACGACCATCGCGCCGGATGCTTCATCCAGCTCGATTGTCTTCAGTCCGTTCGGGTGCGTATCGTCCGTGTAGGAGCCGAGAAAAATTGTCATGGCCAGAAGTCCCGTCATGGTTTAGCCGTGGTAATACTTCACGCTGTCCGGCGGCCGGATGTTGGTCAGCGTGCCGACGTAGTGCCGGAGCCAGTGGTCGGCCTTCGGATGCGCGGCGGCAGCCTCTTCGTTCAGCTCGATGCCGAGGCCGGGGCGGTCCGAGGGATACATGAGGCCGTCCGCGAAGCGCACGTCCTCGTCGATCACGTCCTTGCGCCACGGCACGTCGTCGAACAGCGTCTCGTGGATGCAGTAGCCGGGCGTCGAGACGCCGAGCGCCAGCGTGACGGCGTTCGCCACGGGGCCGGACGGATTGTGCGCGCAGAAGGGGATGTGGTGTGCGTCGCAAAGGGCGGCGATCTGCTTCATGCCGGTCAGTCCGCCCGCGTGCGACGAATCGGGCTGCAGGTAGTCGCACGCGCGCAGTTCGATCGCGTCGAGGATCTGCTGCGTCGTGTAGAGGCGTTCGCCGCACGCGATCGGCACGCGCACGCGCGAACGGACGTCGGCCAGGGCGCGCAGCGTGTCCGGGATGACGGGCTCTTCCACCCAGTACGGCGAAAACTCCTCCAGCGCGTGACAGACGCGGAGCGCGGTCGGCACGTCGAAGCGTCCGTGACATTCGATCAGGATTTCGGCCTTGCCCTCCGTTGCGGCCTTCACCGCCGCGACGCACCGGAGCGCCTTCTTGAAGTCTTCCGGCGGCAGCTGCCGGTAGTTCTTGCCGAACGGGTCCCACTTGAGCCCGCGAAATCCGGCGGTGACTGCGGCCTCGGCCTTCGCGGCGAATTCCTCCGGCTCCTTCGCGCCCGAAAACCAGCAGTTGGCATAGCAGGGAACGCCGTCGCGGCACTTGCCGCCGAGGAGCTTCCAGACGGGAAGGCCGAGCGCCTTTCCCTTGATGTCCCACAGCGCCATGTCAACCGCCGAAAGCGCGCTCATGAGCACCGCCCCGCCGCGCCAGTAGGCGTCGCGGTAGTTCTCGTGGAAGATCCATTCGGTGTCGAACGGATCTTTCCCGACAAGTGCGTGCTCCAGGTCGGCCAGCGCGCCGAGAAGGGCGTTTTCCTTGTATTCGAGCGTGCCCTCGCCGATGCCGGAGAGGCCCTCGTCGGTCATCACCTTGACGAACACCCAGTTCGTCCGGAAGCAGTCGATTGCGAATGTCTTGATCGATTTGATTTTCATGGCCGTTGTAGACAGGATTGACAGGATTATTCCGCGATTCGATCTTTGTTGAACGTGAAGAAGAAGCTGAACGCCAGAAGCGCCGCGCCGAGCGCGTAGGTGCCCGCCATGATGCCGAAGCCGATCTCGAAGCCGTGCACGCCCCGGCTGTGCGACAGCGCCCCCATCGCCACGCCGGAGAGCCCGCCGAAGAAAAAGGCGATCATGTTGAGCAGCCCGACCGCCGTCGAGCGGTGCTGCGGCGCGACGACATCGAAGAGCGATGCGTGCGTGTTGACCTCGAAGAAGCCGCGAAAGACGCCGTAGACGCTCGCGGCGATCAGAAGCGCGGTGAAGGACGGCGCGCGGCCGATCCACAGCAGCGCGGGTGCGCCGCAGAGAAGGGCTGCCGCCTGGAAGCCGAGTCGGAAGCGCGGCATCTTCGCCACGAAACGGTCGGTGATGATGCCGCCCGCGAGAATCGCCGCAAACGCGAAAAGGTGGTGTCCGAGCATCACGCCCTTGCCGGCCTCGCCCACGCCGATCGCGAATTTCTCGGCCGCGAACTTCGGCGCCCAGAAGAGATAAGCGTTGTTGACGAAGACGATGGCGACGAACCCCGCCGTGGCGCACAGCGCAGACGGGTTGCAGAAGTAGGCCTTCAAGCCTGCCGTGAGAGACGTCTTGTCGCGTGGCGGCGCAGAGGCGCGGCGCGTTGCCTCTCTCGGCGTCTCTGCGTCTCTGCGCGAGTCATTGTCCTTCAGACCCCAGATGAAGAAGATCCCCAGCGCGCAGCCGGCCGCGCCGAACGCGATGAAGACGTTGCGCCACGTGCCGAGCAGTCCGAGCGCCCGCGCGACGATCAGCCCCGAAACCATGAGCCCCACATAGAGCGCCGCCTGGTGGATGGAGAGCGCGACGGAACGTGTCTCCTTGTGGTGAACGGCGATGAGCGCGTAGGCGCTCGGGGCGTAGAAGCTCTCGCCGACGCCGGTCGCGATCGAGCGGAAGAAGAGCGCTCCGAGGAATCCGCCGATAAAGCCCATGCACACGGTCATGAGCGACCAGGCGATCAGCGACAGTGTGATGATCCGCTTGCGCGAGAAGCGGTCGCCCAGAAAGCCCGCGACGACCGTCATTGCCGCGAGCGTCCACGACAGCGTCGTGTTGATCCACCCGATCTGAACGTCCGTGAGATTCAGTTCGTCCTGAATCGGAATGGTCAGCAGCCCGAAGAGCGCCCGATCCGCCTGATGGAAGAAGAACGCGCAGCTGAGCATTCCGATGAGCAGCCATTTGTAATGCTTAGACATCCACGTCCTCCGGCATGTGCTGGCACGAGCAGCCCGCGTCGCACGTGACGATCTCGCCCGTCATGTTCGCGGAATCGTCCGAGGCGAGGAACGCGACGACGTTCGCGATGTCGGCGCCTTTCGCCTCGTGCCGGAGCGGACAGTTGAGGCGGCGGCGTGCGGCCTTTTCCGGATCGAGCGTGAGCCAGCGTTCGGTGTAGATGTAGCCCGGCGCGCAGCAGTTGACTCGGATGCCGAGCGGCGCGAGGTCGAGCGCGAGCGCGCGCACCATGGAGTTGATCGCGCCCTTGGAGGCGCAGTAGGCGGTGCGGTGGCGGATCGCGCGCATGGCGGTGTTGGACGAGAGGAAGACGACGACGCCGCGCGATTCCTGCTTCATGAAGAAGCGGTTGCACGCCGTCTGCGTCATGCGGAAGCCGCCGACGACATTCGTCTTGAGAACGTCCCAGAATCTTTCGGCATCCATCTCCAGCGGCCCGCCGTGGCCGAGCCCCTGGTTCGCGGCGTTGTTGATGAGGATGTCCAGCCGCCCCGCGTCGCGTTCGATCGTGTCGAACAGCGCCGCGACCTGCGCGGCATCGGAGATGTCGCACGCCTGCGAAATTACGCCGTCCAGCCCGCGCGCCTTGATCTCGGCGGCTCCCTTGGCGGTGGAGGCTTCGCTCAACCCGCACATGTAGACCTTCGCCCCGTCGCGGGCGAACCGCTCGACGAGATCGAGTCCCGTGTTTCTGTTGCCGCCCGTCACCAGGACGACCTTGCCGTCAAACCTGCCCATAATCTTCCTTGTCGTGATTGTCAGACTTGTCGTAATGAGTGGAACACTGCATATTATAGCAGACGGCACGGCTGGTTGTAATTCCGTTTGCGATTTACATTGCATCCTGTTTGCGAATATGATAGACTAATGCGCATGGAGACGATTCTCTACTTTCAGTCACAGTTCAAGACAAATGCGGCGGAAAAGCTCGGCGGCGTCCAGGATGTCGCCGCGAAATGCGGCTGGCTGGTGCAGACCGTTCCCGGTCTGCCGTCGGCGAAGCGGATCGCGGCGCTGGTCGAATTCTGGCACCCGGTCGGTGCGATTGTCGAATGCGGCGGCACGGCGGCGGCGGTCGCGCCGGCCGTCTTCGGCGGTCTGCCGGTCGTGTTCTTCGACCACGATCCGTCATGTCTGCCCCGGAACGCCTTCTGCGTCACGCACGATTCCGCGGCGACCGCGCAGATGGCCGCGCGCGAGCTCCTGCGCACCGACGCGACGGCCTTCGCCTTCGTGCCGTATCCGGAGCCGCGGTTCTGGAGTGCGGCGCGCGAGCGCGGCTTTGTCTCGGCGCTGTCGCTGAACGGACGCGGCTGCCGCGTGTTCACCGGGCGGCCGTCGCCCGCGGACCCCACCCGCTACACGCGCGAGCTGCGTGCGTTTGTCGCGGCGCTGCCCAAGCCCTGCGCGCTCTTCGCGGCCAACGACGGCGTCGCTGCGGAGGTTTTGTCGGCGGCGGTCTTCGCGCAGGTCAAGGTTCCGGACGAGCTGATCGTCATCGGGGTGGATGACGCGCGCGACATCTGCGAGCACACCCGGCCGACACTCAGCTCGATCAAGCCGGATTTCCGGCGCGGCGGCGAACTGGCCGCGCTCCTCCTCGCCGCGCGGCTCAGGGACCGCGAGAAGTTCCGAGGCGCGCGCCGCCGGACGTTCGGTCCGCTCGCCGTGGTGCCGCGCGCGTCGACGCGCCGGCTGCGCGCGCACGATCCGGCTGTCGCGGACGCGCTCGACCTCATCCGGCGGGAGGCGTGCGCGGGGCTCACGGCGGCGCGCGTGCTGGAGCGTTTCCCATGTTCGCGGCGTCAGGCCGAGATGCGCTTCAGGAAGGCCACCGGCCATTCGGTTCTCGAAGAGATGCACGCGATCCAGCTGGCGCGCGCGAAGGACCTGCTGCGCGAGGGGACGCTGCCGCTCAAGGCGATTTCCGACTTCTGCGGCTTCGAGAATCCGAATTCGCTCCGCAAGTTCTTCAAGGCACAGACCGGCCAGACGATGTCCGGCTGGCGTGAAGCCGCGAAATAGCGCGCTTGCGCGGCTGTCCCCGCATACGACAGGGAACACGGAAACGGGGCGCGCGGCCCGTCATTCCCCCGTTTCGCTGTTGTCGCTGAAGAATCTGCTCACTGCGTAGAGAGGAACATTCTCCATCCAGCCCTGGTCTCTATGCGGTGAGAGGGAGAAGCGTACGCCCCTGAGACCTTCATGGGCCGTGACGAACGTCCGCAGGGATTTGGACTGGAGGTTTTCCGCCGCCTTGACTTCCACCGGGACGACGGCTGTGCCATTCTGGACGATAAAGTCGATTTCCACCGTCGAATCGGAAGCGCTGAAGTAGAATACGCGCGAATCCCGGGCGGCAAGCATTTCGGACAGGACAAATGCCTCTGTGAACGCGCCCTTGTATTCATCAAATCCGGCATTGCCGGCGAGAATGGACGCGGCGGGCGTATCGGCCATCGCGCCCATCAGCCCGCAGTCGAGCGGAAAGAGCTTGAACGCATTGAAGTTTTCGTAGAATGCAAGCGGCGCGACGGGCTTGTTCACCCGTGTGACGCGGTTGACGGTTCCCGCGTCGACGAGCCATTGTATGGCCGTCTCGAATTCTTTGGCGCGTCCGCCGTGCTTGACCGCGCCATAGACAAATTTTCTGTTTTCCTTGGCGAGTTGCGATATGAGGGATCGCCAGACGAGATTGATGCGCGGCACTTCATTGGCGGGCGCGTGCTTGGAGATGTCCTGCTGATAGGAGTCGACGATTGCGCGCTGGAGCCGTCGCACTTCGGCGAGACTGCATTCCGCCGCGAACGCCGAAACGACTTCAGGCATTCCGCCGACGAAGAAAAACCGTCGAAGCCGTTCAATAAGCGGCTCTCGCATCGTGTCGATGGCAGACGGTTCACCGTCCGTGAGAAGTTTCGCCAGCGGGGCGTCGCCTGTCCCGGCAAGGAATTCACAGAAGTCGAGCGGACGCAGCGTCAATTCGTCCACCTTTCCGACAGGGAAGGATGTGCCGGCATGAAGCGTTATTCCCAGGAGCGAGCCTGCCGCCGCGACGTGGATATCAGGGGCGTCCTCGCAGAAATACTTCAGTGCGCCGATTCCGCGCGGAGTTTCCTGAAGCTCGTCGAAAACGACAAGGGTTTCGCCTTCGCGCACCTTGACGCCCGTATGCGCCTCGATTGCAAGAAGAATCCTCTTCACGTCATAATCCCTGAAGAGGTCGGCGGCGAACGCATCCTTGTCGCAGTTCACATAGACGAAAGACTTGTATTCGCGTCTGCCGAATTCCTTCAAAAGCCATGTCTTTCCGACCTGCCTTGCGCCGCGCAGGATGAGCGGCTTACGCAGATTAGAATGCTTCCATTTCAAGAGGCTTTTGTAGATTTTCCGCTCCATTTCACGCTTCCCTTGTTGAGTTCGGGTAAGAGTATAACATTTTTCCTGACGAGTTTCAATGCTGGTTCTACATTTTTCCAGACGAGTTTTAACGCCAATGCTACACTTTTTACGACGAGTTTGGCGATGATTCGCGGGGACAGACCTCAAGACGACTCCCCCCGAATTTCGCAAATAGGATGCTTATGTCTTCGCGAATGGAGTCTCATCAGTCGGCGCGATATGCTATAATATGGGTCGGCGATGAGAAAACGATTGCGTGGGACCGCAAGGACGGACAGGGTTTCGTCATGCGCCATGCGGCAGGATTCAAATTCAACAATACGGAGATTGATGCGCTATGAAGAAAACATTGGCGATCTTTGCTGTCTTTGCGGCCAACACGTCCGGCGTATTCGCGGCGGCGGTTCCGGCGGAATTGTTCGGACAGAACATCGAGCATACGCGTTCGGCGGTGCAGGGCGGGCTTTCTGCGGAATTGGTGCGCAACCGGAAGTTCGCCGGAAAACCCTCGCCTGTTGGGGTGGCTGCGATGTGGGAGGCGTGCGGCGCGAAGGCGGTCTATCAAATGCCAGACTATGGCTGCACGCGCCACGCGGCGAAGTCGAAAATGTTTCGCATGAACGAAATCCACTCGCAGTTGATTGGTTCGCTGGACGAGGCCGGCGAGGCTGGAATTGTCCAGCGAGGCATTGGCTTGCGCGGAGGCGTTTCGCACACTTTCCGCATCCGGGCAAGTTCCTTGCACGACGAAGACATGACGTTCGTCCTCCGCGTCGCGTCCGGCGGCAGAAACATTGCGGAACACGAGGCGGCGGTGCGCACGAAGTCGCCGAAAGAGTTTGTCCGGATCGAGTTCTCCTTCACGCCGGAACAGGACTGCGAGGCCGAGGTTTCGATTTGCGTCAAAGGGCGGCAGTACGGTGTCGTCGGCGCGGTGTCGGTCATGCCGGACGACAATTTCCGCGGCATGAGGGCGGATGTCGTCAGGCATCTGCAGGAAATTGGTGCCTCCTACATCCGCTGGCCCGGCGGGAACTTCGCGGGCGAATACCGCTGGCGCGACTCTCTTATCGCCGACAGGGACGAGCGTGCGCCGCTCCAGTCCTACACTGAAATCGAGACGCAGCCGTATTCGTTCGGCTACGATTCCAACGACATCGGCATGGAGGACGTCATCGCCCTGTGCGAGCGCATCGGCGCGAAGCCCATTTTCACCATCAACGCCGTCTGGGAAACGCCGGAGTCGTCGGTCGATTGGCTCAAGGCGTGCAAGGGGCGGGTGAAGATGTGGTCGCTCGGCAACGAAATGGGCTACGGCCACATGGAAGGTCCGAAGGGGCCGGAGGGCTACGTCAAGATGGTGCGCCCGCACGCCGAGGCGATGCTCAGGGAGGATCCCTCCATCACGCTCGTGCAGTCGGGGCTCTATCCGTGGGGAGGGAAGAAGTGGATCGATGGCGCGGCGACGAAACTCGCCGACGTGTCGCAAATCTGCTCCTACCATCGCTACGAACATCCGGGCGTGTTCGATTTCTCCACGCCGGAGCGCACGGCCGCATTCTACGCCAGCGTCTCGAAGTGCGCGGACAAGGCGATAGACCGTCTCGGGGATTTTCGCGCGAAACTGCCCCGCGAAATCGCCATATCCTGCGACGAATGGAATATTTGGGAGACGTGGTATCATGAAGAGGGCATCATCGAGGGACTCTACACGGCCAAGTTCCTCACGCGCCTGATGCGCGACTGGGAGCGGCTCGGAATTGGGCTTGTCTGCTACTTCCAGGCAATCAACGAGAAGGCGATAGTCGTTTCGCCCTTTGAGAGCCACCTGTCGTCAGCCGGCGAGGCGATGAGGCTTTGGAAGGGACACGTGGGAGGCATTCCGTCCGTCCAGGACGACCAGGACGCTTTCGTCACAGACCATTCCGACGGCTCGCGCTACGTGACGATGTACAACTTTTCGACCGTGCGGCCCCACACATTCAGGATCCCGACAGGCGGCCAAGCGGCAATGTGCAGTGGCGAGCTGCTCGTTCCGACAGGGCTGTCTTCGGGCTCGAGATACGCAAGGCGTCCGCTGGAGGTTGCCGCAGCGGACGGTTTTGTTGAAATCACGCTGCCGCCGGCTTCCATCGCGGCGGCGCGGATGAATCTAAAAGAAGCTACCGGGGAGATGAAATAACATGAAAAGAACGATTCAGATTTTGGCGTTTGCGGTTGTCTGCGGCGCGGCGTGGACGGCTTGAAGGCCAGCATAGACTATCTGAAAACCTTTGACATCTTTCAATAACAGTACAAACACCCGAAAGGATCAAAACCATGAAAACCATGAAGCACAAATCGATTCTCGCGGCGGCCGCGTGCTGCTGCGCATTGGTTGCTTCAGCGGCGGAACGGACATGGGACGGCGGCGGTGCCGACGACCTGATGAGTACCCGCGAAAACTGGTCGGGCGACACTACTCCCGGCTCATCTGATACGGCAATCGTCCACGCGAATGCCGCCAAGCCTGCCATCGTGCCGGCCGGAGAGACGCAATACTCCATTCTCGTCATCGGCGGCCACGGCTCCACGGTGCAGACGCACGATGAGGGTTTTATAATCCAGACGAACGGTACACTCACCGTCTCCGGCAACGACGGACTGCGCATCGGGCGGCTCGACAACTGTCCAGGCACATACATCATCTCCAACGGGACGCTGAAGGCGACGACCGGCAGCGCGTTTGTCGGCATCCACGGCACGACAGGCAAACTTGTCATCGCGGGCGACGGCGAGGTGACTGCGGTAAATCTCCGGCTGGCGTCAAAAGGACCCGACGCATCCTCCAGCAAGACATACGGCTATCTTGAAATCTCCGAAAACGGAAAACTCAATGTGAGCACTACATTCAACATGGGCAACGAGTCCGGCGGTGCGGGCTATTACGCGCAAGCCGATCAGAGCGGCGGCACTGTATATGCCAACACATTGAACGTCGGCGGGAGTTCAGAGGCCAAATACATCCAGACTGGCGGCACGAATGCCGTAAAGATTGCACAAATCGGCATAGGCGCCAAGGGAGAATATGAACTGTCGGGCGGATTGTTCTCGGTAACCAACACGCTGAACATCGGCCACAACAGAACGGGCAGCCTGACGCTGTCCGGAACCGGCGAGCTTGAGACGGTCGGGGCGTTGTGCGTCGGCATGAATGGCGTCGGCACGCTGACAATCACAGGCGGCAAGGTGAACGCGAAAGGCGAGACGCGAGTCGGCGCGGCGAAGGCGGGCACGGTCGAGATGTCCGGCGGCGAAGTCGTGTTCAACAAGCATTTCAAGATCGGCACCGCCTCCAACACCGCCACAAACTTCTTCAACCAGACCGGCGGTTCGGTCAAGATGGCGAGTGATAATGGCAACAACACGCTCCCCTATTTTGGATTCACGGCATCCAACACCGGCAGATACAACATCTCCGGCGGAACGTTCGAGACGACGAACACGGGCATCATGATCGGCAACGACGGCACCGGCATTCTCGACATCAGCGGCTCGGGCGTCGTGACAATCCGTGGCAACGTGAACCTTGGCTTCAATTCGAATGGAAAGGGGACGCTTATCCTGCGCGACGGCGGCACGCTCATCGCCAACCACGTTAAGAAATACCAAGGGACGGCTGTGCTTGTCGAGTTCGACGGCGGCACGCTGCAAGCGCGCAAGGCGGATACGATCCTCAAAGACCTCGCGAACATCCAGCTGAAGGCGGGCGGTTTGACGCTCGCAACGGAAACGTACAACCAGACCGTGACAAACTGCACGTTCAACGTCACGGATGGAGGGTCGATTACAGTGACCGGCTCTGGCAAGGTGACATTCTCCGGTTGTACGCTCAAGTTCAACAACAGGCCCAGCGGCGCGAAGTATGTATTTGCCGAGGTGGCAGATGGCAGCAACGCCACACTAGAAGGACTCCCGACGCTCGCTGGCGACGTGTGCAGCGGTTGGCGCCTGAAACTCTCCGAAGACAAAAAGAAAATCCTTGCAGTGCCGCCGGGGCTCATAATAATATTCAGGTAAGTCCAAATGAATAGGTTTGCAATCGTTATGAATAGGTTTGCAATCGTTTGCGTTCTGTCGGTCTGGAGCGCGGGCGTCCTGTCCGCCGCTCCGGGCCGTCTGGAGACATTCGATGCTCCCACGGGCAAGAGTGTGACGTGGAAGCGGCTGAACGAGCTCGATCCGGGGCTTAGGCAGATCGGCTTGCTTGCGACATGCGGGGCAAAGGACATCAAGGCGAACTCCTGGTCGATAGGTTGCGAGACGCTCGACCGCGACTACGCCAGCTGGGGGACGATGAAGAAATACGTCGCCCGGCTCGGCGCGAAGCACGGGCGGCTCTTCTCCGGCTGGGCGAAGACGGAGAAGAAGAAAGGCGAATACGACTTTAATTGGCTTGATGCTCCGGTGCGCGAAATGGCCGAGCTCGGCGTCCAGCCATGGATTTGCCTCTCCTACGGCAACCCGGTATACGGAGGAGACTACCGCCTGGGCATGAAGGTTCGCGACGTCACCGGGAACAAGGAGGCGTTCGCGGCTTGGCTCAAATACGTCACGGCATGCGTCCGTCGCTACAAGGATGTCGTGGGCGAGTGGGAAGTCTGGAACGAGCCATTCGGACAGGGTCCTGACTACGCCGAGCTTTTTTACCAGACGGCCAAGGCGATACGCGCCGTCCAGCCGGAGGCGAAAATCTACTGCACGGCCATCGACTTCCCGAAGGGATACACATGCGTCCTTGAGAAACTCAAGAAGGAGAATGCGCTCGACCTTGGGTCGTACTTCATTTTCCATCCCTACGACGCAAACCCCGACCCGGCGTGGCGGACGCGCGCAATGCCGCTCAGGAAACTCGTCAAGAGCTACAGCGGCGCGTTCGACGTGATGCAAGGCGAATCAGGATGCCCGGCGCAGCTGGAATACTCCCACGCCCTACCGAACATCGAATGGACGGAATACTCGCAGGCGAAGTGGCTTCTGCGGCGCGCGGTGACGGATGCCGCGCACGCGATTCCGTCCGGGTATTTCTCGCTTGTGGACTTGAACTACGGCTTCATGCTGCAGAGCTTCGGGCTCGTGAGATGCAACAATCTGCACGAGGGGATGTATATGCGTCCTTCGTACCATGCGCTCAACAACGTGTTTTCGTTCCTAACCTCCGAGGCGCACCCGGAGGCGTTCCACGAGGACGTGCCGTTCAAGATGGTCGAGCGCTTCGACACCCGCGCTGAAGGGCGCAGAAAGATGACGGCCGTGCGTTTCTCGCGCTACTCCACGCCGATACGGTTCTACTGGTTCGCGGAGTCGAGGCCTTCCGACCAGCTTGGTTTCGACCGCATCAGGATGTGGCTGCCGGGAAAACAGCGCAACCTCGTGTGGGTGGACATGATCACAGGCCGCGTATTCGAGATTCCCGAGTCGCGCCTAACCCGCGAGAAGGATCGCACCTGGCTGGAGGACATGCCCATGTGGGATTCGCCGATCATGATTGCGCCGCGCGGCGCGGTCCCCCTCGCCTACGACTGGAAGAAGGAGACGCCCTACGCCATCGTCGATTCGCTCTACCGTCCCGGCCAGTTCAGCCACTGGATGAAAGGGCTCGGTCCCGAGGGCAGCGAGGAGTGGATGAAGATGAAGACGGAAGATTTCCTCCCGTGCTTCGACAAGTACGGCCAGTTCAAGTATCGCGAATGGCCCGGAAAGACGCACTGCGACGGCGAACTCAAGGCCGCGGCCAAGACGGAGGCGAAGGAGCTTGCCGCCAATCCCGGCCCTGCCGGTTGGGACAGGTTCGGCGGATGGGCGGAAGGTCCGCAGCTTGCGAAGTCCAGGCGATTCAGGACGGAGAAGGTGGACGGCAAGTGGTATCTTGTCGATCCAGACGGGCATCTCTTCTGGTCGTGGGGGGTGATGCGCGTCTCGGCTTCATCGGCCATGACGCCGATGAACGGCGATATCGGCAAGCCCCATCGCGGCGTACCGATACCCGACCGCGACGTGTTCTTCACCGACCTCCCGCCGGAGCCGGGCGCGAAGAACGCCACGGCGTTCTCGAAGTTCTGGACGACGCGCGACGAGCTCCTTTACCCATTCTTCGAGGCTCGCGGCCAGACGCGCATCTACGACTTCTCGTCCGCCAATCTCTACAGGAAATACGGCGAAGGATACTACGACGCTTTCGCCGACATCGTCCATCGCCGCTTGCGCAGCTGGGGCGTGAATACGCTCTCGTCCTCCTCCGACATCGCAATCTGCCTGAAGGACAAGACGCCATACGTCGAGCGGCTGGAGCGCCAGTCGCGTCCCATCGAGGCGAGCTACGGCGAGTGGTGGAAGTTCCGCGACCCGTGGGACGAAACCTTCAAGACGAGCGTCCGCCAGCTTCTTGAAGAGCGCAAGCAGCAGGCTTCAGATCCGTGGTGCATCGGATTTTCCGTGGACAACGAGATTGACTGGGGCCCGACCAAGGCGAAGCTTGCCGAATGGACGCTTCAATCGCCGCCAGACCAGGCTGCGAAGAAGGCGCTTGTGGAGTTCATGAAGTCTAAATACGGTGGCGACATCGCCGCGCTTTCCGCCGCATGGGGGAAGGACTATGCCGACTGGGACGACCTTCTCCATTCCACGCTTCTGCCCGGCGCAAAAGCGAAGCCGGATTTGGAGGCGTTCACGCTCAAGCTTGTGGAGACGTATTTCCGCCGGACGCGCGAAGCCGTCAAGGAGTTCGATCCTGACTTGCTGTATCTCGGTTGCCGTTTCGCCGGAGGCGGCGCGGCGCCTTGGGTGGTGGAGGCCGCAGGGCGGTATTGCGATGTCGTTACGTTCAACGTCTATCGCGATTCGCTGGCAAGCTGGAAAGTGCCGGAGGCGCTGGACAGGCCCGTTCTCATCACCGAGTTCCACTTCGGCGCGAACGACCGCGGCCCCTTCGGAACGGGAGTCTGCAAGGCGAAGAACCAGGCCGACCGCGCCGCGAGGATGACAGCATACGTGCGCAACGCGCTGTCGCGTCCGCAGGTTGTCGGCTGCCACTGGCACCAATTCTCCGACCAGGCGACGAGCGGACGTTTCGACGGGGAAGGCATCACCGTAGGCTGGACCGACATCTGCGACAATCCATACCCGGAAATCGTCGAGGCTCTTCGCGGCATCGCATGCGAGATGTACAACTTCCGGGCGAAAGGAGCAGCGGCCAAATGAGCGAAGGAATCGAGATTGACAAGACCGTGGAGGGACTAGATGTCGTCTCGTTTTCTGGGGCGGGCTACAAACGGCTTGTGGACGGTCCGAAGTGGACGCTTGCCATGATCAGCTACGCGCCGAATTTCGACGAGCGGAACTTCACTCGTCTTGAGAGACATCTTGCGACTGACGAAACGTTCGTTCTTTTGGATGGTGAGGCGACTCTGGCAATCGGCCCCGACGCACGGTTGGTGCCGATGGAACGCCTCAAATACTACAACGTTCTCGCCGGCACATGGCATCATGTCCTCATGAAGCCGGGTGCGAGAATTCTAATCGGCGAGAATTCCGATACATCTCGCGAAAACTCTGAATATCTGGAAATCTCAAAAAGGAATGACTCCCAATGAAAGCAAAATCTCTTTTCTGCATCTCGTTTGCGGTATGCGCAATCACGGCAATGGCGTCTGACTACTATCCGTACAGTCCGGCGAAGTTGACGGATGTCAACGTGACGGG
Source organism: Kiritimatiellia bacterium (assembly GCA_017520845.1). GTDB lineage: Bacteria > Verrucomicrobiota > Kiritimatiellia > RFP12 > UBA1067 > UBA1067. The sequence goes on along the minus strand of JAFXEU010000034.1, from coordinate 8,670 downwards.
CGGTTTCTGGCTGCCGCGTTTCGAGACGAATAGACTTGTTACGCTAAAGGCCGACTTCGAGAAGTGCGAGCTTGAGCGAATCCCCAACTTCCGGCGCGCCGCAAGGCGTGAATGGGGAACTTTCAAGGGCATTCCGTTCGACGATTCAGATGTCTACAAGGTCATAGAGGGCGCAGCGAACATCCTTGCCGTCCACCCCGACCCGGAACTTGAGAAGTATGTCGATGGCGTCATCGCCGCAATAGCCGGAGCGCAGGAGCCGGACGGCTACCTCTACACGGCGCGGACGCTCGGTTTCACCTACAAGGGCAAGAATGGGAAGCCGGAGTTCCGCATGATGGGGCCGACGCGCTGGAGCCATCTCGCGCACAGCCACGAGCTCTACAACGTCGGACACCTCTACGAGGCGGCGGTAGCGTGGTACGAGGCCACTGGCAAGCGCAACCTCCTTGACGTGGCGACCAAGTCCGCCGACCTCGTCTGCCGCACGTTCGGCCCCGGAGCGACGCAGCTCCACGAGACATCGGGTCACGAGGAAATAGAACTCGCGCTTGCCAAGCTCTATCGAGTGACGGGAGAGGAGCTCTATCTCGAACTTGCGAAATATCTACTCGACCGCCGGGGGAAGGACTTCAAGGGAAAGAACAGGAAGGTGTTCACGCAGTCGGGAGACCTCGCCGACGGCAAGGCGCTTGGTGCGCCGGGCGCGTATTTCCAGAAGCACATGCCTGTTGTCGATCAGCGAGAAGCCGTCGGCCACGCCGTCCGTGCGACGTATCTCTACTGCGGCATGGCGGATATTGCGGCTCTTACGGGCAACAAGGAATATGTGAAGGCGATAGCCGCGATCTGGGAGAACGTAGTCCAGAAGAAACTGGCGCTCAACGGGTCTGTCGGCGCAAGGCATAGCGGCGAGGCGTTTGGCGCAAACTATGAACTGCCGAACGAGACGGCCTATCTCGAAACGTGCGCCGGAATAGGAAATGCCCTGTGGAACGAGCGAATGTTCCTCATGCACGGCGAGGCAAAATACATCGACGTGATGGAGCGCGCGTTGTACAACGGCATTATTTCCGGCGTGTCGCTTTCGGGCGACGAGTTCTTCTACCCGAATCCGCTTGCCTCGAAAGGCGGATACAAGCGCTCGAAGTGGTTCGGCTGCTCGTGCTGCCCGGTGAACGTGGTGAGGTTCATCCCGCAAATCGTCCAGTTCGCATACGCAACACGGGGCGATGCGGCCTATGTCAACCTCTTCGTCGATTCGGAAGCGACATTGCATCTTGCAAGCGGCGATGTGAAACTGAAGCAGAAGACGGACTATCCGTGGAACGGGAAGATTGAACTTTGCGTGACGCCTCCACGCGATTGCGAGAGGTTTGCGCTTCACGTCCGCATTCCAGGCTGGTGCGTAGGTCGGCCCGTGCCCAGCGATCTCTACACGCAGATCGTATCAGGGAAGATTGACGATTTCAAGGTCAAGGTGAACGGGCGGAAAATCGATATTTCTTCTGTCAAGGGTTATGCCGTCATCGAACGCGAGTGGAAAACCGGTGATGTCGTGGAGGTTGCGATGGACATGCCAGTCCGACGCGTCAAGGCGCATGGCAAGGTTGAGGCGGACAAAGGACGACTCGCAGTCGAGCGCGGGCCAATTGTCTACTGCGCGGAGGGCGCGGACAACGACGGCAAGGCCTTCGACGCCTTCATTCCGGCTGACGCAACTTTCAGCGATGGCACGGTGGAGATAGGCGCTGAACGGTTCGTCACGCTCAAATCGTCGAACGGCGTGACGCTTGTGCCATACTTCATCTGGGGCAACCGCCAGCCGGGCAACGAGATGCAGACGTGGTTTCATGAGACGACTCCTCCCATAGTCGCGCATGCGTCATATTGCTATTCGGGCAGTTCGGTTCCTGCGGCCATAGACGGAAAGATACCCAAATCATCTTCCGACAAATCCATTCCCCGGCTGACATTCTGGGAACACAGGGGAACGCGCGAATGGGTGCAATTCGATTTCTCCGCCGTGCGTGAAATTCGCGGCGTGGAGGTATACTGGTTTGACGACACGGGAACGGGCGGCTGCCGAATCCCCGAATCTTGGAGCGTTTCCTGGCGCGAGTCGGACGATTCGCCTTGGCGCAAGGCGGTCGAACAAGGCCCGGTTGAAAAGGACCGCTTCACGAGCGTCGATTTCCCTTCGCCGGTGAATGCCCGTTCGCTGAGACTGGACATCAAACTGCAGCCTCGCTATTCGAGCGGCATTTTGGAGGCCAGGTTCAAGTGAAGCCCTTCGCCGTCATCCTTGCCGCAATCGCCCTTGCCAGCGGCGCAGTCCATGCGTCGAACAACATCTCGATCCAATGGGGGAAGCCGTTCGATCTGGGACGCGGCTATTATGCGCGCATACACCGTCTGAATGATGGGCGGCTCATGGCCGGCTATGCGCTTGACGGCATGGTAGCACGCTTCTACACGCGCGGCAAGAACGGGGCGAAGGGCGCATGGAGCGACAGGGTCGTGGTTGCAAGGAACTTCACCGTAACGAATGGCGAAGAGAAGGTGTTCGTGGCTCTTGCCAACGCCGAGTTCGCCCAGTTGGAGACGGGGCGCATCATATTCGCCTGCAACCTGCGTCCCTCGAAATGCAGGGTCGATGCGCATCCTTTTGCGATTGCAATATCGGTCTCCGACGATGGCGGCTCGACGTGGTCGCCGCTGAAGGTCGTCTACAAATGCCCGCCCAGCAAGGATGGCCTGTGGCGTGGATGCTACGAGCCGTTCGTCCTGCCCGGCAGGGAAGGGCGTGCGCAGATATATTTTGCCGACGAATCGCCATACGAAGAAAATCGCCGCCGCTACCAGGACATATCCTTCATCGAGACTGTCGACGGGGGGGAGACGTGGTCGAAGCCACGTACGGCCTGCTACACGCCGAAGTGCAGGGACGGGATGCCTGCCGTGGCAGAATATGCCGGCTGGCGATTTCTTTCAATCGAGGCGAATCCGTCCGGCACGAGACTCCATCCGCAGATTGTCGCCTCGCGTATTGCGGAAAACTGGAAGGAGCCGGTGCTTGCGCCTTCGCCACGGCGCATGGAGCCGCTTCTCGAGGCGCCAGACTGGCGCAAGACGTATGCCGGAGCACCTTATATCGCAACCACGAAAAACTATATGCTTCTTTCATGGCAGGAACATAGCGGCAAAGGCGACGTCGATGTCAATAAACCCATAGCGCGCGTAGCCGTTGTGCCGAAGAAGGAAATCAAAAACGGCGCGATTTCGACGATGCGGTGCGTTTCTTCGCCGCCGATGATGACAGAAGACGAAGACAGGATGATGTGGCCCGCGCTGTGCGCCATCGGAAACGACAGTTTCCTTCTCGTCGTGGAGTGCAACGGCCATGTAATGGCATTCCCTGGAAGAATATATTGCGGACGGAGAAATTTATGAATATGACGCGCAGGGAGTTTGTATTTTGCTGCTCAGCGGCGTTGATATCTGCAATGTCAGGTGCGTCGGGCGCGATTCTGCCTCCGTTCCGGTGTTGGGTGATATCCACTTCGATTCGCCGGATGGCAGTTCCTACCACTCCGACTACACGCACAGCAGGCTTTTGTACATGTGAATGTAAAACAAAAGGAAGAAGATGAAGAGATTGATGTTGATTGGTGTGCTGGCTCTCGCGACAAGCGCGGCGGTTTCGACGCGGGCGTCGGCGTGGCGGCTTCGCTACCGCGAGGCGGCGGACTGGAGCGCGGAGGGCTGGCGCACGTCCGCGCTGCCGCTCGGCAACGGCCACTTCGGCGTGGCTATGTTCGGCGGGACGGATGTCGAACGGCTTCAGCTGACGGCGCCGTCCTTCCAGACGCGCGCGCTCTTGTGGAAGCGTCCCGACTGGCCGCAGGGCAACATGACGGACGCCGCCGACCTCTCCATCAAACTCGGCCACGCGAACGCCACGGGCTACCGGCGCGAACTCGACCTCGAGGATTCGGTGGCGCAGGTGAGATACGCCTCGGACGGCGTGGCGTTCACGCGGGAGTGCTTCGTCTCCTACGCGGACAACGTCTGCGCGATGCGTCTTGGCGCGTCGCGCAAGGGTGCGCTTGCCTTCACGCTTCACGTGGAAATCCCCGCGCTTGACGCGCCGCCGCCGTTCGACCGCACGGGCAGGGTCGAGGCGGACGCGGGCGCAGGCGAGATTCGCCTCGCAGAAACGAGCGGCGCGTATGGCATCAGCCTTGCCGGGTGCTTCAGGGTCGTTACCGACGGCACGGTGGAGGTGATGCCGGACGGGGCGCTCAAGGTCACGGACGCGGGCGAGGCCGTCGTCTACTTCACGCTTGAGACGGACTACCGGCTCGCGCCGGAGATGATTGCGCCGATGCACGGCGAACGCGACCGCACCCCGTTTCTCGGACCCGACCCGATGCCGGAGGCACGGCGGCGCGTGGCGGCGGCGGCCACCCTCGGCTACGACACGCTCAAGACGCGGCACATCTCCGACTTCCGGGAAGTCGTCACGCGCTCGTCGATAAACCTCGAATATGAAGGTTCCGACGCGCTTTTGACGACGCCTGAGCTACGGCGAAGAGCGGAAAAGAGCGCGTATCTCGCCGCGCTCTACTGGCGGCTGGGGAAGTATCTGCTTGCATCGTCGTCGCGTCCGGGGACGCTTCCATGTTCGCTGCAGGGCGTGTGGGCTGGGCCGATGCTTGAGACCGGCTGGGGCTCTGGCTACTGGCACAACATCAACGTGCAGATGGCCTACTGGCCGGCGTTCGTCTGCAACATGGCGGAGTGCTTCGAGGCGTATGCGGACTACTGCGAAGCCTACCGCCCCGCCACGCACGACCCCGCCGTCGAGTACCTGAAACGCGAGAATCCCGCCGCGCTTGCCGAACCCGTCTCGAAGGACTTGTGGAGCATCGGGACGGCGGCGTGGCCCTGCGAGGTGATGTGTACGCCGATGCGCGAGAAGCCCAACGGACACTCCGGTCCCGGCACGGGGGGACTCACAACGGCACTCTTCGTCGACTGGTGCGACTTTTCGCAATCGACAAGCGCACGGATGCGTTCATGGCCGATTCTGCGCGGGATGGCGGACTTTCTCTCACGCACCGTCGCCGAGACGAACGGGCTCTTCCTGGCCACGTTCTCCGCGTCCCCGGAGCAGTACTGGAATGGCCGGTATCCGCACACCATCGGATGTGCGTTCGACCAGCAGATGATTGAGGCGAACAATGCGGCGTTCGTGCGGCTCGCTGGAACTCTCGGACACGAGGATGATCCCGTCGTCCAGCGCTGCAGGGCGCAACTAGGGCGCTACGGCGGCATTGAGGTAGGCGCATCAGGGCAAATCAAGGAATACCGCGAGGAGAACGCCTACGGCGAAATCGGCGACCCGAACCACCGTCACATCTCACAGCTCTGCGGACTCTATCCGTGTGCACTCGTCAGCCGCGCCACGCCGAACTTCCTCGCCGCCGCGAAGCGGACGCTCGACCTGCGCGGCGACCACAGTCACGCCTGGGCGCTCGCGCACCGGATGTGCTGCCGCGCTCGCACCGGCGAAGGCGACCGGGCGCTCGCGCTCTTCGGCAACATGATGCGCGAGAGAACCTGCGATACCCTCTGGGCGAAAATCGGCTCTTTTCAGGAAATCGACGCGAACGCGGGCGGCACAGCGGCAATTGCGGAGATGCTGCTCCAGAGCCATGAGACGGATGAAGACGGCAATTTCATAATCGACCTGCTTCCAGCCTTGCCGGCGAAATGGGCGGCGCATGGTTCGTTCAAGGGGCTTTGCGCGCGCGGCGGCTGGACGGTCGATTGCGAGTGGAAGGATGGCAAGCCGGTCAAGGTCGCGCTTCGCCCGGGCGCACATGCAGCGAAAAAGCCAGTCGTCCGCTACAACGGCAAGCTGTGGAAATAGAGGGGGCCGCGCAATGACAAGACGTGAGTTCATTGGGGACGGATTCGCTGCGTTCGCGTCGCTTTTCTGCGGACGGCTGTTTGCGGCCCCCTTGGGCTGGAAGCACGGCGGCAAGCCGAATCTCGTCTTTGGCGTCATTAGCGACACGCATCTCAGGACGACGACTGACGGCAAGTATTCGACGAAATACTGGTCGGACAACTGGGTTGTCGCCGCGCTGAAGCATTTTCGCGGGCAGAACGTCGATGCCGTGCTTCATTGCGGCGACATGGCGCATTGCGGACAGGTCGAGGAGATGGAGTTTCACCGCACCGCCTGGGACAAGGTGTTTCCGCACGACCTCGCCCCCGACGGCCACAAGGTGGAACGGCTTTTCGTCACCGGCAACCACGACATGGAGGCGCTGAACTACGGAATCGGGAAGATGGTAATCGACCTCTACCCCGATCCGGAGGAACGCGCGAGACACGTTCTCGCCACCGACATAGCAGCGAACTGGGAGCGCATCTGGGGCGAACCGTATTCGGACGTATGGCACAGGACGGTCAATGGATACCATTTCTTCGCTCGCCACTACGTCCCCGGCAAAGGCGAGGAAGTCGAGTCGCAAGCGGCCGCACTCGTGAAGGAGACGATGGGCGAAATGCCCGCATGTGGCAAGCCGTTCTTCCTCTTTTCGCATATTCGCCCCCGCAAAGTCCTGAACGCGGCGATGCGCGAATACTCCAACGCGGTATCCTTCTTCGGACACTGGCATTCGAGCGCGGCGAACTGGAACAGGATTTACATGTGGAGCGCCGGGCCGGTAATACAGTGCCCTTCGTGCGCGCCCCACGGCTCCAACGCGCTTTCCTCGAAGGACGATGCCTGGTCGCCCAATCCGCCGATAGAAAAGTCCCCGGAAACAGAAGGAAACCGGCAGTGCTATGTCGTGCGCGTTTACGACGACATGTTGGCCATAGAGCGGTATGAGGTAGGAAAAGGCGGGAGGCTCGGCGCGGACTGGATTATGCCGCTCGGCAGGTACGATCCGCGTCCATTCTCAAAGGACGAGTTGAAGAAAGTCATTGGCGAACCGCAGTTCCGCAAGGGCGCGAAGCTGGAAGTCTCTTTAGACAGGATTGACAAGATTAACAAGATTGCGAAGACTGCAAACGATAATCCTGTAAATCCTGTTAATCTTGTCCAAGAAAACCCCGTGTCTCCGAAACTCTGCGTGAGAATACCTCTTGCTGATGGCAATCCCGATTCGCGTGTGTATGCCTACGAGGTCGTTGTGGCGGGAGAGGGGGTGAAGCTGCGCAAGGCGGTCTATGCGACGGGTGTGAACATGGGGATCGGCCATGAGCCGAATGGTGGCGTGACTACGCTTGAAATCTCCAAATCCGAACTGCCGCCCTGCAAGACGCTCACCATTGCCGCCCGTCCGCTGACCTCGCTTGGTACTTCAGGCAGACCGATTATCACGGATTTCAAGGTATGAAAGGATATTCTCGAACATGAAGAAGGTTGGTGGGCTGTTTACTTGCTCGGCACTTGCGCTTATGGCATTTGCGGCGCTGCCACTTTCTGCAGCGGAGCTGACGCACCGCTGGAGCTTCAACGGCGACTACTCCGACTCCGTGGGCGGGGCGGATGCGGTGAAGTGCGGCACGTACGTGTCGCTTTACGGCGGCAGGGTTCACATGGGCTATGGAGCGTGTTCGCATGGCACGGGCTATGTCGATCTCGGAACGAACATGCTCGACACGACAGCCGCGACTATTGAGATATGGGCGCGGCATGACGGCGTCAAGAGCTGGTCGCGCATCTTCGACTACGGCGCGGACGACGCGCACTACTTCCAGATGCCATGGACATACGGCACGACTCTCGGCAGCGACAGTGTCGGCGCGAAGAACGGCGGCGCCGGGACAAGCGTTGCGAATACGATGGCTCCATACGAGCTTGGAACGGATTACCACATTGCTGTCACATTCCAAAGGAGCGGCGAGGCGACTGTTGTCCGGTGGCAGCGGCGAGACGCGGAGACGGGTGAGCTCCAGAAATCCGGCACGCTGACGATGCCGGTCGGCATACACGGCTTCGTCGATCCAGTCCTCTATCTCGGACATTCGCAGTATGCGGCGGATCGCGATGCATTGGCCGCCTATGACGAAGTCCGCCTCTGGAGAGGCGTTTTGAGCGACGCCCAGCTTGCGGCGAGCGCGGCGGCCGGTCCCGACGCGGCGATTTCGATTGCCGACGGTACGCCGCAGTTCGCCGCCCCGGAGCCTACGGAGCCGCCAACGCAGCGCGCGGCCATGCCGGACGGCGCTTTCCGTCTCATGACATACAACATCAACTACGCCTACGATGCCGCGACGCAGACCATCATCGCAGACCGCATCGCAGACCGCATCATCAGAGAGAATCCTGACTTCTGCTGCCTAAACGAGATTCGCGACACCGTCGGCCATCCCGAGGCCACCGTGCTCGCCAAACTGACCGGTATGCACAAGACGTTCTACGGAGAAGGCTCGCAGGGCAACTGCGTCTTGTCGAAAGAAGAGCCGGTTTCATGGAAATGGACGGCACTGTCATATGCGAGGTACAAACGCTTTCTGGTGGTAGCCGAGTTCGACAAAGCCGTCATCGCGACAACGCACCTTGAACAGGCCGGGAATGACACGATCACCGCGCATGATGCGCGCATGGCCAGCATCCCCGAAATTCGGGAAAGCCTTGCGCAG
>JAFXEU010000033.1 GCA_017520845.1 Kiritimatiellia bacterium | reverse complement strand
CGCGATGACGGCTTTGTCGAACTCGGCTACCACCAGAAAGCGTTTGTATCTCGCATATGACAGTGCCGTCCATTTCCATGAAACCGGCTCTTCTTTCGAGAGGACGCAGTTGCCCTGCGAGCCTTCTCCGTAGAACGTCTTGTGCATGCCGGTCAGCTTGGCGAGCACGGTGGCCTCGGGATGGTCGATGGTGTCGCGAATCTCGTTTAGGCAGCAGAAGTCAGGATTCTCCCTGATGATGCGGTCGGCGATGCGGTCTTCGATGATGGTCTGCGTCACGGCATCGTAGGCGTAGTTGATGTTGTAGGTCATCATGCGGAAGCCGCCGTTTGGAACCGCCGCTCTCTGCGCGGGCGGGTCCGGCGGCTCGGCAGGCGTGAACTGCGGCACATCCGCCGCGACGATGATCGCCGCGTCAGGTCCAGCCGCCGCGCTCGCCGCAAGCTGGGCGTCGCTCAAAACGCCTCTCCAGAGGCGGACTTCGTCGTATGCCGCCAATGCATCGCGATCCGCCGCATACTGCGAATGTCCGAGATAGAGGACTGGATCGACAAAGCCGTGTATGCCGGCCGGCATCGTCAGCGTGCCGGATTTCTGGAGCTCCCCCGTCGCCGCGTCTCGCCGCTGCCACCGGACAACAGTCGCCTCGCCGCTCCTTTGGAATGTGACAGCGATGTGGTAATCCGTTCCAAGCTCGTATGGAGCCATCGTATTCGCAACGCTTGTCCCGGCGCCGCCGTTCTTCGCGCCGACGCTGTCGCTGCCGAGAGTCGTGCCGTATGTCCATGGCATCTGGAAGTAGTGCGCGTCGTCCGCGCCGTAGTCGAAGATGCGCGACCAGCTTTCCACTCCATCGTGCCGCGCCCATATCTCAATAGTCGCGGCTGTCGTGTCGAGCATGTTCGTTCCGAGATCGACATAGCCCGTGCCATGCGAACACGCTCCATAGCCCATGTGAACCCTGCCACCGTAAAGCGACACGTATGTGCCGCACTTCGCCGCGTCCGCGCCGCCAGCCGAGTCGGCCCAGTCGCCGTTGAAGCTCCAACGGTGCGTCAGCTCCGCCGCGCAGAGCGGCAAAATCGCGTCTGCCGTAAACGCCGCAAACGCGGCAACATGTATTATCAGTTTCCTGTTCACTTTTTAGTCACCTCGCAGATTTTGCATTTTTGCATTTTTCAAATCGTGTCAACCATTCGCCGCCTTTTTTGGTATAATACGTGGCAAAAGGCAAATTAGGCATGGCTCTTGCAATCAGCAACATACCGGTTCTGTCCGGCGAAGCGGCGGTACGCTTTGTCCGCACGGCGGAGAAGAACGCGCGTCGGCGCGGGCACATCGACTTTTCCGCCGAGCGCAAGGCATGGCGTGATTTTGAATCGACAAACGCCCGTCGCATCAGCAAACTCAGGGAATCCGGCAGATGGCCTTTCTGAGCGACAAGTGCGTCCGCGTTCCGCTCACCCCAAAGATCGTTGCCGCCTGTGCCCCATTCAGTTGCGGCAACAAAGACCTTGACGAGTTCTTCGCCGCGGATTATTCCGACTACGCGAGTCAGTTGATGGGAAAGACATACGCCTTTCTTGAAATCGACAATCCGCGCGAAGTCATATGTGCCTTCACGGTTTCCAACGCAAGCATCTTCACCAACTATCTCCCGAACGCAAGAAGGAAGCGCATCGGGAAGGATGTGCCGCAGAAGAAGCGCGACATGATCTATCCGGCAGTTCTGATCGGGCGGCTCGGTGTCAACAGCAAGTTCGCCCGCCGACATATCGGAACAGAACTTATGGACAGCATCAAAAGCTGGTTCATCGACAAGGACAACAAGACCGGATGCAGATATCTCGTCGTGGATGCCTACAACGATGACATCCCCATCGGATACTACAAGCGCAACGGATTTGATTTCATGTTCAGCACGGTAGAGCAGGAAAAGCAATACCGCAACATCACAAATCCCGACCGGCTGCGCACACGTTTGATGTTCTTCGACCTCATGCACATTACGCCCGCCGCGACTGCGTCGGAAACCGACTGAAACTCCCGCCCTGAACCACATCGTTCCGCACCTCAATTTCCGCTGACGCGGCGCAGCTCGAATACCGCCGAGTCGTACTCTCCGAAAAGCGTGACGGCAAGGCCGCCATCCATCAGTTCGCGCCCGGTGGCCGATGCCCGTGTTTACGCCCGCCGCGTAAACCGCCTTACGGAGCTTTGGCGTTCCTTCGTCGCCCGTCACCTCGACCTCATACGCATACACCCGCGAATCTGGATTGCCGTCCGCAAGAGGTATTCTCACGCAGAGACGCGGAGTTGCGGAGTTTTCTTGGACAGGATTAACAGGATTTACAGGATTATCGTTTGCAGTCTTCCCAATCTTGTTAATCTTGTCAATCCTGTCTAAAGAAACTTCGAGCTTTGCTCCTTCCCTGAACTGCGGCTCACCGATGACCTTCTTCAACTCATCCTTCGAAAACGGATGTTTCCCCGTTTCCCAGTTCAACGGCATGACCCAGTCCGCGCCCAAACTTCCGCCCTTGGAAAACTCGAGGCGCTCAATCGTCAGCATGTCGTCATAGACGCGCACTACATATCCTTCTCTGGCCTGGCGGATGCCACTTCTGTCCTTTCCTTCAAGTGGTGCCTTTGCGATACCGCCGTCACGCCACATGTTGTTGCCGCCCCTCGACGAGAAGCATGAGGGGCAGGACACGTAGGCAACAGGCCCGTTGTCGTTAAACATCGTTGCGACATTCCAGTTGGCGCTGCTGTGGTGCCAATGTCCGAAGAAGTTCACCGCATTGCAGTTCGTCTTCTCGCAGCGAGAGCGGAAGAGTCTGCGCAGCGCCGGGAACGGATGGCAGTGCGACATCAGGAACACTGGATTGCGCAGACCTTCATCCGAACCGGCAGGCCATTGCCTGCTGACAACGCTTCCATACTCCCCGTCAGGTACGCCCCAGTGCCGTCCAAAGAAATGATATCCCTTGACTGTCTTGTGCCAGATGCCCTCGTACTTCTCTCCCCAGATGCGCCCCCAATTACCGGCGATGTCGGTTGCAAGCACATGTCGCTTTCGCTCCTCCACGTCAGGATACAGCCGTTTCACGAGATCGCCTATGCCGTATTCGCTGGCCTCCATGTCGTGGTTGCCGGCCACGAACAGACGCGCCACCTTGTGTCCGCCGCCCCCCCCGGTCGTCAGGAAACACCTGCCGCCATGCGTCGGCATGGAATTGCATTTCCTCCACCTGTCCGCAATGCGCCATGTCGCCGCAATGGACAACCGCGTCTACGTTCCGCTCCCGGAAACAGTTCAACGCCGAGATGAAATGCCTGTCGGTATAGTTCTTGTCTCTTTTGCCGTAATGATTCGTGCGTATGTGCGTATCGCTGAGAACGCCAAAGACGAGGTTCGGCTTGCCTTTCGGCTTCCAACCGGGCGGCGATGCAAAGAGCCAACCGCCTGGCAGCGCCAGAAAACCCAACGCCGACAGCGACTCTTTCAGAAACTCCCGCCTAGTCGTTTCCATGTTGCGGTTTATGGTTGGACTTCCCCCTCGCCAAACCTCTCCCACAACCAATAGGCGGCGGGGGCGGTACCGTTCTTCCAGAGGCCGTCTATCGTCATCGCCTTGCCGTTCACGTACATGAGTCCCCGTCCTCCGTAAAGGCTCTCGACCGGCTCGTCGGCCAGAGCAATAGGACGGAGCGCGGCAAAACCGCCGGCGTTCTCGGCCGGGATTTCATACCAGACACCGCCGACGTAGAGCAAATCGCGTTCCGTCGCAATCTCGCGGCAAACTACGTTCGTGTCGCCGTTCACGTTCGGAAAACGCCACTTCCTGCCCTTGTCGTCCGTAACTATGATGTAAGGCTTCTCTTTGTCAAGCGGTGGCGGTTCGCACGGCGCAGGGGCGTAGCGGAAACGCGCCGTCGCGCCCTTGGCATCCTCAAGGCACCTGACGCGTACCCAGTCGCCTTCGCGCAGAAACTCGTACCGCACAGCCGCGCCTTTCGCGTCCGTGAAGTAAAAGCGCATCGACTCGTAGCCCGCATACAGGAACGGATCTGACACATCCCCTGCCTTCACATCGTCCTTCAGCCAGACATAGCCCTCGCCCGACGGCGGACCGAACGAAGACAATTCATCTGGTTTCACAAACCATAGGTTGCTTTGCGATTTCTCCACACGCGGCGCGTCCTTCTTGAGTCCGCGCTTGCCGAGGAACTCCATCTTCGCCTGGTCATCGCATCCGAACACGATTCTGTCACCCCAGCGGCAGAAATCACCTATGACCTTGAGATACGTCGAGATCGGGCGTATGCCGTTCGGCTTCGCGGGCGAGAAGTCCTTCGGGAACCGCCAGAACGTGCCGTGCATGGTGGCGAGAAGAGTTCCGTCGCCGAAACCGACGTCGCGTATGCGCGGCCATTCCGTGTTCCACCCGTGCGCGCCGTCGTATGCGCGCGAAGCTTTGGGAAGCCGGTAATACGCCCATTCCGAGCCGTTCGTCGTCACTCCGAAGATGACGCTCTTCGCGTCCCAGCCCATGGCCCATACGGGATTCTTCCAGGGATGTTCGTTGCCGTAGATGCCGTCCGGCGTCGTCACTTCGGTGAACTGGCAGCGGCGTATCGGCGCCCAGTCGCGCCCGGGCTCGTTCCACCAGGCAAGAACGCCGGACGGCACGAACGGATTCCGCCGCGCATCTTCGCTGTCCTCGCCGTTGTTGGAGACGAACACGCGGCCGAATCCGCTCGCGAGCCCCTTCGCATGATAGCCCGGCACATGGGTGCGAGGGGCGGCGTTCCATCCGGCAGGCCAGTCCATGCCGGTCCGCCCGAGCATCGCACCTATCTTCCGGTCGTTCTTGCCGTTCTCGCGAATAAGCGTATTTACGGCGAGCGTGCGCATGTCGAGTTCGTAGAGGCCGGTCTCCATCGTCGCGACATACACCTTGTTGGCCGAATCGGTCAAATGCCGCGCCGCGCCGGTGAGGCGTCCCGGCATCTTCGCGGGCGGGACGACGCGCACTTTGCCCTTCGCGTCGATGACATACGGGCCAATCAGCAGCTGGTTCGTCTCGCGATGGATGAGGCGGTTTGCGGGAGTGCCGCCAACTGATCCGGGGAACGTCTCGCGCGTGAGGTCGGGTTTGATGCGGTAGAGCTTGTCGGAGGAGCCGACGGGGCAGTGCGGCCCGTAGGTGATTACCCACAGATCGCCCGCCCACGGCACCACAGCGCCAGTCCCGCACTCACCCTCCTCGTTAAACATCGCAAGGTGGGGATAGACGCCGGAGACGCATTGCGCCCCCGTCGTGCCGCCCCACGCAAACACCGCGGCGGCCAAAACAAATCGAACTATGGCGACGTGCTTCGTTTTCATGGCGGCAGTATAGCAAAAATCACCCATGCCGGATTGCCTTTCGTCATCGGAACATGATCACAAGACCGCCGTTCTTCTTCACAAGGGCGAACGTGCCGATGTTCTCGGACTGCGAAAGCGATGCAAGACCGGAAACGGAGAAAAGACGGTCGGAAGATGCCGCGCCGGTCGCCACTTTGACCCATGCGGATCCTCCCCATCTGTACAACGCGAGCCGCTGGCCGGTCCGCACCTTCGCGGGGTCGAAGTGGAATGTAAGATTGATATTATTGACACTGCAATATGTCTTACCGTCATCGAATCTCATGCTCCATACGCCGACGATTCCGCTGTTTTCGGGAAGGGAATCGAGATGGACGTCGGTGCGATCCTCCGCGTATAGCGCGCAGCGGAAATAGCGCTCGCCGGTGCTTCCGAAGCCGCTGATTGCGAAACCGACGCCGTTGACCTGGTTGGACGGACTTGTCTGCGAAACCACATCGCCGCAGCAACCTGTCAATGTCTGGTCTTTGGAAGTCGGTTTCTGCCACACGCGCGGAAACTGGACTTTTCCCTTGTTTACGGCGTACCAGCCGTTTGTCGCGTCCAACGACCAGTCGCCGCCGAATTTCACGTTCGCAAGCGAGCCGAAGTCGAGCGTTTTCTGTTCGCCGAAACCATCCGCTACGACCTGCCCTCTTGAAATCGTCATGTTTGCATTCTTAGCACCGCCTGTTATGGTCCCCCATCCTCGCATGACGCCCCAGGCGCCGGCGCCATAGCCTACAAACAGCCTGTTGCCCAACGTCGAGTGGGTCAGCTCCACGGCAGCATTTGAAAGGACGAGCTCGCCGCCACTGTTGGCTGCGCTTGCGATCTTGATGTTGTCGGCGGCCGTAAGCGTTCCGCTTTCGATTTTCACGCCGATCGTCCTGTTCTCGGCATTGCCGATGTTCAGAGTTTTTACAGTAGCTGTCACGCCGTTGGTGATATTGAGGTAGTTGGGCAGCGCCACGCCGGCGTCTCCTATGCCTATGTCGTCTGCACTGTCCGGGAGTTTGGAACTTGCCGGAGAACCAACCTTCCAAAACCACGCGCCGATATGATCCCAGCTTCTCGCCTCGTTTTGCGGCTCGTACCAGTATGTGCCAGCCCACGATGACGAGGACGCCATCGCACTTGCCGCGAATGCCGCCGCCGAGACGGCGGCTTTCCATGTTTGTTTTTTCATGCTGTAGAGTAGAGACCCACGCCTCGGCGTTACCGCCGATGCAACTTCCCCCTCGTCAAACCGTACGTGCGGATTTCCCGCATACGGCTTTCCATTGAGTGCTTTTCCTGTTGTCATGGCTTTCTTCCTTTCTTGGGTTGTTGAACACAGCATTCATTTGACGACGATCCGCCAGCTGCGGGCGGGAAGGCGCCCCTCGTACAGCCGGCCCTCGAAGACGAACGAATACGGCTGTTCGCGCATCGTCCAGTTGACGAGGATTGCGGCGGCGCGTCCGTCCTTGGCCCGCCACTCGGAATGGAACACGCAGGGCAGCGCCTCCTGCACGAATGTGGACGAGTCCTTCACGCGCTTGTAGCAGCTCGCGGAGAGGAATTCCACGCGCTGCGTCGCGCATTTCAGCGCAACGGGCTTCAGCATCTCGCCGTCGAAGAGGAAGTCGCGGTGGTCGTGGTAGAACCTCGCCGTGTCCTTCATGAACTGAAGATCCTTCGCAAGGCGCGGGTTCGCCACGTCCTCCATCGTGAAGTTGTGTACCATCGGCTGAATGCCCCAGACGACGCCGCGCGCAAACTCCACGGCAAACTGGTCGGGGTATCGGGCCACGATCGACTCGACATCCGCATCGTCAGGGTTCTCTCCCCATGTCGGATCCCATGCAGGAATGCCGCCGGGCGTAGCGAACGACCCGAAATGCACGACCGCGCCGCGATAGATGAGCGTGGAAGCCGGCACCGGTTCATGCTCCGGCAAAACGCCGAGGTTGCTGCGCTCCCAACTGGAGTAGAGAACGATTTTCGCGTCAAAAAGGTCGTAATACTCCTCGCTCGGCTCTTCGGACGACAGCACGAAGCCGGGGTTCGCCTGGCGAATTTCGCCGACATACGCGCGGAAACCGTCGGGACCGGCCGTTCCGCCGCCCGGTGCATGGGCGTGGCGCGGGTTGTAGCACTCCATATTGCCATTGCAGGAAATCATGTCCATGTAGACGCCGTCAAGTCCTGTCGCGGCAAGACGGGATTCGAGATTCTTCATGAGACGCTGGAACTTCGGTGCCTCGCCGCACATCCACGCCTGGCGTTTTTTCGTATAGGGATTGAACCTGCGCGACAGAATCCGGCCATCCGCCTTGACAAGCGTGGAATCAAGTCCGCCGTCTTCCCAGCGGCTGTCGTCGCAATCCCAGAGCATTCCGTTCGTATAAACCTGCACGAACGCCCCGGCTGTCTTCATGCGCTTGACGGAAGCGCAAAACGCCTCCTCGCCGTCGCGCGGCGGCCAGAAAAAAGGATACGTCGTATCATACGGGATTGCATGCCACCAGTACCAGTCGAGGCCGACCTTGAGCCCCGTCTCCTTCATGAACCAATGGACAGGCGGCTCGGAGACGTCTATGCCACCACGGCTCCACATCCAAAGCGCGATGTCGCGCAACTTGGAAAAGTCGCGCTTCGCCGCCGCCTTGAAATGCGGTTCATTCTTGAGCCAGTCGCGGTGCATCGACGCGGCCTCGAACCATCCGCCGTTGTAGGGCGCATACACGCCGGGATACGGCAGCGAGAAGGCGTGACGCGTCGCTTCTGCAACCGGGATGTAGCAGACATTTCGCATGACAAGCGTTCGCGCATCGCCGGACAGGACCTGAAGCGCCGTCGTCCAGCGCCGGGCGTCGCCGCGCTGGTCCAGGAAGTGCGAGGCCTCGCCGTCCTCGCCAAGCGCCGCCATGCAGCGGAAGTAGAGTTTGCGCGGTCCGCGCGAGAATACCTTGTCGCCTGGCGCAAACTTGTTCCAATCCGGCCGGTAGATCTCGCCGACTCGCGTGGGGACGAAGAGTGCGGTTGAATCAGTCCTCGGAACGACTATCTCCGGAAAGGCGATGCTCTTGACGGATAGATCGCACCCGTTTCCGGAATACGAAAAGCGAGTCCATTCGAAACCGCCGCCTGGACGAAGCGTGAAGTCTGCCGTCACCGCGAACGTCTCGCCGCACACGGGATGCCCCTTCCATACCGCCGTGACGACATTTCCGTTCGTCGTGACCGAGAGAGACTTCATCTGCCCGTGCGTGACGGTCTCGGCGGCGACAAACGCCTTGTCCGAACCCTGTCCGCCCGATGTCTTTGCGTTCTTCGCGGGCACCCACTTGCCCATTTCGATTGTGAACCCCACGCGCACGTCGCCAACCTGAACGTTGGTCGGAAGGACTTCCGGAGCCGACGCCGCCGCGCCCGATGCAAACGTGATGGCGGAGAAAAGCAACGCGCTTGCACAACATGCAACCTTTTGTCTTGTTGTCTTCATTGTATGTTCTCCTTGATTGGCAGCGTCGCCTTGTGAGGGTTTGCCATCGCGAAGCCACTTGAGCGCGACCTGCACGGCGCAGGGGGTTTCCCTGCCGGTCCAGTCTTGAGATTCAATCCGTTCTTCAGCGTCAAAAAGACGTTCCGCCGCCTCCGCATACGGAATTCGTCCCAACTCGGAGATAAGACGGATCCCCCGGTCGATGAGCTTTTTGTTCGAGATGGAGACCCAGCTCATCCAGTTTCCGGAGACACGTCCCATCTTGACCATCGTTCCGGTGGAAAGGTTATTGAACGTAAGTTTCACGGCGAGATGTTTCCACACTTCAAGCGGAGACGGCGCGGCAGGAGCGACCGTGAACAGGCGGATTGTTCCGAATTTCGCGGCCTGGGCGCGCGCAGCCGCCTCGAATGCGGAATCGGCCTTGCCCGCCCTGACGATCACGGCGGCAGATTCGCACCCCGCATATCTTGCGGCCGTATCCTCGTTGCCTATCGGATACTTCATGAGGTACCGCCGTCCGATCTTCGGAAGCTCGCCGTTCTTCAATTTCGGCATCCCCGGCGCCTGATAATCGCCGTGATTCCATTCGAGACAGCGCACATCCCGGTGGAACAGCGCGTTCCAGCACGCTTCCGTTCTGTGCAGAGGGTTCTTCACGAACGCCCAGCTTTGCGCAAGCGCGCCTTCATCCGTGGAGCGGAACGGCGGCAGCATGAACGTCGGGGAACGCTCGGTGGTGTCGGTGAAAAGATCAAGCATGCAGTCGTCGGCAAAATAGGTGACGCGCCCGTTCTTCGCATAGAGCGCGCATTCAAAATCTATCGCCCCGGCGATGTTCTCGCGCGAAGACGGCGACTCCAACGAATTGAGAAGACGCTCGAACGCGACCGTGTAATCTCTCGCGGTCTCCTTCGCGAAACGCGGCATAACCCGGCAGAGCGCGGCTTCAAGCGCGCAGGAGCCGAGAAGCTGTTCGGAGCTTGTCGCCTGCATGCGCGTAGAGCCGGCGACGGACATGGAGCCGCAGTAGAGGTCGATTACCGTAACCTTCGGATTGTCGATCGCTTCTCGGCAGCGATCCAGCCGGTCACGGAGAAGGTAGGCGGGATTGTTGAACACGAGAAAGCACTTCGCGCCGTGCCTGGAGGCGTAGCGGAGGGTGCCGAGAACGGACGACGTTTCGCCGCCCTCCGTGATGGCGACGAATGTATCGCCTTCGCCGATATTCAGCGCGGCGGCCTGACGCTCGCCGCCGGCCATGGAATCCTCGAACGACTCCACCGACTTGATTAGCGCGAAATCGCCGCCGGTCATGATTGACGCCGAGCGGTCGGCAAGTTTGCGCTCTTGAGGGGTCAGCTCGGCGGCGCGGCGATGGAAGAAATCACGCCACATAGATTCGAGAAGAATCGAAAGACGCCCCGTAGCTCCACACCCCGAAAAGATGATACGTCCCTTCGGCGCCTTCAACGTCTCAACCATGGACGATACAAGCTTCTCAAACTTCTCGCTTGCAAATACATGCCGCATGGTGATCGGAATCTGACGGTCGCCACGCTGGAGACACTGGACGCCCGCGAGCGTCGAACGCTTGAAGTCTTCCTCGATCGTCGCGGTAATAGGGTTCGACTGCTCGGTCGGCAGAAACCCGAGCTGGAACTGCTTCTCGTTGTCAATGAAGTCGCACGCCTTCGCTTTCGCGCTCTCGCTAATTACAATCTTTTCCATGATGCTCTACATTATACTAAAACACACCGTCCCAGTTTGTTGGGATGGACCCGATCGGCCTCGAACGGAACGTCTTCGCCGTTCATGTACGGCGCAAACGCCGCAAAGTCGTCCACAAGGGGAAGATTCCGCGCGGCCGCGATCTTGCGGACGGACTCCGCCATCCTCCGCTGCGCGTCATTGCGTCCCGCCCATGCGTTGACGCGCGTCTTGCCGGCGGCTGTCGGTCCTTTTGAGAATTCGTCGTAGGGCGTCGGCGTGCGCAGGATGACTTTCGCGCCCAGCGCCTCAATGCGGTCCAGAAGACTGCAATAGCGCTTTTCAAACGAGGCGGCGACATTCTCAATTCGCCTCAGTTCAGCCGCCCGGTCTTTTGCGTCTTTCCTGAAAATCGCCGCACCGGCGTCGTTCACGCCAAAGCCGACGACGACATGCGTCGGCTTGAGGGGCACGAGCCAAGAGTCGAAATAGACGTGGGCGGCCCCGACGCTGCCGCCGGAAATCCCGACGTTGAACATGCGTACATTGCCGTTCGGTAACATCTTCCTGTAGTGCGCGGCCACCCACGTGACGGCTACGCCGTTTTGCGTAATGGAGTCCCCGAAGAAGACAACGCGCGCACCGTCCGGAAACGATTCAACGGTACGTGCGCCCTTCGCCGCCACGCAGATCGCCGCAGCCACTGCAAAAGCCATCAGTTTCTTCATATTTGATTTTCTCCTTATATTAGTTCTGGGGGCAACAGTCCAAGTACTCCGTGTATTCCGTGGTTCCCAATCCACATCAGCGGACGGGGGCCTTGCCAGGACGCGAGGGGAGCGGAACGCCGTCCATCGTCACGTTCTTCGCATTGACGACCACGATCCGTTCAGCCGTTGTCTCGCCGCACGTCACGTTCTTGAGCGTCACGCCGTCCACGGGATCGCGCGCGTCGCCATAGACCATCAGGAGATGCCGCGCCCGCTGTGCTCGGACGTTCTCCGCGCAGATGTTGCGGATGCGCGTCACGCGCACCTCCCACGTCGGCAGGTTGCGCCACTCGTACAGGACGTCCGTCTCGATCCCAACGACGCTCAGCGGCACGGATTTTCCGCGCATCTCCACGGAGCAGTCCTTCATGTAGATGTTCTCCACGAATCCGCCTCGCCGCTCGTTCGTCTTCACGTAGAAGACGTTAAACACGTTCCCTACCATCTGGCAGTCGTGCATCAACACGTTGCGGATTCCGCCCGAGATGTCGCTGCCCGCGCCCAGGAGGACGTGTCCGTTTCTCACCGTGCAGTGTCGCACGACGACGTTCTCCGTGCTGCGCCCGAGTCGCCAGGCGTCGTGGTTGCGCGCGGCCTTGAGAATGACCGCGTCGTCGCCCTGGTCGAAGATGCAGTTCTCAACGATCACGTTTTTCGTCATGTCGATGTCGATTCCGTCGGTGTTGTGTCCGTGCGAGTAGATGTCGACCCTGCGCACAACGACGTTCTCGGAGTGGAACAGGTGGATGTTCCAGAACGGCGACCCGCGGATAAGGAAGTCCTCCAGCAGGATGTTCGCCGAGCGGTTGATCTGGATGAGGTGCGGGCGGGCGTGGGAGCCGGGGAAGCGGGTGATGTCGCGTTTCTCGAGCGGGATGCCCATCGAACACCAGTCGTAGAGCGTGGCGATGAACGCCTTGTGCATAGGCGTGTTGCGGTTGTCCCACTTCGTGCGCCACAGATCCGTCTCCGGCGCGATCCGCCCCTTGCCGATGATGGCAACGTTCGTGCAGCAGTAGGCGAAGATGAGCGGGGAGTAGCCCATCGCCTCCACACCCTCCCAGTTGGTGTGGACGGCGGGGAGATAGTCCGCCGGATCGTCGGTGAACACGATGCGCGAGCCTTCGCGCAGGTCGAGCGCGACGTTGCTCTTCAGGTGGATCGCGCCCGTGCGCCAATCGCCGGCGGGCACCACCACGCGCCCGCCGCCAGCAGCAGAACAGGCCGCAATCGCCTTCGCGAAAGCCTCCGTGTTCTTGACGGCGCCGGTCACGGCCCCGTAGTCCGTGATAACGAACTCGCGCGCCGGCACGCGCCACACGGGAACGTCCGGCATCTTGAACGGCGCCTCCGGCGCGGACACGTAGTCATACGTTGCACCACCGACAGCGGCAAACGCCGCAATGACCGATATACTTGTCAACGCCAATTTCATCTGTGATGTTTCTCCTGTTTGAGGTAATTGCAAAATCCCTCTTTCACGCCGACAGCGCCGTCAACGGCAAGACTTCAGCATTTCAGCGTCGGCTCTGGTCGTCTGCAGAGCTGGAAGCAGACGCCCCAGGGGTCGCGCATCATCACAAGCGTCATGCCTCGCGGACGCTCGACGACCTCAAGTTTCGCCCCTGCGGCGACAAGTCGCTCCGCCTCGGACTCGGGGTCGTCGCATTCCATCCCTATGTGGAGTTCCAATGGAACCTTGGTCGCATAGTCGGGCGCTTCGGACGGATTATGGTAAAGCTCGAGGCACATCGTTCCGGAACAGTCCCGGATGAAGCGACAGTCAATCGGCGAAGGCCCCGAATAGATCGTCTCCATTCCAAGGTTTTCGCACCACCATTCCGCCATCTTCGCCGGTTCCCGGACGTTTAGCGCGACATGTTCAAGTTTCATGTTCATTTCCTTGTCCTTTCCTGTTCGTGTTTCGTCAAACTGCATCAACGCAATATACCTTCACGTAACGGCCACTTCTGCTGTTGAAGAAGATATTCCGCCCATCGTGCGAGTAGATGGGATGGGGATGCGCGTCCTGCCCGAGCCAGTCGCTCGAATGTTTGCAGAGCGGAATCCAGTTGAGCGTTCCCCTGTCCCAGTCGGGGATCACCTTGCTGATGTACTCGCCGTCCTTCTTGTGCGGATCGGGTCCATTGTCCGTGCTGTTCTCGCGGACGACCTTCACGTCCTCGGGGAACTTGAAGTACCCGTCGCACACGAGGTTCATGCCGTGGTCCATGGTGAAATGCCCATAGGCGTTGTAGTCGTCGGGCAGCGCGATTTCCCAATACCGGCCGCTCTCTATATCGTACCGCCCGACCATCGCCGGCTCGTTCTCGTACCCGCCGTGGTAGATCACGATCTTCCCGTCGTCGCTCCACATTTCGTGACACACCCAGTCGCCACGCTTCCGTGCGTATCCGCGCGGGTTGCCGAACGTGTCGTCCCCCTCGGTGCGCACCTGCCGCACGACATCCCGCCGATGGTCGTATATCCAGATCCTTCGGATTCCGCAGTCGAAGGACGGCCACTCGTGGTTGTACATGATGATTTCGGGATCGACGGGATTGAACTGCACGTGAGTGATCCAGCAGAGCGGAATCCGCTTCTCGTATGCGAGTGCGCCGCTCGCCGTGTCGTACACGCAGAGATAGCTGGAAAGCCCCTCCGACTGCACCCTGCCGTCGATGTTGTAGATAGGCCGCCTGTCAAGCCCGCTTCCCTCCGTTTCGGGGTCGTAGTCAAGCGCACGGGCGTCCGTCATCGGCACGCACAGCAGCTTTCCGTCCGCCGACACGTGCGTGAACGCCGTCACGCGATCCGACGGCACCGACGCAAGCTCCTTCACGACGCCGTCAATGCCCACCTTGCCGATCGTGTTGTCCTGGATGAAGTAAACGACGCTCCTGTCGGCATCGAGGCAGACGCTGGCCTTGCCGAGCCCCTTCCCCGGATTGCCGTCGAAGTAAACGTAGCTCTTCATCACGCCGTTGCGGTTTTGGGTCAGCGTCCTTTCCGTCCCCGTCGCGAGGTCGCGCACAATGACGTTCGGCGATCCGTCCCTGTCGGAGATCAGGAAAAGCGACTTGTCGTCCCGGCTCAGCGACGAACCAGTGAAATACAGCAGCTGCGTGTTCCAGCCACGTTCCTCACCGGGGCATCCGCTGACCAGTGTTCTGTCCATTTGCGTGTTCACCGGATCTCCGAAACAGGAACCTTGTCAATGTCGCCGTAGTCGAGGTTCTCGCCGGCCATTCCCCAGATGAACATGTAGTTCGATGTTCCCGCTGCGGAATGCACAGACCACTCCGGCGCGGTGATGGCCTGCTCGTTGCGAAGCCACACGAGCCTCTGCTCCTGAGGCTCGCCCATCTGGTGGCATATCGCCTGACCCTCGGGGACGTTGAAGTAGAAATAGGCCTCCATGCGCCGCGTGTGGACATGCTGCGGCATCGTGTTCCATACGCTGCCGGGCTTCAGCTCCGTAAGCCCCATCTGGAGCTGGCAGCATCCGCCGCCGGGCAGCTTCGACAGGACAGGGCTGACGATCAGCTGGTTGATCACGCGGTCGTTGGATTCCTCCATCTTCCCTGCCTTGATGTAGTTGCCGATGGTGTAGCCGGGCTTCCTGCAGTCCTGGTCGCTTGTTATGCGCTGCGTGACGAACTCCTTGTATGCTGGCGCGGAGTTGATGTAGAACTTCGCGGGATTCTTCCCATCCTTCGACGAGAACTGCACCTCCTTCTTCCCGCATCCGACGTAAAGCGCCTCCTTGAAGTCGAGCGCGAACTCCTCGCCGTCAACCGTCACGACGCCCGGACCGCCGACGTTTATCACGCCAAGCTCGCGACGGTCTAGAAAGTACCCCGCCTTCAGCGGATCTATCGCATCGAGCGAAAGGCGTCTCTCCTTCGGCATCGCGCCGCCGTATATCAGGCGGTCGTACATCGTGTAGGTAAGGTTGATCTCGTCCGGGACCATGACCCTTTCCATGACGAACCGCTCGCGAAGCGTCGCCGTGTCATAGCGCTTCACGTCTGCGGGATGACACGCCGCCTGCACGACGTATTTCACTGTAGTTTCCCCGTTCATCTTGTTCTTTCCTCTCTTTTCTTTACACCTTCCCTATAAGGACAGTAGAAGCCTCCTCGCCTTCTATCAACAAAATCTTCTTCATTGACTTGTTCCTTCATTTTTGCGTCCAGCAATCTTAATCTCATTTACCTTCCATTCCTTTGAGCAGGTCTGGCCAGTCGTAGTCAAGGAGCGCGCCGTGGACGACGTTCGCGAACGGGACGATCTCGGAGTTCCGCACGGACTCCGCCCAGGGCTTCGGCGCATGGAAGCAATCGACCTTCGCGAGAAGGTCGCGCCGTGCCGCGAACGCATGGGCCGACGATATGCATGTGCGACCGCAGGCGATGACCTCCACCGGCTTCTTCGTGCGCTCCTTCAACGACGCCGCAAGCGCAATCGTCTCCTCCGCCCGCACGCCGACCATCGACTTGCCAAGCAGGTAGAGCATCACGGCGGGGCCTTCATCGGGATTCTTGCATCCATAGAACGTGTGCTTGAGTCCACCGGTCTCGCCGGTACAGGCGAGATCGGCCACCATGATTGCCTTGCCTTCCGCAAGCGTCTTCGGAATGCGGAGCCTGTGGATCATGCGGCTCGCACGGTCGTCCGTCACGAGTACCGCGCCCTTCACCTCGCCCTTCGGAACGAACGTCACCGCCGGAACCTTGATTCCGTCGCCGAAGGAATACACCTCACTCAACACCGTCGTGCCGTCGGCAAGCGTTTTCCGTGCATCCGTTTCAGAAACTGAAACGCCGATCTGTTCAAGCGGACGGATTCCGGCACGCCGACACACAGCCTCCGCTCGGTAGGGCGGTCGCCCCGCGACCGCCGCTTGGTAGGTCGCGCTCGCCGAGCGCGCCACCGCAAGGTCGTCCTTCAAGTATTCGTAAATGCTCTTGAATCCCGGCAGTTCCCTCACTTTCCCCTTCGGCGTCACGTTGATCGCCGCGCCGACGAGTCCGCAATCAACCTTCTTCAGGTCGAAGCCCTCGTCGATCCTACGCATCGCCTCCACGTCGATCTCCGGAGTTGACGCATCGCCTGTCAACCAGCGACGCATCCACTGGAGCGACGACATGCGCATCCCTTCCGTCCAGGCATGGGGACCCGCCACGTCCGTCATGCCGTATCGCCTTTCGCCGAGCCCGCAGTTCTTCGCCACGTCGCGGACGACGCCGTACGTCTCGCGCGAACCGGCTATCGGGAAGAAATCGCCAAACGTGCAGTGCATCCTCACCGCGTTGCCGCCGACAAGCACGTACCCCGCATGGTTGAAACCGAACGTCAGCTGTCCGAAGACGTTCTGCTCGGCGTCCTGCGGGCCGCACTTGTCTGCGACCACACGCAGCGAGCAGACGTATCCCGCCGGACACCCTGCGACGACGCGCGGATCGACCGCCTCAAGGAGCGAAGTCATCGTTCCCCCGCCGCTCTGCCCCATGCATCCCACGCCATCCTTCATGACGTCGTCCCGCGAAAGGAGGTAGTCGATTGCCCTCATACCATCCCAGATGCGCTGCTGCGCCGTACTCTGACCGAGAAGCGCCGCAAGTGCGCCGTACCTGTTGTGCGGACTGCATCCGATTCCGCCGGGCACCTGCTCGCGCTCGCCCTGCGCGAACGGATCGTAAACGAGCGTGACAAAACCGGCACGCGCGCCCATCACGCCGCCGCGCTGGTAGAGATCCGTTCCCTTCGCCTCCGTCGTGTGTCCGCACGGTACAATGATTCCGCGATGCGGCGGCTTGAACTTCATCGCGTCCGGCACGAACGCAAGCGCAGTGACGTAAACTCCCGGACGGCTCTCGAACAGCACCTTCTCAATGCTATATCCGTCACGCTGAATCTTCTCCGTCACCTTCGCGTTGAGCGACGTACGCTCGAAGCCGAGTCCTCCGATGGCAGTGACAAGCCTCTCGCGCATCCTCGCGCGATAAGCGTCGTATTCGGCGCGGCTCTTGAGCGCGCGCCAGGCGTCGTCCGCCGCCTTGTCCGCCGCACACAACTCCTTGAGTATCGCGTTGTGCGCGGAAAGTTCCGTGCCTGGTGGAAGGATGCGCGTACCGAGCGCGTCTTCAATCTCGCGCTGAACGTCCGCCGCAGCGAACATGCTGAGCAGCAACCCGCTGAGCAATGCCAACATTGTCTCGTATTTTCTAGACTTCATACAACGCTACTTATTGTTACGGCACTCCAAACACTTTTGGGGTATCACGAGTATTATATCATACCCGCTTTCGCATGGGGGAACCTAAAACTTGTAAAAATATAAAGTAGCACTTGCACGATCTACAACCGAATGCTATACTGTCCGCATGAAGAAAATTGCCATCATGCTGGAAAGCACCCGTGCATACGCCCGCGCGGTCGTCGAGGGCGTTGCCGCGTTCGCGCAGGAGCGGCGCGACTGGATTCTCCGTCCGGTCAACGCACAGACGGTTTCGCCCGTGCGTCTGCGCGGTTTCGACGGCATCATCGCCCGCATCCTCGACGACGCCACGGCGGAACGGCTGGCGAAGACCGGCCTTCCAATCGTGGACGTGTTCTGCCAGAAGCCCCGCACGGGGTTAGCGAGCGTCGAATCCGACCATCGCGCCATCGGACGCATGGCCCGCGCGTTCTTCGAGTCTCGCGGCTTCGCGAACTTCGGCTACTGCGGAATGCCCGGCATCGCGTTTTCCGACAAGCGGCAGGATGCGTTTGTAGACAATGACACGCACATATTCACGCCAAGGCAGAGCATGTTCAGAGGCAAGGGCGACTTCTACACGGACCGCATCGACCGGCTGCCGGACAGACCTGCGCTGAAGAAGTGGTTGCTGAGCT
Organism: Kiritimatiellia bacterium; assembly: GCA_017520845.1. Taxonomy (GTDB): domain Bacteria; phylum Verrucomicrobiota; class Kiritimatiellia; order RFP12; family UBA1067; genus UBA1067. The sequence goes on along the minus strand of JAFXEU010000033.1, from coordinate 2,916 downwards.
TGCCCAAGCCGATAGGCGTGTTCTGCTGCAACGACCTGCGCGCAATCCAGCTGGAGCAGGTGGCGCTTGAATGTGGACTGAACGTGCCGAAGGACGTTGCGATTCTTGGCGTGGATAACGACACCATGCTTTGCTCGTTCGCGGAAGTTCCGCTTTCGAGCATCCGCCCGAACTCGTTCAAGGTCGGCTACGATGCCGCGCGCATCCTGTCGGCGGTGATGACGCGGCAGGCCGACGACAGACCTCACAAGATACATTCCGTGCCGCCGGGGGAGCTCGTGGAGCGGATGTCGACCGAGTTCATGCCAGTCAATCCGCCATGGCTCGGGAAAGTGCTCATACACATCGAGACGAACATGCGCCGGCCGATTGGCGCGCAGGAGATATTCGACCTCGCGGAACGCTCCAGCACATACGTCGAACAGGTGTTCAAGGACAAGCTTGGCAAATCCGTCCAAGCGTATGTGACAGCGGTTAAGATGCGCGAGGCGAAACGTCTGCTCGGCGACGGCCGGCTGCGCATTTCCGAAATCGCCTACCAATGCGGCTTCGCGTCACCCCAGTATTTCTGCCGCACGTTCACCGCGCACTTCGGCAAGAGCCCCAAGGCATATCGTATCACCAAACCACAATTGAGAAGTGTCCGAATTTAGTTTCATGTTACGCCTTTTAGGGTAAAAGGGTCTGTATACATCTGGGTAGCCGTGTTTCACGAGCACCCTCCCGACGCGGAGAGAGCTCCATGTCGCATATATCTCTCAGGGGGTAGAGCGGAAAATTACGGATAAAAACTTGAGGGACAGGCCCCGCGAAAGGCCCATTTTCTCCATGTGCGACTACCGCCAACGATTGCAAACAACCTACCTGGGATATTGGCGTCCTGTCAGTCGCTCAAACTCAACGATGTCAATCCTAGGCTGCGGTCTCTCCGAACGAACCCAATCCTCAAGTATTCGATGCTTGTCGTCGTCCCATGTCAATAGATGCTGCGACAACCAGCGGTTGACAAGTGCCAGCGGAGATATCACTTGCCGCTCCCAATCGTATGCGGCATAGCGCGAAAGCGCAGCATCTCCACTGCAAAGATCCGCACCAAGGGAATAGGACGCCGCTACCATTTTCAGATCGGTTGGACTCAGTTCGTCCGCGTACTTCTTTCCTGTCACAGGGTCGACGATATCTTCTGCTGCCGCAAGGACACACTTAAGGACTTCGTCATAGCCATGCCCATCAAGATCAGACTTGGGCAACGATTTCAGACACCGCCTATACTTCCCTCGCCAGGAATACTGCTTTTTGAATCTCACACTCCGCGTATATTCGATGTACGCCTCCAGCAGCATGACGCAACCGAAGCGAACATCCTGAAACATGTCCGGACATATCCGAACAAGCATAAGAATTGCACAGGTATCGTTGACAACAATCACAGAACCAAGCCCCCCGAAATGCACTTCACAAATGCTGATGCATCCGTTTGCGGCATATCAAGGACTTCAGCCATTCTCGACACCGTCAGCAAGCCGACGTTCTCTTTTAGAATCGCATACCAGACCGGGAAGTGCTTCTCAAGAAAAGGCGCAAACTGGCACACTTCGCCAAAGGAAAACATCATGTCCTCCAGAGTCTGACCGCCGAGCGCACCCTTCCCGGCACACGTCTGCCTAACGACGTCTTCGCAAAATTTCTCCTCTTTTGCAATTTCCGCATCGTCGGCATTCTCTGCCACCGTAGGGCGCATGGCGTGTACGGACTCGTGAACAAGTGATTTAGCCAGATCTGGCGCCTTGCAGCTGCGATCAACAAAGATGACTCGCTTGAAATTTATGGTAACAAAGAAAGCATCAGCGGAAATCGCCTTTGGGAATGACCTCGGAATGACACAAACATCCAACTTCGCCATCAACGCCAGAATGTCCAACAAAGACGGAGAGACGCCGTCCTGCAATCCCATTATTTTTCGAAAGGCAACTGACAAGGACTTTGCCATCCCTGTGTCGCGTGAAAGAATCACATGCTGAAGCGGAGAAGTATCCTTCCTTGTAAAAAAACCAGCATACCTGGCAACAAGCGCCTCGGTCTCCCTCCTGACCTCATCCTGTGAAGTTTCATTCCCGACGGCATGATACATGGCTCGCGTGACACAATGAGGCGCATCATCCTGAAAAAGCGAACCGGGGTCAAGGCGAAGCAGACTCCAAAGCTTCATCAAGTGAAGCCCTTTTGGAACCTGTCCGGCAAACCAAGAAGCCACCGTCTGGCGCGACACGCCGATTTCCTCGGCCAGTCGGTCATGCGTCAGCCCTCTCTCCTTGATGAAAGCCCTAAGTTTTTCCTTCTGCCATTTCATTGTTAGACTCCACTTGTCAAAAAATCTTTACATATTATACCATAATCTCGGTTGCCGTGCATAGTGCTTTACGGTCCCACTTTTCGACAAGACAGTTGATGGACGAGCCAAGGCCATGCAGCTCGATGTTGTCGATTCAAGAATCGTGGATGTGGGATGGTTGTGTCGAAATCGTTCTTGGATTCGACACGAAGGAAACTTGAGGGACAGACCCCGCGAAAGGCCTATTTTGCAAGGGTTTGCGCCGTCGGCAGCGCTCATGGCAGCATTGTCAGCAGCTTGGCGATCTCTTTCGCGTCGCGGGTGGTGTAGGAAGTGACGCGGCGACCGAGGCAGTTGATGGACGAGCCGAGCCCGTGCAGCTCTATGACATCAAAATCATGTCAGGCCCGTGATATCTTGTCGATCAAATCATTTGCCCAATCAACCGCCTCGACAAGGGAAGTTTCACATCGCTCATGCTCCAATCTCCTTTAATAGCTGTTCGGCCTCACCGAGACGAAGATATCCATTGCGCTCTGCCTTGCGAACGCCATCTGCAAGCCGCTCTGCCATGACCGCGCCCT
>JAFXEU010000032.1 GCA_017520845.1 Kiritimatiellia bacterium | reverse complement strand
GCGCGGCGTCCTTCGCCCATCGCGAGAATCACCGTGGCGGCGCCGAGCACGATGTCGCCTCCGGCGAAAACGCCGGGAATCGAGGTCATGTTGGTCTCGCTATTGACTAGGATGTTGCCATGAGCATTGGTCGCAAGCCCTTCGGTCGTGGCGGGGACAAGCGGATTGGACGAGTTCCCGACGGCGACAATAACAGTGTCGACATCCAATGTGAATTCGCTGCCTGGAACGGCGATTGGGGAGCGTCGACCGGTCTTGTCCGGTTCGCCGAGTTCATACCTGATGCATTCCAGTCCGATGACGTGTCCTTCGGTGTTCCCCAGGATCCTTTTGGCGTTTTGGAGCAAGAGAAATTTGACGCCCTCTTCCTTCGCATGATGGATTTCCTCTCGCCTTGCGGGCATCTCGGCGAGCGAACGACGATAGACGAGATAGACTTCTTCCGCTCCGAGGCGGAGAGCCATTCGACTTGCATCCATCGCGACATTGCCGCCGCCCAAGACCGCGACCCGCTTGCCGTGCCAGAACGGCGTATCGGCGTTCCTCTCGTCGTAGGCCTTCATGAGATTCGCGCGTGTCAGGTACTCGTTGGCGCTGAAGACACCGACGAGGTTCTCTCCTTCGATGTTCATGAACTTCGGCAGCCCAGCGCCGGTGCCGATGAACACCGCGTCGAACCCGTTCTGGAGGAGATCGGCTATCTTAAGCGTTCTGCCGATGCAGACGTTTGTCTCGATTTTCACGCCAAGCTGTTTGAGTCCGTCGATTTCGCGCTGTACAATCGACTTTGGGAGCCTAAATTCGGGGATACCGTATATCAGGACGCCACCGCATTTGTGGAACGCCTCGAACATCGCGACGTCATAACCGTTTTTGGCGCACTCTGCGGCGCAGGTGATCGAAGCGGGACCGGTGCCGATCACCGCGACGCGCTTGCCGCTCCTTGCGGCCGGAGCGGGCGTCGGGCTGATGACGCCGTTCGCCGCGGCGAAATCGGCGCAGAAGCGTTCGACGCGTCCGATCGCGACGGATTTCTCGACGTCCTTGAGGATCTTGCCCATCGTGCAGAACCTCTGGCACTGCTTCTCCTGCGGGCAGACGCGTCCGCACACCGCGGGCAACAGCGAAGTCTTCCTGATGATCTCGAGCGCGCCGATAAAATCGCCTGTCGCGGCCTTTTTGAGGAAAGCGGGGATGTCGATCGCGACCGGGCAGCCACGCATGCAGGGCTTGGTCGGACACTGCAGACATCGGCTCGCCTCGCATTTCGCCTGTTCGGCGGAATAGCCGAGCGCGACTTCGTTCATGTTGCGGGCACGGATCACGGGGTCCTGTTCGGGCATCGTCTGCGCCGGAATCGCCATTTTCTCTTTTGCAGTCATCGCATCACCTTACTTTTTGCTTTCCGCGGTCTTGAGCATGTTGCAGACGTGTTCCTTTGCCCAGATCTCCTGGGGCTTGAAGGTGTTCATGCGCTTCAGCATCTGATCCCAATCGACCTCATGCCCGTCGAACTCGGGTCCGTCGACGCAAACGAACTTGGTTTCGCCCCCTACGGAGATTCGGCAACCCCCGCACATTCCCGTGCCGTCGATCATGACAGTATTGAGCGAGACCGTCGTTGTTACGCCGAATGGTTCGGTCGTCTTGGCGCAGAACTTCATCATTACGGGTGGTCCGATTGCGATCACTTCGTCCACCGCGCCGCTTTCGCAGAGCTCTTTCAGCGGTTCGGTGACGAGTCCCTTGCGCCCGCGCGAGCCGTCGTCCGTCATGAGGATCAGCTTGTCACCTGCGATCGCTAGCATTTCCTGCTCCATCACGAAAAGCTCCTTCGTGCGCGCCCCCATGATGATGGTGACGTCGTTGCCGGCTTCCTTATGGGCCTGGGCAATCGGGTGCATTGGCGCTACGCCGATGCCGCCCCCGATGCAGACTATACGGCGGCCGGGGCCGTTGACATGCGTGGGCTTCCCGAGGGGGCCGAGCACGGCAGGCAGGACATCGCCGGCCTCATGGCGGGCGAGTTTCATGGTCGTGGCGCCCACGGTCTGGAAAATAAGGGTGATGGATCCGCTGTCGGGATCGGCATCTGCAATGGTCAACGGGATGCGTTCGCCGAACTGTTCGTCGACCATCACGATGACAAACTGTCCGGCCTTGCGGTTGCGGGCGATGAGTGTAGCTTCGACCTCCATGCGGAAGACATTTTCAGAAAGCCGCGTTTTTCGGATGATTCTGTTCACGTGTTTGTCGAGTGCGTTTTTGTGGGAAGGTTGAGAAAGAAGCGGCACCGGGGCTGAGCAGTTACGAAAATCACCCCAGTGCCGCAAATGGTCTAGAGTCGTGTCAGATGCCTTGGGCGACCATGGCATCGGCAACCTTGGCGAAGCCGGCGATGTTCGCGCCCATGACATAATTGCCCTTATGGCCATATTTTGCAGCGGCCTCGAAGGCGTTGTCGTGGATGGAAGTCATGATTTCGCGGAGCTTGTCATCGACTGTCTTTGCGGCCCAGTAGAGCCGTTCGGCGTTTTGCGACATTTCAAGGCCTGACGTGGCGACACCGCCGGCGTTCGCGGCTTTTCCTGGTGCGTAGAGAATGCCGGCATTCAGGAATGCCGCAACCGCCTCCGGAGTGGACGGCATATTGGCTCCTTCGGCGACGAGCGCGCATCCGTGCTTGAGCAGGTAGGCTGCGTCCTCGCCGTCGAGCTCGTTCTGACGGGCGCAGGGAAAGGCGCAGTCGATCGTTTTCGCAATCTGCCAGACCCTGGCTCCTGCAAAGAACTTTGCACCATCGATTTCGGGCGCGATTTCGGAGAGTTCCCCACGGCGGACCTCCTTGAGATCGATGATCTTATTGAGATCGGCGATGGTGAGACCGTTCTCAACATAGAGTGCGCCGGAGCGGTCCGAAAGCGTCATGACCTTGGCACCGAGCTTGATGAGCTTCTTGGCGGCGTAGGAGGCGACATTGCCGGAGCCGGAGATCGCACACGCCTTGCCTTCGAGGTTGTCTTTTCTGGTCTTGAGCATGTTCTCGGCGAAGTAGACGCAGCCGTAGCCAGTAGCCTCAGGACGGATCAGCGAACCGCCGAACGACAGGGCTTTGCCGGTGATGACACCACTCCACTCGTTCGTGATCTTGCGGTACTGCCCGAAGAGGTAGCCGATCTCGCGTCCGCCAACGTTCATGTCGCCGGCGGGGACATCGGTGTTCGGACCGATATGGCGGTAGAGCTCGGTCATGAAGCTCTGGCAGAAGCGCATCACCTCTCGGTCGCTACATCGCTTGCCGGAAGCGTGCGGACTCTGCTTGGGATTGAAGTCCGAGCCGCCTTTGCCGCCGCCGAGCGGAAGAGTGGTGAGCGAGTTCTTGAAAATCTGCTCGAAGCCGAGAAACTTCAGAACCGAGAGATTGACCGTCGGATCGAAGCGCAGTCCCCCTTTGTAGGGCCCGATTGCGGAGTTGAACTGCACGCGATAGCCGCGGTTGATGCGGATGACGCCGGTATCGTCCATCCAAGGAACACGGAACATGATGATCCGTTCCGGTTCCACCAGTCGCTCGAGAACGGCGTTTTCGCGGTATTCGGGATGGGCTTCGACGACGGGCCCGAGCGTGGTGAGTACTTCCTCGGCGGCCTGGAGAAACTCAGGCTGTTCGGCGTTCTTCGACTTGAGATCGGTTAATACGGTTTCAATGTAGTTGTTCATTTCATTTTTATCCTTGTTGACTTTGTTATTCGATGGGGCAGATTAAACGGTCGCTGAGACACGGACGAATCCACAGTCGGATTCATTCCAGTCAGATAGGATGGCGCTTGACTCCTTTGAGTGCGTGAGCAGTTGGTGCTCTTCAACAAGCGATCTGATTTCGGCTCTCTCGGATGCATTCGGTTTCCCGACGGTATAGGCGCCGGAGGCGAGTGGAATGTCCATGCCCCTGGAATAGACAAACACATTCCCGTTTTTGAGACCGTGGCAGAACCCCTCTCTGGGGAGCGAAAGAATAAGGGCTCTTCCGCCATTCATGTCCGCACAGCCGTTTGCGCCGATTTTATCTGCGACGAAAGTGATTCCAGGTCCGAGCCCAGTGCCAAACCCGTCACCGGCCGCTCCTCTGAAGTGGATGACAATCTTGTCGTTCGGTAGCGTTGCGTCACCATAGACTTCCTTCATGGTCCGAGAAAGCTTCTTCCCAACTTCATGGTCCGCAGCTGTGATGTCGCAGCAGAGGGTACGATTATGACGAGTCGAAGGCACGACTTTCGGTAGAAGTTCAAGTTCGTCGTATGTTCTGGTCATTCAGGTGATTCCTTTGTTTGATGTCTCTTGCCTTTCCTAATAGCAAGGACCGTGCCAATCGCATCAAACCGTTGTACTGATGGTCTGGGGACGCGCTTTTTGGAAATCGAATGTAATCCTTGGTTTGGCGGATCTTACATTAATTGTAAGACCAGCGCCTTTGGCACTGAGCTTTGTGGGTTGGCACAGAATTTGCGCAATATCCAATCGCATAATCAACGAGGTGCGCGGCATAAACCGCGTTGTCTACGACATTTCCTCCAAGCCTCCGGCCACGATCGAGTGGGAATTGAGATATGGGAGAAGTTCAATGACTACGGACGGCTCTCGGGGTTGGATGTGACGCGAGAGACATTCGAGATTCTGAACCGTGAACTTCGTGTTTTAGGCTTTCACGGCTCGAAGGCCTCGTATGGATAACTTGGGGGACTGTCCCCATTGGAGATAAGTGATAGAAAATTGTGGTTAGTGCGATGTTTCAGGGTGTTTTGTAAAGTGAGAATTTGACGCGGGATTTTTAACCACAATTTAGTTGATTTGTGACGATAGATTCCTATATTTTCTAAAAATAAAAGAAAGCGCCCTTGAAAAAGGACGCTTTCTTTTTAGCTCTATAACTCAACAGTTATCAGAACTCGGGCTTGGTCTTCTTGAGACCGAGGCCGCGGTCGCCTTCCTTCCACTCTCCGCGCTTCAGGAGAAGGTTGACGCGCTCGAAGCGCTTCAAGACGTTGCGCCTGGAGGTGATTTTACCGGACCCTTTAAGAGATGCGTGCTGGCTCATTTTTCTAAATTCCTTTCAACGGAGAAGTAGTATATCATTTTTAGTCGGCGAAATCAACCGCCTAAAGCTTACTTTTTAGCTTCCGCAGGTTCGGCCTTTTCAGGGGCCGCATCTTCCTTGGGAAGGATGTCCTTAAACTCGTCAATTACCTCGATTTTAGCCTTCGTCAGAATGTTTTTCATGAATTTGGCGACGGCTTCACGGTTTCTGTTCTGCTTTACATAGGTGAGAACCTCTTCCTTCGAGGGCAAGGGCGGAGGAGTAGTTGCGGCGATATCCTTTGTTTTCAAGATGAGATGATAGCCGTACTGCGTTTTTACGGGAGCGGAAATTTCGCCGACCTTCATTTCGAAAGCGGCCTTATCGAATTCGGGAACCATCCGGCCGCGACCAAACGTGCCGAGATTACCGCCTTCCTCTTTGGAGGAGCATGCTGAATTGTTCTTTGCGAGTTCTGCGAATTTTTCGTTCTTCTTCTCGGCAGGAGTTGCGTCGAGCTCTTTCTTAAGCTCTTCGATTTTCGCCTTTGCCTTCTCGTCGGTCATCGTCTCGTCGATTTTGATAAGAATGTGGCTCGCCTGAACCTTAGGACCGGACTTCATCTCGTATTGCTTCTTGATGCTCTGAAGCATGGATTCGACATCCTTTGTGTAGTCAGTCGTGTCCTTGTCGAGAATTTCGCCCTTGATCATTTTTTCGACGAGCATTCCCGTTTTAAGCTCTTCAATCACGGCTTCCTTACCCATAGGGGAGTTGGCAATGAGCTCATCGAATGTCTTGGGAGCGTTCTCTTCGTTGGCGAAATGTTTGAGAATCTCTGCCTTACGCGCTTCAAGCTCCGCATCACTGATGCTGTATCCGAAAACCTTGGCGGCCGAGACGGCAACCTTTGTGGACATGAACTTCTGAACAATCTGTTTGAGAAGATAACCCTTCATCATAGGCTTCATCTGTTCCATCTGCTGCTTCTGTTCGGCAGGGGCCTGGGCGAGTTGAGCCTCGATCACCTTTTCGGCTTCGGCTTCGGCCTCGCCGCGCGTAAGTTTCTCGCCGTTGACGGAAATAAGGACTTCGGCAGGATCTTTCGGAGCCTCTGCTACGGGCTTAACATCCTGGGCAGGGGCGGCGGCATCCAAGGTTTCTGTCTTGACAACAGAGTCCTTATCGGCTGATTTTTCGCAGCATTTATCTTTGCAGACTTCTTCTTTGCCCGCTTCGCTCTTATGTTCGGCGCAGTTCTTATTGTCGCATTTCTTGCTGTCGCAGCAAGCTGTCATTAACGTTGCGGCCGCAATAGCCGCACAAGCGATATTAATCTTAGCCATGTGTCACCTGTTTTCTTTCGTTTTATTGAATCTCTTGGAAGACGAATCGCCTCGTTCGCGGAACCGCATCCAAGTGGAATATATAGAATACACCAATTACCCTGCTCGCGTCCAGTAGAATTTTTAAATTTTTTTCTTCTCGCGGGTTTTTAATACATTGAGCAACGTCCTTAGAAATCGGTAATTTACGCTCACCGCGTAAGGTGAACGATCCGGAATCAGCCTCAATTTTGGGCGAAAGGCCGGCAAGTTCGAGCGCTTTTATCTCGAATGAAAGCAATTCAGCGACGAGGTTGCAGTCTGCGATAAGGCGGTTGAGAGAGTCAGTTAGCAGATCGAACCAGTTTTCCGCGTCGGGACCCGACGGCACGAGCGACTCGACCACGGCGCGGAAATGCTCCGCGAGAAGAAGTTTTTTGTAGTCGAGCCGTAGTTCTTCGCGCAGGGCCGTCGGAGCGCATTCCCTCAACGCGTGAACGTCGCCTTTGGCGCCGAGATAGTAGACGATTTCGCATTCGTAATTGAGATCGTATTGCCCTAAGAATGCGCTTTTCGGTTTCGCCGCGCCTTTGACCGAGGTCGTGATTTTACCTTTGGGGGTTAACCATGAGACGATGTGGCTCGTTTTGGACCACGGGTAGATGTTGAGGCAGATGCCCTTGGTTTTTGTCGTTTCTCCGGCCATTACGCGAGGTCTGCGCTCAAGAGGTCGTACTCGACGTCTCTGACAATCATTTCGACTAGCGACCGTCTGGCGAGAGTCGAGTTTATTTTCTTCGTTGCGGCGAACGGTTGATTCGGGGATCGAACGGAGCACCACAGGTTTTCAGAGGTCCACCCGGAGAGCGTCGAGGCGTTCTCGATCACCACGCCGACTCTTCTGTTTTTGAATTTGCGGGCAAAACTCCGGCGTTTATCCTTTACGATCGACGTTAATATTCGAGCGCGTTCGGATCTTACGGCTTTAGGGATGACGGGCGTGATTTTTTCCGCCAGCGTGCCGGGTCGCTCCGAATACGGGAACGCGTGAATATTCGAAAAAGGATTGTTTTTTATAAATTCGCAGGTTGCCGAGAAATCGAGGTCGCTTTCCGACGGGAAGCCCGTAATCACGTCGCATCCGATTGAAATGTCGGGAATTTTTGCGGCGGCCCGCCCGATCAGAGCGTGCAGGTCGGAGAGTTTGTACGGCCTTCTCATTTCCGCGAGGATTTTCGAGGACGCCGATTGGATCGGCACATGCAGGAATCGGCAGATATTGTCGTGATCGGCGATAACGTCGATCACGTCGGACGCGGCGGGACCGGGCTCAAGCGATCCGAGGCGGATTCTGTGTCCGCCGCTCGGAAGATCCGCCAGCGCCGACAGGAGGTCGGAAAGACGTTTGCCTCCAGAAAGATACAGCGAAAGGTTGCATCCCGTAACGACGATTTCGGTATATCCGCACTCGAGAAATTTTTTCGCTCTGGAAATGACGGAATCGAAATCCTCCGAAATCGAAGTGCCGCGGAATTTGGGCACGATGCAGAAGGAGCATTTTCCGTTGCATCCGTCTTGGACTTTCAGGAATGCCCTTGCGGTTGACGTCGGAACCGCGTCGCTAATAAACATCCCGTCATGACGGGTCGAGCGCATCGCGTCTTCTATCATTGACTCCGGCGTCTTGTCGGGTATGCAGCCGGCGGTAAAAATCCGCTTTGCGGGATATTTCGCGCGCAGGCGGGCGATGTACTTTTCGGTATCGCGCTGGGCGCGTGCCGTCACGCTGCATCCGCGTACTATGATAAGATCCGCGTCAAAATGGCCGGTGGTCTTAGTCCATCCGTTCGCGAGAAACAGCGCCTCCATATTCAGCGCTTCCGCCTTGTTGAGGCGACAGCCGAAAGTCTCAAAGCAGACTTTCATGATGCAAGATATTTTTCAGGAAGGGCCAATACTAAAATCAGGTTCGTGGCATTGAAAAGGGCGTGAGTGAGGACGGCGCACCATAATCTGCCGGTCGCCTTATAGACCCAGCATTGCGCTATGGCGAAGAAGAACAACGCGAGAAAAGCGTTGTCGGGCCACGGCATCTGCAGGTAGTGGGCTGCGACGAAGAGAATTCCGGAAGGAATCGCCGCAATCCAGATTCGCCTTGAATCCGGGAACTTCCAGAACAGGTATCTGAAAATAAACTCCTCGAGTACGGGCGCAAAAACAAGAACATACACCGCGAACTGCAGGAATTGCATATTGAATCCCGCTATTATTTTCACTGATTTTACGGACGACTGGCTTTGAAGAGTTACGCCGAATATATCGTAGGCGAGTTCTTTCGTCGCAAACGAAAGAAACATCGCCACGATCGTGATAACAGGCCAAGCCTTAAGTACAGTCTTAAGCCTCTGCATTTTTATCAGGCTTCTGGCTTTTCCTGAACTTCGCTGCCGGTGCCGCGGATCTTGATGTGAAGCTCGCGGAGCTGCTGCTCGGTCACGTAGCTGGGCGCGCCCATGAGAAGGTCCTGGGCCTTCTGGTTCATCGGGAAGGCGATAACTTCGCGGATGTTGGGCGTATCGGTAAGAAGCATTACCATACGGTCAACGCCGGGAGCGATGCCGCCGTGGGGCGGAGCGCCGAACTGGAACGCGCGGTGGAGAGCGCCGAACTTCTTGACGACGTCGTCCTTCGTGTAGCCGGCCATCTCGAACGCCTTGTACATGATGTCGATGCGGTGGTTGCGGATCGCGCCCGAAGAAAGCTCAATACCGTTACATACGACGTCGTACTGGTAAGCCTCGATTTCGAGCGGGTTCTTCGTCTCAAGCGCTTCGAGACCGCCCTGAGGCATAGAGAAGGGGTTGTGGGAGAAGATAATCTTACCGGTTTCAGGATCCTTCTCGAAGAACGGGAAGTCGACGATCCAGCAGAAGCGGTAGCAGTTCTTCTCGCGGATGTCGTTAGTCATGTGATCGGCGATATCGTTGCGGACGAGACCGGAGAGTCGGTTGCACTCGTCGACGTCGGCCGCCATAAAGAAGAGCGCGTCGCCCGGCTCCATCTTGACGAGAGCCTTCATCTCCTCGAGCTGTTCGGCCGAGAGGAACTTCGCGATCGGGCCCTTAAGCTCGCCTTCCTTCGTCCAGGAGATGTACCCGAGACCCTTGCCGCCGTTCTCCTTGACGAACGCTTCGCGCTTGTCGAACCAAGTGCGCGTCTCAACGCCGACGATGCCCTTGACGAGAAGGCCCTTGACGAGGCCGCCGTTCTGTACGCACGCGGCGAACGCCTTGAAATCGGCTTTCGCGAAGAAGTCGCTCATATTGATCCACTTTAAGGGGTTACGAAGGTCGGGCTTATCGGAGCCATACGTCATCATCGCGTCGCGGTACTTGATGCGCGGCCACGGAGCCTCGCCGCAGTCCCACGTCGAGAACTTTTTGAAGGTCTTACCTACAACATCCTCAACGACCGCGAAAATCTCATCCTGGGTCGCGTAGGACATCTCAATATCCATCTGGTAGAACTCGCCGGGGCTGCGGTCGGCGCGGGCGGCCTCGTCGCGGAAGCAGGGCGCGATCTGGAAGTACTTATCGAACCCGGAGACCATAAGAAGCTGCTTAAACATCTGAGGCGCCTGAGGAAGGGCGTAGAACATACCGCGGTGGATGCGGCTCGGAACGAGGTAGTCGCGCGCGCCTTCGGGCGAAGAAGCCGTCAAAATCGGCGTCTGGAACTCGTTAAAGCCCTTCGCCCACATCTGCTCGCGGAGGTACTTTATGATTTCTGAGCGGAGAATAATGTTTTTGTGAAGTTTTTCGCGGCGGAGGTCGAGGAAGCGGTACTGAAGACGCATTTCTTCGGATTCGTCGGCCTTTTCGTCTGGTATATATAAAGGAGTTACCTGGGAGGGAGACTCCATAATAAGCTCGTTGGCCTCGATTTCAATCTCGCCGGTAGGAAGATCAGAGTTGATCGTCTCGGGAGTGCGGAGCTTAACCTCGCCCGTTACCGTAATTACTGACTCAAGGTGAGCTTTCTCAACAAGACCGAAGAAAGGACGCGAAGGATGGATAACGACCTGAGTAAGACCATAATGGTCGCGAAGGTCGACGAAAAGAATTCCGCCATGATCGCGAAGGCGGAAAATCCAACCTGAAAGTTTAACGGTTTTGCCCGCGTCAGCGGCGCGGAGTTCGTTACATGTATTGGTACGATAAGGATGCATATTTGTTTCTCCTGAAAATATAGTCCCATATTATATCAAATTTGCGGCGAAAATCGTATGGGGTAAAAAAACTTTTGCCTTGCCCGCGAAAGAGCGGCAGGTTTTATTGTGCCCGTCGGATTAATTTAGTCTTATGGAATGCGCCTAAAAATTTGATATAATGTGCGTGATATAACAGTTATTGGAAACTAATAAAATGACACTGACAGATACCGTAAAGGCGGCGTTTGAGGCCGCGTTCCCCGGCGAGAACTTCGCCGCGTTGAGAGTTGTTCCCGCGACCGACCCTAAGTTCGGCGACTACCAATGCAACGACGCGCTTAAAATCGCGAAAAAAGTCGGCCTTAATCCGCGCGAGGCGGCGGCGAAAGTCGTAGACGCGCTCGACAAGTCCTGCTTTGAGAAAGTTGAAGTCGCAGGCCCCGGATTTCTTAATCTTACCGTAAGCGGCGATTGGCTCGCTAAGCGCCTTGCCGAATTGGCCGCCGCCGACAAGACTGGAATCCCTCAGTCCGGCGCGGGTAAGAAAATCGTGATCGACTATTCCTCGCCCAACGCCGCCAAGCAGATGCACATCGGCCATATCCGCTCGACCGTCATCGGCAACGCCATCGACCGCATCTTCCGCGCGCTCGGCTACGACGTTATCGCCGACAACCACCTCGGCGACTGGGGCACCCAGTTCGGTATTCTCATCAAGGGCTACCGCGAGTGCCTTACGCAGGAGGAGCGCGACAATCTCACCGTCGCGAATCTTGAGAAATGTTACGTCCTTTCCGCCGCGAAGGCGAAGGAGGAGGACGGCGTCTGGAAGGACGCGTGCCGCGCAGAGCTCGTTAAACTCCAGCAGGGCGACGCCGAAAATCTCGAGCTCTGGAAGAAGTTCATCGAAATCTCCATCGGAGAGTTCGAGCGTATGTACTCCAAGCTCGGCGTCAAGTTCGACACCTACCGCGGAGAATCGTTCTATAACCCGATGATGCCGGGCGTCGTCGACAGACTGCTCGACATGAAGCTCGCCGAGGAATCCGAGGGCGCTCTCATCGTTAATCTCGAATCCGAGAAGCTTGGCGTCGCGATCGTCCGCAAGTCGGACGGCGGCTACAATTACACGACGAGCGATCTCGCATGCGTCGGCAGCCGCGTTGCGGATTACGATCCCGAGCGCATCATTTACGTTACCGACGACCGTCAGCAGCTTCACTTCAAGCAGTTCTTCTCGATTTCCGCGAAGATGGGCTATACCGTTAAGCTCGTCCACGTTCCGTTCGGTCTCATGAGTTTCCAGGGTAAGGCGATTTCGACCCGCGAAGGCAATCTCATCCGTCTCGAGGAACTTCTTTCCGAGGCGAAGCGCAGGGCGTTCGACATCGTCAAGGAGCGCGGCGGCGACGAGGCTCTCGCCGAGGCGATCGGCTACGGTGCCGTGAAGTACGCCGATCTTTCGCACGATCCCGGCACGGCGATCGACTTTAATTGGGATAAGGCGCTCGCGCTCGAGGGCAATTCCGGGCCCTATCTCCAGTACGCGTACGCGCGCGTCTGCTCGCTTATGGACAAGGCCGGCGAAACCGATCTCGAGTCCGGCGGGTTCAATATTTCAACTCCGAGCGAAAAGCGTCTTGCGCTCCAGCTTCTTGAGTTTCCCGGCGCCGTCGTCCGCGCGGCCGAAGCCTACAAGCCGAGCGTTCTCGCCGATTATCTCTTCCAGACTTCGCAGCTGTACTCGAGCTTCTATCAGAACTCGCCTGTTCTCAAGAGCGAAGACGCGGTCAAGCGCGCGCGCCTGAAACTCTGCAGCCTTTTCGGAAAGGTCCTTTCGACGGGGCTCGATCTTCTCGGCATCGCGACACCTCGGAGGATATGATCGATGTCTAAAGCGCTTCTTCTGCCGATTGCGTTATTCGCGGCCTTTTCGGCGACGGCTCTGCCCCGCCTTAAAATGAGCCCCGAGGTCATCGTTGACGGAGCGCTTAAAGGCAAGGTGCTCGACAACTCGCGGGGGATCCCCTCCGCGACGCCTCAGGGAGCGACATACCGGGTGACGCGTGGCACCGAATCGAAAGAAATCAAGATTTTCGAGCCGGTCGACATTTGGAGACAGCGCGCCGAAATCGGAACATGGGAGGATCGCGAAGGCAATGTGATGAAACTTGCGCGCGCCGTTTCGCTCGTTCCCGAGATGGATCGTTTCGAATGTACGCGGGAAGCTCTCGAGAAAAAGCTCGCGGAAATGGAGCGCGCGTTCACCGGCAGCGACGCAGAACTCGCCGCATGGAAGGAGTCGTGGGGCGTAAAGGGCCCTGGAAAGTTCATCAAGACCACCGACGGCGTCACCTATTGGATTGAATTCCGTTTCAAGGAACAGGTGAAATCCTCCGACGCCGAGAAGCTGCTGCGCGCGTTCGAGCGTTCTTTTGCGGCGAATACACGCGGCACCTACGGGGTTAAGAAGACTTCGAAATGGTGGGAGATGAAGGACGGGAAGTACAGGTTTCTTACCGATCTCCCCTCCGGTCGCGGCAGCCGTTTTATCAAAGACGCCTTAACCTATATGGGGGCTTTGCGCAAAGGGTTTGAATTCTACATTCCGCCGAGCCGCGATATTTCAACATGCACCGTCCGCATATTCTCAAAAATAGGCGAATATCGGGAGTATCGCAGTTCCACCGGGGCCGAAGACAGCTGGTCGTGCGGGCTCTGGGATCCGTCACGCGACGAGCTTTTAATCGTGGCGGAAGATCAGAAGCGCGCGATGGCCACGATGCGTCACGAGTCGTTCCACCAGTATCTTCATTATGCTACGGGACGCGGCGATCACGCCATGTGGTTTAACGAGGGACATGCGACGTTCTTTGAAAACGTCCGTTATAATTCTTCAAAGAATTCCGTCTCGGTTCTAGATACGGGCAACCGTTCGGAATGGGTCGCGCGCGATCCCGTGCGCTATGCGCGGCAGATAAAGGCGGTTCTTAAAATGCCGCGCGAACGGTTTTATTCAGGCGAAGTCAATGATCATTACGTCACGGCCTGGGCGATAATCTATTTTCTTGAAAGGGGCGCCTACACGTCGGACGAGTTTAAGGACTATCGCGGCATTCCGGCCGCCTATCTGAAGGCGATGGACGAGGGTCTTTCTGCGGATGACGCGACCGATCGCGCCTGGGCTGCGGTCGAAAGCCGCGATGTCGCGGCCGACTTTCTGAAATTCTGGAACTCCAAGCGCAAGGCCTCGCTTTATGCCCGCGAGAAGCTGATGGAAAATAACAGGAAGAGGCGTTGATTATGGAAATCGAAAAAATGGTTCTTTCGCTCAATCAGCTTGAAGTCGACTGTATAATCGGCGAGCGTCCCGACGAGCGCGAGAGGCTTCAGCGTCTTGTGATCGACGCGGAGTTTGAGATTTCGACTGCATCCGCCGGGAGCGACGATCTGTCCGATACTGCAGATTATGCCGCGCTCGCCGAAAGGATTTCAGCGCGTCTTAAAGAAGCGAAGTGCATGATGATCGAGCGTGCGGCATATATTGCGGCGGAAACATGTCTTGAGGATAACGCCGTAAAGTCGGTTGAACTTACGGTTACGAAGGCGGGCGCGATCAAGTCTCTCCGCTCGGCTTCGGTTACAGTCCGTCTTAAACGGTAAACGGAAAGGCGGTCGAAATGAAAATACCGGAGGGTAAAACGATAACGCTTACATTTCTTTCGACGAACCGCAAGGAGAAGGAGAAGCGCTGGGCGGTAAACGTCGTTCTTTCGGGCGGCGCATCGTTCGGAGACGTCTTCAAGGTGAAGGCCGAGGACGCCGAGGGCAACAAGATCCCCGAAGCCGTATTCGAGTTTGCCGGGACGCTTGTCGACATCAAGGACGGCGTCGGCGGTATTTCGTATGACGATTTCATAAAGGGGAAACACGAAAAGGGCGTATGGCTGAAGCGTCCCGGTGTGGAGCCGGTTCCTGGGTTGTTGACTTTCGCGTAAGAAAGGGGGAGCAGTCATGACCGACAGTGAATGGTACGAGTCAGTCAAGTCAGGATCCGACGAGGGTTGGAAACTCGTCTGGGAGAAGGTCGTTTCCGTCGAGGCTAAGACGCCGAAGAACAGGGAAATGATGACGCGCTATTCGATTACCGCCGGCGACCTGATGGGAATGCTCTACAGCGAGATGATCGGGCGCGGGAAGATCGGGCTTTACCGCAACGACGGCGGCAGTTTTCAAGGATGGCTCAGAACTTATGTGCGCGGATTCATCAAGAACGCCGATCCGAACAAACACGGCGAGATTTCGATTGAAAACGCCCACGCGGACAGCGAAGACGGCGACGGCGCGATGGAAATTCCGACCGAGGATAGAAAAACCGACCTTTCAGAAGTCTGGCACATGACGCATCTGTGCTTTAAGGATTTGTGGAACGCGGATCCGGAGCGCGCGTACGTCATGCTCTTTAAAACGCGTTTCCATCTTTCAAGCGACGAAATCCGCGATATTCTCGATATTTCCTCGTCCGCGAACGTCGATCAGATTTTCTCCCGCTCCGTAAAGTTCATGCGAAACGCCTGGGGCGCACGCGAGAAAAACGGATAAGTGATGCATTGGCACTTCCTACGCCAACGTCTACGGTGATGACGTAATATTAGAGGATTATCCCTTGGAAGTGAAAACTCGAATTACCAGAATGAATGTCACTTTTTATAATAGATAGAGGAAGTGACTTTTTGTGATATAATATAAGCGCAATGATGAAACTCATAGTGATAGATATATGCAACATTGAAGGTTGATATATTTTAAGGTTAGGTTAAATGATATTAAAGCATCGAAATAAAGAACTGTTGCGGTTTGAGTGGATTGAGCCGCAAGGGGTTCGCATTGTCTCGGTGAATGAAAAAAATCGTCGTTTTCTGCCGCTTGATTTTAAGGGCGAAGTTTCAGACGAAAATCTTTGGAAGTGGTTGTCTCGCCGGGTGGTGCCGTGTAACAGGCGCAATATTGATGCACTGATGGCGGCGACAGGTTTGGATGCGCTTTTCAAAAGTGGCACTGTAAATTCTGTAAATAACGAACCGTTGGCACTGCAAATTATCTCAAACCTAAAGGCAGACCCGTTTGTTAGTTACGATGAATTGTCGGAACTTATGGGCGTACCTCGTCGGACAATCGCAAGGCGAATAAAGGAATTAGCCGATGTCGGCAAAATCCGTCGCATAGGTGCCGCGAAGAACGGTTATTGGGAAGTTTTTAAATAGACAGGATATGAAAGGAACTGGAAAATGATAAAGAAACTGATGATGCTTTGCGTTGCGGCGATGGGAGAATGTGTTGAGATTGATTGAAATATTGGTGTAAAAATTCTGCCAATGTCGTTGATGTTTGGGTAAAAATTTAGTACAATATTCGCCATGAAACAAGTAATAGGCGAAATACTGCGCGAATTCTATGAAAATGGCGTCCCTAAGGATGTTAAGGGGCGTCATTTGGATTTTATTGAGAAAAAGCGAACGGCGACAGTAGTTATGGGGATGCGTCGAACGGGTAAGACGTATGTTACGTATCGGCGCATCCAAGAGCTTCTGGACGAGGGGATTGAACTTGAGCGCATTGTTCAAATCAATTTTGATGATGAACGTTTGCGCGGTCTTAAGGTTGATGATTTGCATTTAATCGGCGAAGTACATGCTGAGATGTTCCCTGATGCAGCGTCTAAGCAGTGCTGGTATTTTCTTGATGAACTGCAGAATATCGCGGGCTGGGAAAAGTATGCACGGCGATTATTGGAAAGTTCGCGTGTACAACTTTGCCTCACAGGTTCATCGTCAAAGCTTCTCTCTAAAGAAATTGCCACTGAAATGCGTGGGCGCTCATTAGAGATAGAAGTATTTCCGCTTTCGTTTTCAGAGTTCTTGCTTTTTAATGGTGTTTTTACAAAAATACCGGTTGCTCCATTTTCATTTGTGACCGCGGGGCGTATCCGTAATGCATTTTTAAAGTATTTTGAGACAGGTGGCTTTCCTGATGTGCAGAGCGATTCGCCTCGCATTAGGACGAAGACTTTGCAGGAATATGTTGATGCGGTTGTTTATCGCGATATAATTGAGCGTCATGATATAACGAGTGTGCAATCTCTTCGTTATACGCTTGATTATATTCTATGTAATTATGCGCGTAAGGCTTCTATAAGGTCGATTTCAGGTGTATTGAAAAACCTTGGATTTTCCGATAATCGAGAAAATATCGCTGATTATCTTTCATATTTAAATGACGCATATTTGATTTATCCTGTTTCATTGCGTACAGATTCGTTAGCTGTTCGGCGCACAAACCCGGAAAAGTACTATGTGATTGACATTGGTCTTTTAAGAGCGATGAAGCCGAATACGGATCGTGACCGCGGATGGTTGCTTGAAAATCTCGTTTTTATGATGCTTCGTCGCGGAGATAATAGAATTGAGTATTATCTAACTAAACGCGGAGAAGAGGTAGATTTTATTGTAACTGATAAGATAACCGGTCAAAGGCGGCTTATACAAGTTGCCTGGGATTTGTCGGATGCGAACACGATTAAACGGGAAACTACTGCACTTGTAAATGCAGCTGCAGAAACGGGGATAGAGTCCAAAATGATTATCACGTGGGATAGTGAGAGCTCAATGGATGACGGCATTGAAGTTGTGCCTATTTGGAAATGGGCGCTAAAAGAAGGTGTTTAATGTCGAATTGTCGGTAATTGGGAAGTTTAATTAGACAAGATTAACAGGATTTTAGAAAGGAGCTCGAAAATGATAAAGAAACTGATGATGCTTTGCGTCGAGGCGATGGCGGCGACGGGGGCGTGGGCGGTGACGAATATGCCGCCAGTATCCGCTGAAGGCTCGGAGCCTAGAGCGTAGTGTAGTGGTTTTTATGGGTTAAAAAGAAGGTGTAAAATGAATATTGTAAAAAAGTTTGGTTTCTCGCTGGTCATGTTTATGGCGGCATTTTGTGCTCAGGCAGAAACGGAAACGGTAAACGGCATTACGTGGACGTATCGAATCTCAAGAAATGAAGCAATAATTGGTTATGGAACAGGTACCAATTATGTTGCAGTTCCGGTTACTACAAAGGGTTCGATTGCAATTCCTTCCACTCTTGGCGGTTATCCCGTCACGAGCATCGGGCCTTATGCGTTTTCTGGATGCAGCGGTTTGACGAGTGTGACGATACCCGACAGCGTCACGAGCATTGGGTATCAGGCGTTTTATGGATGCAGCGGCTTGGCAGATGTTCAAGGTTTTGTCATAGTCCGTGGAGTTTTGTATGACTATTTTGGAGAAGATGGCAATATTGTTATTCCCGACAGCGTCACGAGCATCGGGAAAGAGGCGTTTTATAGCTGCAGCGGTTTGACGAGCGTGACGATACCTGACAGCGTCACGAGCATCGGGTCTTCTGCGTTTTCTGGCTGCAGTGGTTTGACGAGCGTGACGATACCTGACAGCGTCACGAGCATCGGGGATTATGCGTTTTATGGCTGCAGCGGCTTGACGAGCGTAACGATACCCGATAGCGTCACAAGCATCGGGGAGTGGGCGTTCTCGTATTGCAGCGGCTTGACGAGCATAACGATACCTGACATCGTCACGAGCATCGGGGATTTTGCGTTTTATAATTGCGATTCGCTTACGAGCGTAACGATCCCCGACAGCGTCACGAGAATAGGGTGGTCTGCGTTTTCTGGTTGCGGTGGTCTTACGAGCGTAACGATACCGAACAGCG
>JAFXEU010000031.1 GCA_017520845.1 Kiritimatiellia bacterium | reverse complement strand
TATCGCTTGATCCTCAGTATGAAAATAGCGATGAAAGAATGAAGATTCTTGAAGAAATTGCAGAGACGAATCCTCATGATTTTCATCGACAACATGCAACAAATGCTGTAAAGCGGATAAAGGCATTTCGCGAAAAAAAGGTGAGTAAATAATGGCGAGGGGCCTGTCCCCATCGGTGATTCAATAACAATCCAAATATAAAGACGAACCCAACTCATAAATAGAGGTTGTATATGCGAAATATATGTGTGTTAATATCGTTTTTAATTATTAATGTTGTTATTGTGAATGAGCTACATGCAATTACAACAAATTCTATTTTAGAAACTAAAATAAAAGCATCCTTTCTTTCGTCGACAGCCGCAAATTGTGATTATGATGAGATGCTTGTTTTGCAAAGGAAAGCGATAGACCTATGCGGTGGGGATAATAAATTAATTTCAAGGATTGCTATTCAAATTGCAAAAGAATATCCAGATAGGATATCTTGGGCAATAAATATGGTCGCAAAATACGGGTCGTCGGAAGACGTGTCTTTTTTAGAAGGTTTTACAAATAGTTATGATTATGCGGCGAAATCGACTGGTGCGATTATACACATTTCAGGTGTTTCGAGTAATACAATTAATATGGTTGATCATGTGATGGATTTAGAGTTAAAAGATGAACATGATAAATATCTTTTATGTTCTGCTTTATTTCATAAGACAAAACATCAGTCGGCAAGGGGCGATGCCAGAATGCTTGTCGTAGAGTCTTTGAAGCGATATATGATTCAAGTGCCATCATTGGGAGCCTGGGCCGATGAGTTTGTTGTATCGCTTGATCCTCAGTATGAAAATAGCGATGAAAGAATGAAACTTCTCGAAGCGATTTCAGAGAAGAATCCTCATGAGTTTCATCGTCAACATGCAACAAATGCTGTAAAGCGGATAAAGGCATTTCGTGAAAAAAAGGAGAGTAAATAATGGCGAGGGGGACTGTCCCCACGAGTTCCAATAACACTACCTGATCGAATGGCGTATAAAGAACATGCGGAATATGATTGGAATAACGGAAGTGGATGTCGTTATTATCCTAGAAGTGTGACACAAGATCAATTGATCGCGAGTCTCCTGATGTGTGGATATCAGTATCCTCAAATTGGAGATCTCTCGTTCGGATCTGTGTATGGTTTTGTGAAGAAGGATGATATACCAGGTATGGTTGATGTAGGCTTTTTTAGGGGCGGTGTGCGCCGATCAATTCAATTACACAGATAATAAGGAGCAAAGCGATGAAAAAATATTATGTTTTTTTGATTGTTCAAATAATTAATATAGCACTATTATATGCTGCTACGAAAGAAGAGCGTATTGCAGAGTTGGAGTATATCGCTCTTTATGAGCCTTCCGATTGGATAGATGAAAATGAAGTTGTTCCGACACCAGAAGATGCAAAGAAAAAGTTTAATTTAACTGATGCTGATTTTTATGCAGATATTATGTTTCTTGCTAATAAATATTCAAATACTGAAACTAATAAAGAAAGAAGGATATGTCGTTCATCTGCGATTGGTTGGCTAGGTGTTTATGGTTCAACGAATGATTTACCATTTTTTTGCCTCAATAAAGACGAATAAGTTAGATTATGCACAAGAGGCAGCAATTTTTGCGACATTGAATATTTCAAAGCGAGAGAATTCTTTTATATCTACGGCAAGGGAAGTTGTTACAAATACGAACCTCTACTCTAAAGGGATTCGCGGATTGATATATTGTCACTTACATAATATGTGTAAAAAAGAAAATGTTTATGTTTATGTTGCTGATGAATTAGTGCGAGATCGAATAGCTGCATTTTTTCTTGAGCGTGCTGCATTAGAAGAGGACTCCTCGTTATATGTTGACCGCGTTGCTTGTGACTTAAATCCATCTTATCGTCATAGTCAACAACGGCGAGATAATTTAGCACGGTTACGCCCTACGGGACTTACAGGAGAGCAAGCGGAAATATATGATGCTCGTCAGCGCGACGCACTGCCGAAGGAGGGAGAATGATAGGTGCGTTTCTATTCGCTGCGACCTTAAATCTCGGCTCGTTGCCTCAGGTTGAACATTTAGATTGCGAGGTCTCGACGAATGTCGTTTTGGCGACTTCGCCAAGTATGAGCGAGATGTTATAACTATATCTTGCGGCAAAGGGCATTGTTTCAGAAGTCTGAATGTCAATCAATCGAACGGCAGGTTTTATATTATCGTAAGGTGATATTTACCTTCACATTTTTAAAAATGTGAAGGTAGCGATGTTGTCGTATTGCAATAGTGAATTTGCATTCCTTCGTGAGCGTAGCGAACGAATGGAATGACTTTTGACATAAAAACTCTTGCGTAAACAACACATGTTCTTTTGACATGTGTTGTTGTTTTATGATAATATTCATTATCAATGAGAGTTAAGTTTATAAGTTACGACGTGTTTGTAAAAAATAACAACAGAAATTTATTTAAGATATGAAAAAGATTATCGCTCTTTTGAGCATTGTATCGGTTGCCGCCGCGTTCGGCGAGTGTGCGGTCAGCATGGGGCTTTTGGCGCCTACTGGGCGTAAGGTTGAGACTTTTTCCTGGTGTTCTTCGCGCGGCGGCGAGAGGCATAATATGATTTTGGTTCATCCGAAGGATAAGACTCAAGATTCTAAAGCGCCTCTTTTTGTCGCGCTTCACGGTCACGGCGCGAGCATCATAGGCAATTACCGCTGGGAGTCGATGCCGATCGACGACGCGGGCAAATGCGACATCTGCTGGATACCTGAAGATTTCTACGGGCTTATTCTTGAAGTGCGCCGGATTGAAGATTTTTGGGGTATCCCCAAAGATTGCGTTGTTCCTAAGGTTAAAGGCGGTGAGAACGCGCCCGTGCCGGATGAGATATCCGAGACCGAAAAGCGCGTTCTCGAACAGGTCGAGTGGGCGGCGTCGAATCTGGCGGTTGACCGCAACAGAATCTATCTCGGCGGAGCGTCCATGGGCGGCAGCGGCACGCTTGGGCTCGGGCTTGTGAACGGCGATGTGTTCGCCGCGATCAAGGCGAACGTATCCGCTTCTCCCTATCATGTCATAAAGCGCGCCGGGTTCGGCGGCGAACTTGCGCGCATTCCCGATCCGCCGGTTCTCGTCGAATATTCCGCGCAGAACGACCGCTGGTCGCTCGATAAGGATCTTCTTTATTCCGGAATGGATGCGGCGAAATATTCCATCTACGCCTACTGGGGGCCGTTCGGCCATACCGGGCGTAATTCGAAGGTGCTGCCCAAGAACGATCTCGTGGGTTCATTTAATATTTTCGACGTCAAACTCAACGAGCCTTATGTAGCGTTTTCGTCCGCGTCGTGCAATGATCCGATGCCGTGGCCCGACGGATACCTTAAAAACAAAAAGCATCCGCTCGGGACATCCTCCGGTCAGCGTAACGCGTATTTCAGGTGGAAGAACGTAAAAGACACGGCCGATTCGTTCGAAGTCGATCTAAGGCTCCTTACGCAGAGCGACTGGAAGAGCTCCCGCTTTAAATATCCTAAATCCGCGAAAGCGGACGTTACGCCGAGAAGAGTAGTGAACTTCCCGATCAATGCGGGAGAGCGTATCGCCTGGGAATACGGAGAGCGCAATGGCGAGGTCGTCGCCGATAAGACAGGGCATGTGACGATTCCTCAGCTTGAGATCGCGACATCTCCGTGCCGTTTGACGCTTAAGCATATCATGCCGCGTTCCGGGGAGCGAGTCTCAAAGATTGTCAGAGTCTCCCGTCAGCCCGGCGAGGCCAAGAAGGGGATTATGCTCGGAGAATATCCCGGCGAGTTCATTTCCGTCGACGGCGTCCATAAGCCCGGAGAAGTAGCCGAAATCATGGTTCTTAGAGAGCCGTTCAAATCGGGCGATTCGCGCAATAAGGAGTTGGCTCCGCTTAAGGTCGTCTACTGCTCCGACGCTTATAAGACCGCGTTCAACGGCGGCGAAGAGAATGTGCCGGAAGGATCTTGGGCATTATTTATCGGAGGCGGCGAAAAGGCCAGGACGAACGATTATGTCAAGTGTGCGATCGACTTTGTGAAAAAGCTTCACTCCCGCATTGATCTTCTCACAAAGGCGGAGGAGTCGAAGCCTGAACTTTACAACCGCATTTTAAAGCCGCTGCGGATCGTCAACGCCGTGGCCGATAAAACGGCTTTTCAGGGATGGAAGGTCGATTCCGCCGCAGAGGTGGAATCTGCGTTTTCTCGTCCGCTTTCACGCGGCGAAGAATTTATATTCGACTTCGGAGAACATCTTGTAGGGTATCTTACAGTGTCGCTCGATGGTTTTGAGCGTCCTGTAGATGCGCCTGTAAGGTTGGAGTTCAATTTTGCGGAAGTGCCTTCCGAACTTGAACTTTCAAGAGATGAGTGCGAAAAGGTCGGTACTATCTCGCCTTCGTGGGTTCAGGACGAGGTGGTTAATTTTGATTTTGTTCCGGGCGTGTACGAGCTTCCAAGACGTTACGCTTTTCGCTACGTGCGCGTTCGCGTCAAACAATGTTCAAACGGCGCCAAATTCTGCATCAAGGCCGTTTCTGCCAGAGCCGTCAGCTCCGGAGATTTTGCGAAGTATACTCCCATCGACAGCGCATCAGAGATAGACAAGGCGATAGACCGCGTTTCCGCCGCAACATTGCGCGATTCCATGCAGACGTGTCTTGAAGACGGTCCCAAGCGCGATCGCAGGCTTTGGCTCGGCGATCTTCGCTTGCAGGCGTTGGCCGATTACGCGACATTCCGAGATTTTGATGTAGTGAAGCGCTCGCTCTATCTGGTTGCGGGCTGCGCGTTCAAAGACGGCTCTCCCGCAACGGCTGTTTACGAGAAGCCTCAGACGCGAAACGCCAACGGTCGCCAGATTCTCGATTACACGGCGCTTTTTCCTCTGATGGTGCTTGAGTATTACAAGGAGAGCGGCGATCGGCAGACTGTTGAAGATCTCTGGCCGACGGCGATTGCGGCATGCCGCAAAGTTCTTGCCGCGGTCGATGAAACTGGTCTTGTTAGAGAGGATAACGGTTTTTGGAATTTCATCGACTGGCAGAACGGCTTTAACCGTCAGGCTTCAGAGCAGGGGGCGATAATTTACGGTCTTGATTCGATGTGTGAGTTGGCGAAAGCGATTTCTAAAGAGGATGAGATTAAGGATCTGCCGGCGATGATTGAGAAAATGCGCCGCCGCGCGGTTGAAGTTCTCTGGGATAATGAGCGCGGCGTTTGGGTAAGCGGAAAGGAGCGCAATATTTCGTGGATGTCGCAGGCTTATCTCGCGCTTGCGAAAGCCGGATCGGAGAAGATGAGACGCGGCGCTCTCTCGCGCGTAAGGAGTCTTGAAGGCGCGGTCCGCCCGCGAACGCCTTACGCCTACCATTATTTTGTCGAGGGTCTTTGGGCGGCGAACATGAAGAGCGAGGCGATTGAACTTGTTCGTGAATACTGGGGAGGGATGGTCGCGAAAGGTGCCGACACGTTCTGGGAGGCGTACGATCCGGACGATGATTTTGTTTCGCCGTACAGGAGCGTCATTCTCAATTCCTACTGCCATGCCTGGAGCTGCACGCCTTCGTATTGGCTTCGCAAGGCCAAGAGGGAGAACATTAAATGATCAGACGATCGATAGCCGTTCTTTTGTTTGTTTTCGCCAATAACGCTTTCGGGGCTTTAAACGTCCGTGATTGCGGTGTTAGGGAAGGGCTTTTCGGAATTGACGTTAGGGCCAATACCGAAGCGATCGCAAAGGCGGTGGAGCGATGCGCGGCTGAGGCGCTCGGCGAGGTCAGATTTCCAGCGGGCCTTTGGCGTACAGGACCGATCCATTTGAAGTCGAACGTTTATTTAAGACTCGACGAAGGCGCGTTCATCATTTTCGAGGACGATCCGAAACTTTGTCTCCCCGTCGTAAAGACAAGCTGGGAGGGCGTCGAATGCATGAATTATTCGCCTCTCGTCTACGCGTACGGATGCACTAACGTCGGAATCGTCGGAAAGGGTACGCTCGCGCCGAAAATGGCTAAGTGGCGCGATTGGTTCGTAGGCGGCGAGATACATAAGCGCATTCGCGGCGAAGTGTTCAGGCAGATGATGAACGGCGAGAGCGTCGAGAAGCGCGTGCTCGCCGAGCGCGGCGGATATTTCAGGCCTCAGCTCATCCAGTTCAACCGCTGCGGAAACGTTCTTTTAAAGGATTTTAAAATTCGTGAATCGCCGTTCTGGACGGTTCATCTTCTCCGATGTGACGGTGTCGAAATTTCAGGGTTGGATTCTCGTGCGCTGGGCCATAATTCAGACGGCATAAATCTCGAAAAGACTAAGAATGTGACCGTTCGAGACTGCAAACTTCATCAGGGCGACGACGGCGTTGTTATCAAAGCGGGTCGCAACCGCGACGGGTGGGACGGCGAGTCAAAAAGCCGCAATATCGACATTGAAGGCGTAAGGCTCGTCGAAGGACACGGTCTTTTAGTCGTCGGCAGCGAACTTTCGGGAGGTGTCGAGAATGTGACGATGCGCAATTCATCCCAGACAGGCGCGTCGTTCGCGCTTTTTTCGCTGAAGACAAATTCGCGTCGCGGCGGCGAGATCAGAAATATCCTTATGGAGAATTGTCATTCCGACACGGTGCGTGACGTGGTGAGCGTTCGTACGGATTCAAGCGCTTATCCGTATCCTGTAGATGTTGTGCGCCGCACCATAATTGACGGAATTACTATTCGCGACTGTTCGGTCGGAAAGGCTTCGTCGTTCTGTTCGGTGAAGGGAGATAAAAACTGCCTTGTCTCCAATCTGCGTCTTGAGCGCGTCAAAGCCGGCGTTGTCGGAACCGACAAGATCGATACGTCTTTAACGAGGGGATTTAACGCGGAAGGAATCGCATTCGGAGAAATCGACGCCGAAAAAGCCGACTGGTCTTGGGATGTTCCAAAACCGTGGTATGCCGAGTATGATATGAGCGCTCATCTTCCAGATGCAAAGGCTCTTGAAGATTTGGGCGAGCTCGGCGATTTCAGGCTTTCTTTCGATTTTAAGGCGAAGAACGAAGACGCCGCGCTTTTGATCCGCGACTCCGGGGCGGTGAGTTTGTCAAGGCCCGTCGGCTCGGTTGCGTCTTATAAGCCTCTTTACGACGCCTTTGATTCTTCAAAAGAGGTGCAGCGTATTGAGATAATCGTACATCGTCGTGCTATCAGCGTGTCGGTCAACGGTTTTGAGGTTGTATGTAATGAAAGGCTTATTGATTTTCCCGACAAGGGAGCGCTTAGAGTGCGCGGCGCTGAAATATCGAATGTTGTTTTAGAGCCTATTCTCGGTCAGAAATATTAAATGGATAATAGCTATGTTCA
Organism: Kiritimatiellia bacterium; assembly: GCA_017520845.1. Taxonomy (GTDB): domain Bacteria; phylum Verrucomicrobiota; class Kiritimatiellia; order RFP12; family UBA1067; genus UBA1067. Next base: position 8,436 of record JAFXEU010000031.1, on the reverse strand, counting down.
GAAAAATTATTCTACTTAGTATTTTAGTTTTTTCTATTGCGTCGTTTGGCGCGATCGAAAAGATCGAACTTCGCAAAGGGTGGCGCTTTGCGCGTGAAGAATTTGACGAATCGAAATCTCAAGAGGTTATAAAGTTCAGGAGCGGCGCGCTTTTAAAGGCGTTGAAGGGCGATTTTTCGGCGGCACCTGAGCTTGATTGGACAAAGTGCGGCTATGACGATTCGAAATGGCGCGAGGTTACGGTTCCTCATGACTGGGGTGTCGAAAAACCTTTTGATTCATCTCGTAAGTATGGTGATGCGTTTCTCGATGTTGTAGGAGCGGGGCGTTACCGTCTGGACTTCTTCGCGCCCGACTCCTGGCGCGGCAAGACGGTTTATTTCGAGTGCGACGGCGCGATGAGTTATTCGATGGCGTACGTGAACGGTTCATTCAAGGGCGGCTGGCCTTACGGGTATACGCGCTGGCGCACAGATGTGACGAAGTCTCTTGAATACGGAAAGACCAATACTCTCGCGATAAGCTGCGTCAATATTCCCGATTCATCGCGCTGGTATACGGGTGGCGGGCTTTATCGGCGCGTAAGATTTTTGATCTGCCCCGAAGATCATGTTCTGCCGGGTTCCGTCCGCATTACAACAAGCGAGGTCAGCACGAAGAGCGCCAAGGTGCATGTCGGATATACAATGTCAAAATCGGGAGCCAAGGAGAAATCGTTTACCGTAAAGAATCCCCGTCTCTGGGATATCGACGACCCGTATCTCTACACCGTTGACGTCGAAGACAACGCCTACCGTTACGGTATCCGCACTATTTCGTACCACGCGGACGGGCGCGGCTTTATGCTCAACGGAAGAAGCGTTCCTTTGAACGGCGTTTCGATGCACCACGAGTTCGGCGTTTTGGGAGCGGCGTGGAACCGCAAGGCGCAGAAGCGCAGGCTTCTTCTCTTTAAGGAGGCGGGAGTCAACGCGATACGCTCTTCGCACAATCCTCCCGACGAAGGGCTTCTTGAACTCTGTGACGAATTGGGGATTCTCGTCAAGGACGAGGTCTTCGACGAGTGGCGTTACATCGGTCACGCCGGAAAGCGTAAAAACGGCTATACTAATCTTTTTGACGACTGGCATGAACTTGATCTTAAAGCGTGGGTTCGGACTGACCGCAATCATCCTTCGGTCATAATGTACTGCGTCGGCAACGAGATTTGCGACGGGTTTCAGAAATTCTGTCCGGCGGAAGAATATGTTTCAAGAGCGCGTTCGCTTGAGAAGATAGTCCGCGGTGAGGACTCAACGCGTCCTTGCACTCTGGCGAACAATAATTCCGCGAATTTTACGAATCATTTCCCGTCGGTTATGCCGATTATGGGGTGCAATTATTTTTCATGGCACTTCCCCGAACTTAAAAGGCGCTATCCCAATGTTCCTTTCTTTTCGACCGAGAGCGTCTGCATGAGCTCGTCGCGCGGCGTTTATCATTTTCCGGTAGTCCAGAAGTGGAGCGAGGTGAAGGGTGTCGATTTTTATAATTCATCGTATTGCTGGGAGTCTGCCGAATGGGAGAAAATAGATGAAGGATGGGCTTCGGCTCCCGATGCGCAGTGGTGGTGGATGGATAAGGTCGGCACAAGTCTCGGTGAGTTCATTTGGACTGGGATTGATTATCTTGGCGGGCCTTACTGGTGTGACACATGGCGTAAGAATCCAGTCTTTACCGATCCTGAAAAGCAGCGTCGCGCAGATGACGAGGTTAAGAATTTCGGTTTAACGAAAGCGGCGATCCATTCGTGCAATACGGGGTTTCTCGATCTCGCCGGGTTTAAGAAGGATTCGTTCTATCTTTTCCAGTCGCGCTGGATGAGCGAAAAACCGATGGCGCATATTCTGCCGCACTGGAACTGGCCGGGACGCGAGGGTAAAGTTACTCCCGTTTATGTCTTTACCTCGGGAGATGAGGGGGAACTCTTTTTGAACGGGAAAAGTCTCGGTAGATCTAAAAAAGACAAGACTAAGTGGGACCGCGCGTATCGTCTCAGGTGGGATGATGTAAAGTACGAACCTGGAGTTTTGGAGGTAATCGTCTATAAAAACGGAAAGTTCTGGGCACGGGATAAGGTTGAGACTACACAGGAGCCGTCGCAGTTGACGATAGAAGCTGAAGAGCCGTCAATCATCTCCGACGGTGAAGACGTGGCGTACGTCAATCTTTCGGTTCGCGACTCGAAAGGGCGGCTTGTTCCCACATCGTCGAATGAAGTCGTATTTTCCGTCGAAGGTCCCGGAGAGATTGTCGCGACCGATAATGGCGACGAGACGGATTTTGCCGATTTCCATCAGCCGCGTCGCAAGGTCTTTGGAGGATTAGCGCAGGTGATTATCAGGGCTACGGAGGGCTCGTCTGGCGTCATTCGCGTCAAAGCCGTTTCTCCCGGCCTCGGTGAGGCGTCTTGCGATGTCAATGTAGTTGCCAGATAAGAGAAAATACCATGAAAAATCACATCTTCTTTTTTGTGCTCGTTCTTGAGCTTGCCGCTTTCGCCGCGCCGTTGAGCACCACGCCTTCGCCAGTTGATTGTGTTCGCGCCAATCCTGCGGGAATTAAGCGATTGTGGCAGGGTATATCTCCGACAGTGAAGGAGTGGGAACAGGGTAAACGCACTGAAACGTTTGAATGGTTCGAAGAAAATCAATTCGGACGCACTCCGATAGGTCGATTGAAGGATCAGAAATTTGAAGAGTCCGCCGTCGTCTTTGAGGCATCGGGCATTCGCATTAATATCACCTGTCGTCTGCCTGAAGGCGCAAGCGCGGATAATCCCGTGCCCGTTTTTCTTTTTGGCGATCATCGCGGCGGAGATAAGCCGCCGTATGCCCAAGCGGAGTATCCGAATATCCCCACGAACGCGATCACGGCGCGAGGATATGCTTATGTGAGGTGGAATTTCAACGACGTGTGTCCTAACGTCAGCAATTGGGGAGGGATGTCTCGCTGGCCGATGGGGATTATCGCGTGGCAGGCCGTAGGCGATAAAACGGCGACGAATATCATGCGCGGCGCTAAGTCATGGGGTACGATCGGCGCATGGGCGTGGGGTAATTCTCGCGTGATGGATTGGATTGAGACGCGTCCGGAACTTGATTCGACGCGTGTTGCGGTAGTTGGTCACAGTAGAGGCGGTAAGACAGCTCTTTGGACGGCGGCTCAGGATGAGCGCTTTGCGATGGCGGTCTCTAACGGTTCCGGGTGCGGCGGCGCGAGCCTTGGGCGGGCGAGAGGGGCTAAGGCTGAGTCCATCAAGGCGATATTGAAGTATTTTCCGAACTGGTTTTGTCCGGCGATGGCGAATCTGATCGGGCGCGACGCCGAGCTTGAGCACGATGCCGATGATCTTTTGAGACTGATTGCTCCGCGTCTTGTCTATGTCGGTAGCGGAAGCGAAGATATCTGGGCGGGGCCCGAATCGGAAAAGGCGGCCGTAGATTCCGCTCGCGATCTGTATCGGGCGTATAAGTTTGAAGAGCGTATTGGGTATCATTGTCATAAGGGGCCGCATAAGCTTTTGCCCGTCGACTGGGAAAAGTTCATGGATTTCGCCGACATTCACATGAAAAAGCCTTCGTCGCGGGATTCTGATGAAATTGAAAGAATGATGAATTCGGCGCTTGAAAAGGGCGAACGGGAGTTGACGATCGGTAAAAACCCGCTTTCGGGCGACGGCGTATGGAGATTGGTTCGTGCAATAACCGTACCTGACGATTTTACCGTCATATTCGACGGTTGCAGGGTTGAGTTGGCCGATTTGATTCAGGATAATATCATTCGAAACGCGGGTGCTGCCGAGGGAAATTGTCGTCCTAATCGCAATATACGCATTCTCGGACGAAACGGAGCCGTTCTTTCGGGCGGCAGGCGCAATCATTATCTGCCGCGTCGTTCGGGAGATCCTAACGGCTGGCGTTCGGTGGGAATACTTCTTTGTGATGTTTCAAATTATGAAATCGCCGGTTTTCAGATGGATGAAACGCAGTGCTGGGCGATATCGCAGGAGCGCTGCAGCGACGGTCATCTGCATGATATAGTTTTTAATTCGAGCGATGCGATGTTCAATCAGGATGGCATAGACCTTCGCAAGGGCTGCCATGATATTTTAATTGAGAATATTTCCGGGCGGACCGGAGACGATACCGTTGCATTGACGGCTTTAAGAGACGCACCCGGCGTTAAAGCGACAAAATGCGGGATGCAGATCGGCGGGAATGAATATCGCGGTGATAAAGATGATATTTACAATGTGACGATACGCAACATTCGTTCTCGTTCGTCCGGCGGCCACAGCATTATCAGGCTTTTGTGCTGCGACGGCATCAGGATGCACCACATAAAAATCGATGGCGTGGAAGAAATTGCCGCCGGTAATGAAAAAAGATCCAAATCGGTTATTCGCATAGGGGACGCGCACTACAGCCGTACTCGTGCGCCGAGAATGGGCGAGATGCACAATATCGAAGTTAAAAACGTAAAAACGTCCGGCGGGAACGCAGTCGTGATTAACGCTCCTTTATGTGACAGTTCGTTTACCGGCTTTGATTTGCCGAAAAACGCCAGGCGTGTTAAAATCAACGCTCCGCTTGAGCGTGTTAAGTTTGATTCGATAAATATCCCGAGTGGAAGAAGCAGGTTTCGTTTCACGTCTTCAAGGGCATCGGCCACAAAGAGGATTTGGCGTATCCGACAAAAGAAGTCTTAGACTTTATATTCGAGAGGTAGATGGATATAATTACCATAAAAGAAGTATTAGACTGGTTCTTGATAAGAGCCTGTCTTTTCGCGTTGGTGGTTTTATCTGGATTTTTTCTCTTTGTTGTTTTATCTCGCGTTTTGATTCGACTTAAAGCTGCGGCGAAGCGTTACGGTTGGCCGATTGTGTCGCTCTTCATCGTATTTAGTTCGTGGGCGACGTATACGGCGTTTCCGACTGCGGAGGAGAAGAATGGAAGTCAGTCGTCAGGAATTAGTAGTCAGGGGTCAGTAGTCAGGGGTCAGGAGTCAGAAATTGATACAAATTCCACTGTTCACCTTAATTCTTCACCTAAGCTATCCCCTAACTCCTATCTCCTAACCCTTAACTCCTTCCCCTTATCTCTTACCCAAGAAGACTTTGCGCGAGGCTTTGTCTTAACGTGCATCGGGACGAATGAGGTGCATGATTTTGCCGCTCCCTCGGGCACAGGTATTTGCGAGGATTGGAAATCGTTCGGCGCGGCGGAGGATTGGGTATATTTGGAGGAGTCAGGAGTCAGTAGTCAGGGGTTAGGGCGTGAGCGGTTGAGAGTTCATTCGGATGGGAGGGTGACGGTTTTGTCGCCGACATCAACGGTATTTGCGGCGAGAGAGTATTATCCATTTAAAGCTCCGCTCGGCATAGTGCCGGAAGTGAATTGGGGGTTAGTAGTCAGGGGCCAGGAGTCAGGAAATGGTGTAAATTCCACTGTTCACCTTAATTCTTCACCTTCACCTAACCCCTGTCCCCTAACCCCTAATTCCTGCTTTTGGCACTGCTTTACCCCATCTAATACGCTGCAACTTACTTGGCAGAATGCGCTATATAACCGTGAGTCAGATATGCCGATTTCGTTTCAAGCGGAGTTTTATGAAAATGGCGATTTCACTTATCGTTATGATCTATCGGCAATAAAAGCGAAAATTGATTCTGGCGTTATTCCCGAAAATTTCCCCTCTAACATCACCATCGGCACCACAACCACTTCCCTCTTCCCTTTTCCCACTTCCCTTTTCCCTCTTCCCTCTTCTCTCTTCTTTCGCCATCTCGATTCGTCCGATACTCCTGGTAGCGACCGTGATGGTGACGGGCTTATAATTGAAGATGAACTTTTTGTTTATCATACCGATCCATACAATGCCGATTCGGATTATGACGGGCTATCAGACTATGATGAAATCTTTATAGTGAAATCAAATCCGCTTGATGCGTATTCGATTTCAAATGATTATTACGACGGTCTTGCGTCCGTACTCAACGGAGAAGATCCGTTTTCTTATCCGCAAGGCTCAACGAATACTGTTTTAGAACACGTCTTTTATTCAGGCTCCACTAATGGCGTGTTTTCGCTGCCTGTGTCGACTGATGAAACTGCGGTGTTAAAGGTTTGCGTTAGCGGCTCAGGCGTTGGTCGTCTAGTGGTCGGTGAAAAGGTTGTGCCGCTTGTCGCGCCAATGAAACAAAGAAGCGTAGCCGTTACCAATACGCTTTTACTCGCGGTCGGTAAGGGGATAAAGAAGTCGATTTGGTTTACGAAGAGCGAAGAGCTTGAGCTCGCGATAGATTCCGATGATTTTATGATAGGTGAGCTGCCGTCTTTTTTTTGGCCGCACGGCTGGATAGCGTTTCCGCATACGGAGGCGACAGTGCCGTGCATACATGATTTTTACAGCAAGGGTCGACGCGTTACGCTTCTTCACGGCGAGGAGTTTCCCGGGATAACGGCATCGTGGTCGAGCGGGACAAGTGATGTAGTTATTACGAATGTCGCCCCTGTCTCGGCTGAGATTTACGGGCATTTTAAAAAGAATCAGACTCGCGAAATTTCCTATCGGGTCAATCATCCTAAACAGCTCAATACAGCAATCGCACATTTTACGCAAACGCTTCGTTTTTGTCCGCAGTTTACAGAGGACGAAGAGCCGCCCGAAGAAACGCCCGAAGAGGATCCGGACGAAAAATATTTCGACTGTATGTGCGGAGTGAGCGCGCCGTGCTTCTGCGGGGAGGATGAATGGTGTTTCTGTTATTCGCCAGATTGCAGATGTAATGAAAACCGCTCGCCGACAATAACCGACAATGAAGATGATGAAGTTGAGTTTGAGAATATTTTAGAAGAGCTGACTCCGAGCGTAAATGCGCTTTATCTGTATCGCGACAACGATCGGACCGTTCATCTTGAAGTTCCGGATGGTGAGCCGCGCCGCTGCTGTCCGTGTCCGGAGCACTGGAAATCAAATTACGTTTCAAAGGCCTTGTATACATCGCGTGTTTCCGTAAATGATTCTCAAGGGAATGATTTTAATATTTCGTATGAACCTTGCTCCGTGACAGTTTCTGGCGTTTCGCCGAGCAGAAGTTTCAGAGATTCGACCGTAAGCTTCATCACAAACGGAATCGCGTACAAGCGGTTGGATTACACCGTTCTCGGAGTGAAAATCTCCCGAGGAGAATGGGACGTTCCCTTTGAAACATATAACCGGCTTTCGTCTCAATTAGGTTTTCCGTTTGAGGTTTGTACGGATATCAATAACGCGGAGAGGTTTTATCTAAATACAGATGTTTTAATGACTAACGGCTATGTCAGAATTTCTCTTGAAGATGTCACTGGAGAATTCAAGATTTGGCTGCCGGGCTGGAGTGATGCTGTAGGGAATTGGCATGATTGCGAAACGTTGCTTGATTCTGGAACTAAGCGCGTTCGCTATATGTCGATGGGCCGATGGAAGAATATTCTAAGGCGTTATTGGGAAACGACGAGACTTGAGATCTGCGTAACTTCATCCGCCGCAGGCTCATGCAAACTTAAGCTCGAATATCTCGCGGCCGACGGCGATAATTATATCCACGACTTCGCCGAGCAGAGAATAACGTCTCTGAATCCGCTTTTGCTTGTAGATTATAATAGGGATGGGAAAATTGACTTAATAGACGTTGGGTATTCCAGATCTGGTCATAATGCCTATTTTTGGCGTAATGATGATGAATGGAAGAATGATAATGCTTTTGATACATCAGGTTTTGTTTCTGCCAACGCTTCAGATTTTGTTGTAAATGGGCGCAATGATCTTATAAACTTTTTGCCGATAGCGGTTGATGTAAAGACATTGACATCACAATGGAATTCAAATGATTTTTATTTTCGTTTAGAGTCTTATTCGTCAGAGCTTAGAAAAGCGCAACTTTTTTATGCTAATATTTCGCACTCGCAGATAGGTGATGCGCCTCTTGGGAATGATATAGACATTAACGGAATAAGTACACATGAAGCATCCGTATTTCCTCTTGGAGAAGGAAGTAATATGCCACCAATTTTTGTAGGTCTTTCGCACTTCGGTAAAAGTACTCTCTTAGTGGAATTTCCCGAATGTTATAGATACGGGGCTTTTTATCTTAATATCTATTCAAAGTCCGATAACAAACGGATTTATTCTTCTAAAATTAATCTTCATATAGGAGAGATAGATAAAATGATCGGGTGGTTGAATATTCGATCAGCAGCAGGAGGATCGGACGGTGTGCCTACACGACTTGCAACGCCTGATTGGCCGGAGAGCGAACACAAGACAGGCAACCTCGTTTTTGTTCATGGATATAATATGGCTGAGGATGCCGAGACACCGCTTTGGGCGAAGAATGTTTTCAAGAAGCTT
>JAFXEU010000030.1 GCA_017520845.1 Kiritimatiellia bacterium | reverse complement strand
AAGACTTGTGAACATGCCGACATAGCGCGGCGCCTCAAAACGCAAGCGCATATGTCGACATGTTTGCAAGTCGTCGTTGTTTTAATCGGTTGTCAAAGATCAATTCAAATTAAAAAGAATTGTTCTCATTATACCTGTCCCCATTGGGGAAAAGTGATAGAAAATTGGATAAATACGGCGGTTTTATTATGGTTTGTGGAGTGAGAATTTGACGCGGGATTTTTTAACCACGGAGGCCGCGGAAGCCGGCTTACTGGGAGCTCGCCGGACACCGAAGGATTGGGAAGGTTGCCGTTGGATAATCTAACCGCATAAATTCCGTAATACTTTTGATTTTGTAGTATATGCCTTCGGCACGGGGTCTGGGGTGTAACCCCAGATATAAACAATGATACAAGGTTGTAAAAAGGTGACGGTTGGATTGTGCGAAGCTCAAAGGCGTAACGGAGATGCGCCCGCGACGAAGTCGTCGGGTTGGGTGAGCGCAAAGCGCGAACTGCGTAGCAGCCACAAGGCCCCGCGTGAGCCTCATTTGAACAACTATCGGAGTTTATAAAACTAAGCGCCGCGCAAAATAATAAACTCTAATTCCTCTTCTGTTAGATTTGTAATTAACTCCGATAGGTTCCGATGCCGCGGCCCCTTGTGGTCACTTCGCTACGCTCGTGCGCTCGACCTGCGGTCTGCGCGGCTTCCCTTCGATTCACTTCGTTCATCTTCGGCGCATCCCACTAACGTTTCGGCTTAGTGCTTTGCGTTTTCTAACCGCTTATTAGTACGCTTTACTGTGTCATTTTTTTAGATGCCTTCGGCATGGGGTCTGGGGTGTAACCCCAGATATAAAACTAGCTAAGTATTGTAAATTGATAGTCATTGGGATATCGCAACGAAAGGGTAATGTTACACGTTTCTACACGTTCTCCACGGTAAAAAAAAACTGAATAAGCGATAGTATAATGGTCGAATCGTGCGGCGCGTGTTTCCGTCTTTTTCGTGGTTAAAAAAACTTTTCGTTCGGGGATTTAGTTGTTGGATGTTTTTTGGATGGAATTGCCGCGCTTTCACTTTATGAGTTAGTGTGGTATAATTGGAAGTGATGATCAATGATTATTTAAATATTGGGCCCCACGATGTTAAGATTAAGCGGATCGGCAAATTCGCGTGTGGAGTTGTATCGGCTGTTGTAATCGCGCTTGGCGCGCTGAACGCATTTGCGGGGGGAACGCCGTCGGCAAAGAGGCCCGTATTCCTGAATTACGACGAGACGCATTATGCGCATTCTCGTATGAAAACCGGCATTGTCCCTACCGAAGACGAGGTCCGCAGTCTCGTTAGCCAATACAAAGGCACGGATGTGACGGATATTCTATTTTGCATCGGCGGGAGAATCGCCGGCGTTTCGAACAGCGTTAAGGAAAGCTGGTGCGATAAATACCGGCAGACGCGCGAGAACGGTCGAGCGGTTTCATATACAAACCACTATATCCGTCTCTACCGTGAGATGGAGGAAGTGCTAAAACTCGACCGTTATGCGCGCTGGATCGACGAGGCGCGGCGCATCGGCATACGGCCTTGGCTTTCGTTCCGCATGAACGACTGCCATAACACTTACGATCCGACGTCTTTTTTGCATCCCGACTTTTTTCATAATCATCCCGAATATCGGCGTATTCGTCATCGTGCGCCGTCAGGCCATTTCGACAACTGTCTCGACTATTCGTTTGCCGCGGTTCGCGAGCGCGAGTTGAAGTTCATCCGTGAGATGCTTATGCGCTACGATGTCGACGGTGTCGAAATTGACTGGCAGCGCGAGTTTTACTGCTTTGCGCCAGGCCGGGAGAGCGCCGCTACGATAACCGCGTTCATGCGCTCTGTCCGCGCAATCGCCGACGACGCGGCGAAAAGGCGCGCTCACCCGGTGCGTATTCTATCGCGTGTGCCGGCCAACCCCGAGACCGCGCTCAGATTCGGCTTCGACGCGGCGACCTGGGCTGACGAAAAGCTTGTCGATGTCTTGGTGCCGTGTCCGCGTTGGGAGACGACAGACAACGATATTCCGGCCGATATTTGGAAGCGCCTAATGCGCAAGAGCGATGTTGTGCTGGCTCCAGGGCTGGAGCTTCGCATCTGTGATCACCCCTGGAAGGCGCCGTTCCATATGTTGACTGACCAGATTCGCGGTTGGGCGGCGGCTCAGTATTCTTTAGGCGCGGACGCTCTCTATCTCTTTAACTACTTTGACGATCCCGGCTGGAAGAGTCCCAAGACGGCATACTGGCGTTCATCCAATCAGCCGCAGGAAACGAAGGGCGTCGACTGGGCGAATCAGCTGAAGTGGCTGAAGGAAATCGGTTCTCCGTCGGAGGTGGCCGCGCTTCCGCGCGATCACATGCTCACTTACCGCGATATCGTGCCGCTATGGGAAGAGATCAGGCGTCCGTTCCCGGTATGGCTAAGGAAGGGTACGCCGAAATTTTTCAGGTTGGCGACGGGGCGCATTCCCGCCGGGCGCACGTTGCGCCTTCGTATAGGTGTGAAGGGCGGCAAGGCGCCCAAAGATGTGTTCGTCAACTCTCGCCCATGCGTTTATCTGAAAAACGAGCGATGCGTTCCGGCGTTCACGTCCGATCCGCTGTGCGTCTATGAAGTTCCGCATTACGAGGAGGACGCGGCAGTCGTGGAGATTTTGACGAACACGCCGATGGAGCTTTCGCACCTCGACCTTCAGGTGCGACCTAAAAAGGGGTTGTGATGGAAAGAAGAGAATTTTTTAAAAAATCATTTGGTAAAACAAAGGAGATTATGATGTCAGTCAAAAACGCGATTTTAGTTCTTTTTAGTGTGGCTGTCAGTGCCGTCAGTTTAGCTAAACCTCTTAGCGCTGACTTTACTAAAGAAACGCGCCCTATAAATCGCGCGCTCCATTCGTCGGGCTACGCGCCTAAGGTTACCATGAGTAACCGCAACGAAATTAAGGCTTTCAGTTTCGAGTATACGCGTACTCACGACTTAGCTCTCTTTGATTCCGCTCAGCGCATTCTCGATACTTACTTTATTTTCCCCTTAATGCATCTTGATGCTAAAGATCCTAAGAATTATTACTTCGATGCGACTGACTACCAGTTAAAACTTATTCAAGATAATGGTAGTAAGATTTTTTATCGCCTTGGCGTTTCGATTGAACATACAGGACCTAAAGTTCATTTTAATTCGCTTATCCCCAAGGATTTCGAAAAGATGGCCGAAGTTTTCGCTGGTACAATTCGCCATTATAGAAAAGGGTGGGCTAACGGATTTAATTGGGATATTAAGTATTGGGAAATCTGGAATGAGCCAGATGGTGTAAATAATATGTGGTGTTTACCCGACGGTGATGGAACGCGAGGGACGCCAGATTTTCAGGTAAAAGATAAAAAGCGCCGCGACTTATTCTGCAAGTTCTTCGTAACCTGTCTTAAGCGCCTAAAAAGTGAATTCCCCGACGCTAAGATCGGAGGCCCCGCTCTTACTCACGCGAGAATGGATTATTTTAGGGCGCTTTTAAACGAATGCAAAAAAGCGGGCGTCGCTCCGGACTTTCTCTCGTGGCATTATTACGGTAACAATGTCGACATTATGATTAATGACGCGGAGAAGGTTCGTAAATTATGCGATGAATATGGCTTTAAGAATTGCGAGCTTATCGTTAATGAATGGCACTTCCTCGGCGCGTATGGTTGGAACGGTTTAAATTCTTCACCTAGCTCTAAGAATTCTAAAAGCGTATGGAACGGACCCGGGTCTCATAACGGTATAGATTCCTCATGCTTTACTTTATCGGTGCTCTCGCGTTTGCAGACCTCGAAGTATAAACAGGCATATTTTTACGGGTGTAATCCAACGGGAGCCTGGGGGTATAGGGGCGCTAACGGTAAAAAGCACAAGGTCGGCAATGCGCTTTTAATGTTCGGCTCGATCATGCGAGACTGCGGAATGATTTGCGCATCAACGCGCGAAGGCACGGTAACGACATTCGCCGCGAAAAAGCATAATCGCTCCGAGGGTTGGCTTTTAGTTTCTGATTACGGCGGTAAGGGCGATACGATTGAAGTTGACGTTAAGGGGGTTAAGCGCGTTGTCTCGGCTACGATTCTCGACTATGAGCGAGATATCCTGCCAGTAGACGTTAAGTTTGAAAACGGTAAGCTTACACTTAAAAAGCCGATTAAAGGTTCAACAGCATTCCTCGTAAAATTTGCGCTCTGATTTTACTAATTAAAGTGGTATAATTGGCAACGAAAAGTGTAATTAGTGTGTTAATTTGAATTCTAATTTAAAATTGAACTTATATTCTTTTATTTGCATATAAAGAATAGAGAGCAATTTTTAATGGAAATTTGGGAAGAACTTAAAAAGAATAAAGAAAGCGGCGCCAGGAGGTTGGTCGATGAATATGGTAATCGGCTTCTTGGCGCGGCATTGGCTTTGTGTGAAAATTCTCAGGATGCTGAAGATCTCGTATTTAGAACATTAGAACAAGCCGTTAAAAAAATTCATCAGTTTAATCCCGAATATTCTTTTTTTAATTGGCTTTATACGATATTGCGCAATTTCAGGAAAATGGATTTGCGGAAAAAGCGTCTTTTATTGCCAGTCGGTTCGACTGAAGATCTTCCGGAAATTCCTGCAAACTCCTTTACCGATGTGATAACCGGAACATCCGACGATACAATCGAAGATGGTCTGCGCGCGCTTAGTGAAACTTTAAGAGAAGTCATCGTCCTTCGTTATTATTATGATAAAACACTGGCAGAAATCGCTTCGTTGTTGAACATTCCGGAAGGAACGGTAAAATCCCGTCTCTATAATGCGCATAAATCTCTTTATAAATTTTTAACCTTAAAAAGGGGTTCGCACCATGAATGAAAAAATCGAAGCCATCCTTGCCGAAAAAGTGAAATCCTGCTTTTCGACGCGGCAATTGCCTGAATCGTTCGCTGATAGTTTAATATCTTCGTACAGGCGGAGAATGAGGAATTTTCGCTTGAAAATCTACGGTGTCATCTGTATTCTGATAATGGCACTAACTTGGGCGATAATTCCCGTTAAGCATAATGAAGATAAGCCGGTCAATAATGACGCGCAGCTTATTTCGGCATCAGAATCTAAACCGTCCCAAGAGATTACGGGCTTGATGATTCTTGGGCTGTTGCGCGATTGTATTTTACCGAGAAGAAACAATAAAAAAAGAGAGGAGAGTTCAAATGGCAACTAAAATGATAATTATAATTGCGATAGCGGTTTTAGCGACCGTTGGAATGTATTTTTTCGGTAAAATGGCCGAGAAGAATGATTCTGGCGACGATTCTTCTAAAAAGGAAGGATAAAAACAGTGTATAGCGATTTACCGTTTCTAGTATCGATAGCTTTTATCGCGTTAGGGCTTTGGGTTCTCGCCTGGAGCGCTAACCGATTTGTTGATGCGTCAGGAACTCTAGCGACCAATCTAGGGGTCTCTCCGTTTATCATAGGAATGGTAATAATCGGTTTTGGAACTTCAGCGCCTGAACTGGCCGTGTCGGCGATATCCGCCGCGTCTGGTCATTCTGAAATCGCCCTAGGCAATGCGTGGGGTTCGAATATCTATAATATCGCTATTATTTTAGGTGTGGCGGCTATCATAAATCCAATAATAGTAAGGCCTCTTTCAGCTATTTATTCAGCGGCAATGCTTATTGCTATTGCAATCGTCTCAGGAGTTTTAGCTTGGTTCGGAGGAGGTCTTTCCAGGTTTGACGCTGTTATATTGCTGCTCCTTTTTGCCGCGCTGCTGCCGGTTTCATGTTGGCTTGAAAAGCAATCGGGTTCGGAAAGTAACGGTGAGTGTCCGACCGTTTCAGTTTCATGCCCCTGGACGGTAGCCTTAGTATCGCTTGTGCTTCTTGTCGGCTCATCTCATATTTTAGTCTGGGGGGCTGTTGATCTGGCGCGTCATTTTAACGTTTCTGAACTTCTTATAGGACTTACGATAGTAGCTGCGGGTACGTCTCTACCGGAACTCGCTTCAGCCGTTGCCGCGGCTCGAAAGGGTCAACACGATTTTGTAGTCGGTAACATCGTCGGCTCTAATTTTTTCAATGCGCTCGCGGTTGTCGGATTAAGCGGCGCGATAAGGCCGTTCGATATAACCTCGATCGGTGTATTTACACGCGATTTCCCCGCGATGATAATCTTGTCGCTTTCAATCGCGCTTTTTGCATATAAAAGCGGCGCATTAAGATCGCAATCAAAGATCGGGAAGTTAAAGGGCGTTTTATGGGTCGCGTCATTCTTAATTTATCTTGCGATTCTAATCTGTCAGGAAAGCGCATAACGAAATTTCCGTAATTGCAGAACGGCGAGCACAAAACTAGGCGCAAGTTCTTAAAGTTGCCGCGGATCAATTCGGTAACTTTTGGTGATTTTGGCATTAACCCCGATTGTTTGATATAATAGCAGAATGAAATCTGTATTGTTTTTATGTCTAAGAATTGAGAGAGAATTTTTATGAATGATTTTACCTTTTATTCTCCAACCAAGTTTATTTTTGGCCGCGAGGCTGTTCAATCGCTCGGGGGCGAGCTTTCTAAGCGTTCTTTTCGTAAGGCGCTTATCGTATACGGAGGAGCTTTCGCGGTAAAGAGCGGCGTTCTGAAGCGCGTGAAAGCGTCGCTGGACGCTAATGGCGTTGCGTATGAGGAGATGGGCGGCGTAAGGCCCAATCCTGAGCTTAATGAGGTTCGCGCCGGTATAGAACTTTTGCGCTCGTCGGGATGCGACTGTCTCTTGCCTGTCGGCGGCGGGAGCGTTATTGATTGCGCTAAGGCTATTGCGTTCGGAGCCGATTACGACGGTGATGTCTGGGACTTTTTTGACGGTAAGGCTAAGATTACCAGGTGTCTGCCGATAGCTGTCGTACTTACTCTGCCGGCGGCGGGTTCTGAGGGTTCGGCTTCATGTGTAATAAGTAATGACGCTATTAGCGCTAAACGCGGCGTTGGAGCGGACATAATACGCCCGGCTCTCGCATTCATGGATCCGGAGACGACGTTTTCTCTCCCAGCCTATCAGACGGCGGCCGGTGTTACCGATATGATAGCTCATATCTGTGAGCGTTATTTCAGCGGTCAGGGGCCAGCCTTGGTTACCGACGCGCTCGCCACATCGCTCGTCCGTACGCTTATCGCGTCGGCGCCCAAGGCGCTCGCCGATCCGAAGGATTACGAGGCGCGCGCGGCGATTATGTGGGCGGGAACATTGGCCCACAATGATCTTGTAGGGTGCGGTCGCGCATCTTCCGCGAAGACTCGCGCCGGCGGCTGGGAGAGCCACGCTCTTGAGCATGAGCTCTCGGCGATCGATCCGAAAATCACGCATGGCGCCGGGCTCGCCGTCGTGATGCCAGCCTGGATGCGTTATGTCGTAGACGCTGATCCGTCGCGTTTTGCTGCGTTCGGGCGTGACGTTTTCGGTATTGTTCCCGCCGACTCTTCCAAGGAAGCTGTTAAGGCGGTTGCATTGGAAACGATCGATCGCCTGCAGAAGTTCTTCGTTTCGATGGGAATGCCGCGCTCGCTTAAGGAGTTTGGCTTAAGCGAGAGTTCGATTGATCGACTCTTAGACGGCCTTGAAAAATCGAAGGGGCGGATATTCGGTGCATTCAAGCCGCTAGACCGCGAGGATGCGCGAGTAATATATCAAAGTGCATTTTAGGAGAAGAAGATATATGATTACATCCTGCATTTTGCTGGCGGCCGCGCTGAGTACGTGCAACGCCGAGGCGATGAACGTTCCCGAGCGCGTGCTTGAACTGCCGAGCGGCAAAAACAATCCGCGCAACAGCGAGGGCGATTTCATCCGGCTTAAAGACGGGAGGATACTTTTCGTCTATTCGCATTACACGGGCACCAACGCCGCCGACCACGGTTCCGCGCACCTTGCGATGCGCGAATCCTCCGACGGCGGACGCACCTGGACGGGTGAAGATAAGGTTGTCGTCGAAAACGAGGGCCTGCAGAACGTGATGAGCGTTTCGCTCCTCCGGCTCAACGACGGGCGGATCGCGCTTTTTTATCTCGTCAAGAATTCCATACTCGACTGCTGCCCTGTCGTGCGGATTTCATCCGACGAGGCTAAGACGTGGTCGAAGCCGATAAAATGCGTTTCCGACGGCGAACGCGATTATTATGTTCTGAACAACGCGCGCGCGGTTCAGCTTTCGTGCGGAAGGGTGGTGCTCCCCGTCTGCCGCCATTCCACCGAGAAGAAGGCGAACGGCAAAAAAGGCGCGTTGGACGAAAAGGGCGTGATCCGGACGCTGATCTCGGACGACAACTGCGCCACATGGCGGTTCGGCAAAGATTCCTTCAAGACGATGTCGCCCTCCGGGAAGTTGCGCGTGACCACGCAGGAACCGGGCGTTATCGAGCTTAAGGACGGCAGAGTCATGATGTGGATGCGCACTATGGAGAATATGCAGTACGTTTGTTATTCGTCGGACCGTTGCGAAACATGGACGAAGGCCGTTCCCTGGAATCTCAATTCTCCCGATTCGCCCGCTACGGTGAAGCGGCTTTCGAACGGAGATATGGTGGCGTTCTGGAACGATCACGGCGCACATCCCGAATATAAAGATCCGGCCGTTGTCGGACCGCACTCCCGCTGGTGCAACGGGCATCGTACGCCGCTTACCGTTGCGGTTTCGAAGGATGAGGGACGCACCTGGATTCACCGCCGCGATCTCGAGGGAAATCTGAAGGGATGGTTCTGCTATTACGCCTGCCTCGAAACGGACGGTGTTCTTCTTTTGGGGTATTGCGCGAAAGACAATCTGCGTCACAGCCGGATTACCCGTATTCCGCTCTCGTGGCTCTACGGCCCGGACCGCGAAGACGATCTCGGCGGCTTTTTCCGCGACTGATCCGTCAATATTGCCGCATATCCGGAGTATGCGTAAGCGGTAGGGGATGATTATGACAAAACGGGAAAATAGTTTGGGGGATTGTCCCCATTGGCGATAATGGTATAATATCCTGCATCAACAGTAAGGGGCCTCGAGCCATTGATGAAACCGAGAAAAATTTATGAAAGCGTTAATTCCAGCGGCAGGTCACGGAACGCGGTTCGCGCCGTGGACGAAACTCATTCCCAAAGAGATGTTGCCCGTCGGCGCGAGGCCGGCGATCGCGCTTATCGTCGACGAGGCGATCGAGGCGGGCGCCGATGAAGTGGTTATCATAACATCGCCCGAGAAGCCGCTTCTTAAAAAGTGGTTTGAACTTAATCCTCCCAAGGCGCCGGTCGTGTGGGTCGATCAGCTCGAGCAGCACGGTCTCGGTCACGCCGTTTTGCAGGCGGCGGAGCATTTCGAGTCGGAGAGCGAACCTGTGCTCATACTTCTCGGCGACGCGCTCGTTAGCGGCGGCAACGCGTCTTCGGCGATGATGGAGATTTCTAAAGCGAACGGCGGCGCGAGCGTCATCGGGTGCGAAGAAGTGCCGCGCGAGCGCGTTTCGCGCTACGGGATAATGAAGAGTTCCTCCGAGATTTCCGAAGCGTTCTTTAAGCTCGCCGATATCGTCGAGAAGCCGTCAATCGTGGAGGCCCCCAGCAATCTCGCGGTCGCGGGGCGTTATCTCCTCGATCCGGTTATATTCCGCTTTCTGAAGGATCAGACTGCGGGTGTCGGCGGCGAGATACAGCTTACGGACGCGATTCGCAGAATGCTCTCCGAGAAGACGGTTTTCGGGTATATTTATCCTGGGCATAGACACGATATCGGTAATCCCAACGGTTATTTAAAGGCATTGGAGGCTATGAATGAAAACGGTTAATACGAGAAGCTTTCCGAGGGCGGGATTTTTAGGCAATCCTTCTGACGGGTATTTCGGCAAGACGATGTCGTTCGCCTTTTCGGATTATTGCGTTGATTTAACGCTGACTGAATCCGCGAAGATGCGCTTTGTGCCGGGCGAGGTTGACGACGCGACGTTCGATTCGCCTGAGAAGCTCGTGCGCGACATTCGCCTTTACGGTTATTACGGCGGCATCCGCATGCTGAAGGCGGTCGCGAAACTGTTTTTCGAATATTGCTTTGAAAACGGCATCAGGCTCGAAAACAGGAATTTCACCGCCGAGTACAGAACGAATATTCCGCGACTCGTGGGACTCTCCGGGTCGTCGGCAATCTGTTCGGCGATGCTCAAGGCGCTCATGAAATTCTATTCGGTGGAGATTCCATTGGAGCATACGCCGACGATCTGTCTCGAGGCAGAGAAGCTCGAGCTCGGCATCAACTGCGGCTTTCAGGACCGCGTAATCCAGATGTACAACGGGCTCGTCTTTATGGACTTTGAGAAATCGTTTGTCGAGGCGAACAACCGCGGCATCTACGAGCGGCTTGATCCGGCGCTTCTGCCGAATATTTACGTGGCGTTCGATCCCAACCGCGCGGAGGAAAGCGGTAAGGCGCACAAGAAAGTTAAAAAGCTCTTCGAGGAAAAGAAGCCCGATATTCTTTCGGCGATGAGCGAGTTCGCCGATATCGCCCAGAAGGGTCGCGATGCGCTCGTCGCGGGCAGGAAGGATCTGATCGCCGGTCTCGTCGACGCGAACTTCGATTTGAGAGACAGGATTTTCAATGTCGCCGAATTAAACCGCAATATGGTCATGACGGCGCGCGAGTCGGGGGCGTCGGCGAAGTTCGCGGGCTCCGGCGGAGCGATCGTCGGCACATACGAGGACGAGGCGCAGTTCGCTCTGCTCAGCGCGAAACTCTCCGAGATCGGATGCACGACGTTCAAGCCGTCGATCGCCATTAATGACGAGGCTATCCCAGGCTCCAACACTAACTGGAGAAGCTCGTAACGAGATACGCTTGCAACACTCCAAAAGTGGAATTGGAGATTTTTAAGAGGTGAAGGTGAAAGGTGAAGGTGAACAGTGGAAGATTTTGGTTATAGAAAATTAATAGTTTGGCAAAGGTCGGTTGAGCTTGTAGGCCTTGTGTATGAGGAAATTAAGAAATTTCCTTTAGATGAGCGCTTTGCATTAATAGACAAGCACCTCTGTTCACCTTCACCTTTAACCTTCACCTAATCCCTAAAATGACAGCTAATCGGCGAATATTTCTCAACATCATTGCGACATACGCTCGGAGCTTGTATGCGCTCGTGTTGGGGCTCTTTACGGCGCGGTGGGTGTTGGAGGCGTTGGGGCAGGTGGATTTTGGGCTGTATGGGCTTGTTGGTGGGCTTACGGTTTTCATCGGCTTTTTCAATATGCTTCTTAGTGTTGCGGTGTCGGCGAATACGATAAAATGCGCTCGCTCGCATTTCGTACCTGTAAATTTGCTATGTAAATTTACGGAACTGATGTAATTTTGCTATTGCGGTTTATTGAGCGATTTGGTAAAATAAGTGCCAAATGGATAAAATAAATAGAGTTTTTAGATGTGGGAACGAGAGTTTCTTCTTGTTTGGTCCGCGTGGTACCGGAAAGACTACGTGGCTCAAGGATAACTTGACAAATGCGTATGTCGTTGATTTGCTCAAGAATGATATACGTTTGCGCTTGATGGCTAATCCGGAGCGGCTTAGGGATATGGTGGCTGCAAATGATGATTGTAATCAGATTGTCATTGATGAGATTCAAAAGGCTCCTGCGCTTCTTGATGTTGTTCATTCGTTGATGGAGGAGTTTCCGTCAAAGCGTTTTGTCTTGACGGGCTCTAGTGCCAGAAAGTTGAAGCGAGCGGGCGTGGATTTGCTGGGCGGTAGGGCGCTTGAATTGAAAATGCATCCGTTTATGGCTTGCGAACTTGGAGAATCTTTTGATTTGGATGATGCGCTGATGACGGGGCTTGTGCCTGTTATAGGCAAATATGCCAACAAAGAGCGCCAACTCGCGGCTTATCTCCAGTTATATATTCGCGAAGAGGTGGAGCAAGAGGGGTTGGTAAGGAACCTTGATGCGTTTGCAAGGTTTCTTGAGGCGATGGCTTTTTCGCATGCAGGAGTCTTGTCTGCATCTGAGATATCTCGTGAATGTATGGTTAAACGCGCAACGGTTGACGGCTATATACAAATTTTAAGAGATTTGCTTATTGGAGGCACTTTGCCGGTGTTTTCCAAACGCGCAAAGCGTCGCATGGTGACGCATGGGAAGTTTTATTATTTTGATGTCGGAGTGTTTAGAAAACTTCGTCCTATAGGGCGGTTGGATTCTCCGGCGGATCTTAACGGACAAGCATTGGAAGGTTTGGTGTATCAGCATCTTTGTGCTTATTGCGACTATTCGGGATATGAAAACGCACTGAGTTATTGGCGAACGTCAAATGGCGCCGAAGTTGATTTTGTCGTCTATACGCCAGATGACTTTACCGCATTTGAAGTAAAACACTCCGATAGGGTTTCTCGCTCTGATATGGATGGTTTAAAACTTTTTGGGGCGGATTATCCTGAGGCTAAACGTATACTGCTTTACCGTGGCAAAGAACAGATAATGATGGATGGCATTCTTGTTGTGCCGGTAGAACGCTATCTTAAAGAACTTATTCCTGGGAAATGCTTACCGGAAAATGCATGGATGTCGACAAAAAGGTTGTAACGAATGAAAGTCGGTACTGATAAAGGGTAAGATGTCAGGGATGAACGAGCGCGCGCTTTCGCTACTTAAAAATATCGGTTTGGAAGAGCGCGCTATTTATTCAGATGAGACTGAAAAGATATCCTCACTCGTTGATAAGCCTATCAACTGGGAAGAGGTAGATTCTCGCTTAGACGAGCTAAGAGAAGTAGCGAAAGAGTTTTTAGATAAGTCGTTAAAGGGCTTTGGTTGATAAAAAAATAGTATCTTATTGTTCTGTGATAGAATTATGATATAATAAACATATTCTAAATCACGAAGGAGGTTTTATGTTCTCAACTCAAATCAGACCTGTGACCGATCTACGCAACAGATATTCGGAAGTCGAAGGCGACCTTGCCAACGGGCCGGTAGTTTTGACTAAAAATGGATATGGAGCATCCGTTCTCGTAAGCATTGATATGTTCGACCGTCTGATTAAGAAGCAGGAGCTTTATGAGGCAATTTCAAGATCAGAATCTGAAATAGATTCGGGCCTTGGTCTTGACGCGGTAACTTCATTGTCCAAAATGAGGGATACGCTTAATGTATAACGTCGTCATATCTCCGAGTGCAAATGCCGACCTTTTTAACATTTTGCGTTATATCGCGCAGGAGTTGAAGAATCCGCAAGCTGCATCGTCTCGTTCGTATCGCCGCCGGAGTAGTCGGCATTTTGGGTGGCGTCGTGGGTGACGACGATGGCAGGGAGCCCGAAGGCGTAGATCGCGGAGGTCTGATTTTTAGCTCGCGGCGTTTGGAGTGAGCTACAGCCGCTTGCAGTTACGCCGATTGCTCCGCCGATGAAGAAGGGGAGCGCCGCTTTCAGTATGGCCTTAAGTAGGCCTTTCCAGTCGATGTTTTTGAACATAGTATTTTCCTTTCTTTTGTTTAGTGATAAGTTTTTTGACAGGATTAACGGGATTTATAAGATTGGTTAGATAGTTCGAGCTGTGAGTTGGAGAGTGGAATTGGAATTTTTGAGGTGAAGGTGAAAGGTGAAGGTGAACAGTGGAAGATTTTGGTTATAGAAAATTAATAGTTTGGCAAAAGTCGATTGAGCTTGTAGGCCTTGTGTATGAGGAAATTAAGAAGTTTCCTTTAGATGAGCGCTTTGCATTAATAGACAATCACCTCTGTTCACCTTCACCTTTAATCTTCACCTAAATCCTACCCCCTAAGATGACACCTGATCGGTGAATATTTCTCAATATCATTGCGACGTACGCTCGGAGCTTGTATGCGCTGTAGGGAGTTCGGGAGATTTGTTGCGCAACAAAAGGTGTTTCGTTGCGCACTAAAGCGGTGGTGGTTGCGCAAGGCGGTAGGATAGGTTTTTGATGTGGCGGGGATGATTGGGGTTGGTGATTTAAATATTAATAAAAATTTAGTCAAAATTATCGTAAATTATTAAATATAACGTCACGTCCAAAAGTAAACTGACTTTCTAAAAGTAAACCGTCGGATTACCGATAGGTTTTGCTCGATTGGATTTGTGCTGTTGGATTTTTGCCGTCGAGTAGCTTTGATTGTCGCCGATTTTAAAAGGGAAGACATTTT
>JAFXEU010000029.1 GCA_017520845.1 Kiritimatiellia bacterium | reverse complement strand
TACGAGAGAGACGTTGAGAAAAGACGCGATGAATGAGCTGAGCGTTTAGTGAGACGATATATCTTATCTCATTCATATAAAACACGAAGCGATAAAAAACAATCATCCATTTTAACATCCTTTAAAGCGAAGGCGGGTGGAGTGGAGTCCTCCGAGTGAGACCCGCGAAGGATTGTAGCCGTAAGAGAGTTATTGTAAGCAATCAGTGGTCCTGTCGAGGCATGGCAGGCTAAATCAATAAACTTGTCTAAGAGTGAGAGGCGTCACAACTCCGTAGCGGGTCGAGACCGAGGAGGAGCTCCAGACATCCGCCGCAGCTCGCAGTCGGCCATATCAAAAGTGGAGCACGGTTGCCCTAACCGTGGCCGCATTTATACATAGCATAGCAACGTGTAAGCAAAAGAAAAGTGCGAATCCATTAATTAAGAATTACTGTTGCACAGAAGAGGAATCGCTTTTCTAGATTTCAAAAGATAAAACATCAGTTCCTCACAATGAAATCAGGTATACATCAAAAATTCAGCCCTAAAAACTGGTGATATTCCAGAAACAACTCTGCTATTGAAAACGCCCGTTCTCTTTGGTATACTAATGTACAATTTGTTTCGGGCGATTAGCTCAGTTGGTTAGAGCATTACCTTCACACGGTAGGGGTCGAGGGTTCGAATCCCCCATCGCCCACCAGCTGAAAGTGCGTTTTACCTGTTAAAAGTAGCGGTGAAACGCATTATTTTTTTGCTTTTAAAAAAACGGCAATTGACGGATTTTGATAAATTAGGTAAAATATTCCTAAAAATCGAAAAAAGAAAGAGAACGGTAATGTTCGGTAAAATAAAGTCTCTTTTCTCAACGGATATCGGTATCGACCTCGGAACCGCGAACTCCCTCGTGTACGCGAAGGATCGCGGCATCGTTCTACGCGAACCGTCCGTGGTCGCTATTCAGGCCGGTTCCAAGCGCGTTCTCGCCGTCGGCGAGGAGGCTAAGCGTATGTTGGGCCGCACGCCCGGCAACATCGTCGCCATAAGACCGATGAAGTCCGGCGTAATCGCCGACTTTGACATTACCGAGGCGATGATTTCGTATTTTATCAGGAAGGTCAGTCCTAAGCGGTTTTATTCGAATATGAAGTGCGCCAGACCTCGCATGGTGATCGCCGTTCCGAGCGGTATTACCGAGGTTGAAAAGCGCGCCGTCGAAGACGCCGCCCAGAATGCGGGCGCCGGGAGGGTGTTTCTCATCGAAGAGCCCATGGCCGCCGCAATCGGTGTCGGGCTGCCCGTTTCCGAGCCCGCAGGTTCCATGATCGTCGACATCGGCGGCGGAACGTGCGAGGTTGCGATTATTTCCCTTGCGGGAATCGTTCACAGCTATTCGGCCCGCGCGGCGGGCGGAGACGCTATGGACGAGTGCATCATGAAGTATATCCAGCGAGTCTATAATCTTCTCATAGGCGAGCGCATGGCTGAACGGATTAAAATAGAAATAGGAAGTGCCTATCCGGTGGGAGAAGAGAAGACACTGGAAATCAAGGGCCGAGATGTGGTGGCGGGATTGCCGAAAACCTTGACGATAACTTCCGAGGAAATCAGAGACGCGTTGAAGGATCCTGTAACGCAGATTGTCGATGCGGTCAGAACGACTCTCGAAAAGTGCGAACCGGAACTTGCCGCCGATCTCGTCGATCGCGGACTCGTGCTTTCCGGCGGCAGCGCACAGCTTCGCGGGCTCGATAAGCTGCTTGCCGCTCAGACGGGGCTTCCCGTCACGTTGGCGGACGATCCGCTTTCGGCTGTGGCCGAAGGTACGGGCGTTGTAATGAACGAGCTTGATTTCCTCGCCGGTAACAAACGCGAGATGTAAGGTTTTCGGCGATCCCCGTTACGATAGGGGGTCGCCAGAATGAAGGTGAAGTCAACAAGAACTTTGGCGGTTGCCGCGATAGCGGCGATCGGCGTTCTTGTTTTTCTTTTTTCGAAATCTGCGGCGATAGAGGCGGCATATCCGTTTCAGAAGGTGAAACTCTGGTTTTCGCGAAGCGTGGCGTCCCGTATTTCGGGAGCGTGGAACGGAGCCGAAGCCAAGGCGGAGAATGAGCGGCTGCGCAGAAACCTGTCGGCCTTGGCGCTTGAAAACGGCGAGTACGAAAGAATATACGCCGAAAACGGCAGGTTGAGACGGGTGCTGGATTATGCCCAGGCCCGCAAGCGGGAGTGGATTCCCGCCGAAGTCCTTTCGTACGGCGGCGGTTCGGCCGACGCTTTTAAGTCCATTCGCGTCGGAAAGGGTTCTTTCGCGGGAGTGCGCGAGGGCGCGGCGGTCGAGGTCCCCGAAGGTCTCGTCGGCCGGGTCGTATCGGTAACTCCGCATACGAGTGAAATTATGCTCATAACGGATCCGTCGGTAAAGGTCTCGTGCCGGGTCGAGGCGGAGAGTCCTCTGATAGGCGTTCTGACCGGAGGGTCGGAAAATCTGCTGTCGCTCAGGTTTTTAAAGCCGGGGGTTGAAATTCTTCCCAGGGCGAAGGTTTATACATCGGGTTTCGGCGGGGTTTTCCCGCCGAGAATCGCGGTCGGCACTTTCTGCACCGACGTCGAATCCGTGGCGCATGGCGCCGACGGGCTTGAAGGTCGCGGGGGCGTAATGCCGGCTGTCGACTTTACGACGCTGAAGGACGTCTTTATCCGCAAGTGAAAAAAGATTTGGTCCAGCTTGTTTACTCGATATTCGTACTGGTTGTTTCGTGCGCGGCGGAAGAGCTTCTTCCTCCCGTTTTTGGAGTGGGCGTTCCCGTGCTCCTGTCCGCGTCCGTTTATTTCGCGTTGAACAGAACTCCGGTCGTCGGACTTCTTTTTGCCCTGGCCGCCGGCGCGGCGGAAGATTCCCTCTCTTCTCTGCCGCTGGCCGCGAGCCTCAGCTGTTTCGTCGTCGCCTGCGCTTTATTGAGGGGCTTAAAGCTGCATTTCGCGCTTGCCGTTTTCGCCTATCCTCTGTATCAGCTTTGGATATGGGCGTGGCTCGGCTCCGCCATGCAGGGGCGGATACTCGTCAGAATTCTCGCGGCCTTCCCTGTCGGCGTCGTTACATCTGTAGCCGTGTGGGCGCTGCTTCGCTGGCTTGACGGAAAGGCGGCGGTCGATGAAAAATAGTTATTCCGTGCACGGGCTTGTTTCGTTCGCCGTATTGTCGGTCTCATTCGTGATCGGATTTCTCATTTTGGCCTCGAGGCTTAAGGTGGAACAGGTGGACGGCGCGGCGGAATACCGGCGCCAGATGCAGTCGCAGTCGTTCCGCCGCGTTCAGACCAGCGGATTGAGGGGGCGCATCGTCGACCGAAACGGCGTCGTTCTCGCGGGTAACAGGACCGTGGTGAACATAGCGGTCAATCCGGAGTCGTATCGCGCCAAAGCGCGCGGCGAGACGACCGAAAAGAATATCCTTAAGGCTATAGCCCGAGCGGAGGAGATAATAGGCAGACCGTCGATTCTGGATCAGGAGGATGTCCGCCGCCATCTGAAACAGTCGCTGGCGATGCCGCTGGTGGCGTGGCGCGATATATCCGGGGAGGAGCTGGCGAGGTTTTCTGAGCGCCAGTACATGCTCGACGGGTTCGAGTGCTCGATCGGCTCTGAACGCCATTATCCTCACGGCATGCTGGCGGCTCACGTTCTGGGGCGCGTGGGGCGCGACAGGCTTCCGTTCAATCCCGGAGACGAGAGAATTAATTACATCGACAAGGAATTGTGCGGACGCGACGGTCTTGAACTTCAATATGATACTCTTCTGCGCGGCATGCCGGGAGAGGAGAGGGTGCTCGTCGACGCGTTGGGATTTGCGACGGAACGCGAGGTTCTTGTAGAGGCGCGTAACGGATTCGATCTTAAACTTACTCTCGATTACAGGCTTCAGAAAGCCGCGGAGGACGCGTTGAGGGGCTTAAGGGGCGCATTTGTCGCCGTTGATCCGCGTGACGGCGGCGTACGCGCGATGGTAAGCGTCCCGTCGTTCGATCCCCGCGAATGCGTCCCTGTGTTTCCCCGCAAACTTTACGAGCGCTACAGCAAAGATCCCGCCAAGCCTTTGCTCAACCGTGCCGTCGCCGGACAATACGCGCCCGGATCCACATTCAAGCCTCTTACCGCGCTCGCGGCGCTTTCCGTCGGGATCGATCCTGATAAGACGCGCGAGTGCTGCGGATATTATGAAGCGGCGGGAATGAGGATACGCTGCGCCAGAACGTGGGGCCACGGCGAGATGGATCTTGTCAACGCGATAAAGAACAGCTGCAATCCGTATTTCTGCGAAATCGGGGTAAAGGCCGGAACGAACGCCATAAATACCGTCTGCCGGAAATTCGGCCTTGGAGTCAAAACGGGTATCGATTTTCCGATCGAAGGGGACGGTCTTGTTCCGGACGCGGCTGAGAAAGCGAAGCGGGATCCGTCCGTCAGGTGGAATTCCGGCGATGTTGCCCAGACATCGATAGGGCAGGGTCTTCTTCTGGTTACGCCTTTGCAGATGTCTCTTGTCGCCGCGGGGCTCGGCAGCGGCAAATTGCCCGCGCCTCATCTGGTTGAAGGCTATGCCTCGACCCCCAAGGATATCGATATTCCCGAGAGGGATTTCGCGTATGTGGCGGAGGGGATGAGAAAGGTCGTCGCCGGGGGCACGGGCCGTCTCGCCGGAGAAAGGGTCGAGGCGGAGGTGATGGGTAAAACGGGAACCGCGGAAGTCGGCTCGAGGACCAACAGGCGGAAGAACACGTGGTTTATCGCATATGTGACGCCTACGGCGAAGTCTGCCGTCCAGGAGCCTATCGCGGTGGCGCTCGTCATTGAAAACGGCGATACGGGCGGATCGACGTCCGCGCCGAAAGTCGGCGAGATTCTGAGGGCGTATTACGGGGAGTCCGAGGGATGAGAAAGTTTCTTTTGAGATTCAACTGGCTTTCCTTCCTCTCGATGATCGCCCTTATCGTGATAGGTGCGATGGTTCTCGCTTCGGCCGGAGAGGCGCGCGGCTCCGAGGTGTTCGCCTCCAAATGGAAATCCATGCTCGGGACCGCCGCGTTCGGTCTTGTGTTGTATTTTACTTTGGCGCTTACCGATTATCGCGCGCTTTTCAGTTATCTGTCTGTTCCCGCGTACGGCGCGGCCGTCTTTCTTCTGATTCTCGTTCTTTTTGTCGGAACCGAGCAGTTTGGCGGCAAGCGCTGGCTTTGGTTCTTCCAGCCGAGTGAAATATCGAAGCTTTGCGTGATGGCGTTTCTGGCGTATCTTTTCGGCTCCCGTGAAGATATGTTCAAGGGCCATTATGGCTTCAGGGGTTTTCTGATCGCCTCGGTAACGATAGCGGTCCCGTGCTTTCTGATTCTGATGGAGCCGGACCTCGGGACGACCTTGACGCTGGTTCCCGCCGTGATCGTTATGCTGCTTGCGGCCGGAGTTTGGCGCAAGGGTCTGATCGTTCTTCTGGCGGCAGGATGCGTCGCCGCGACGACGGTTCTCGCGGCGGTTTACGAGGCCGAGAAGCCGGGCGTTTCCGCTGAGAGGCGCGCCGCCATTCTGAAGTACGTTCCGCTCAGGCCCCATCAGGTTGAACGGGTGAAGACGTTTCTCTTCCCCGAGACCGACAAGAACGATTCGGGATACAATCTGCGTCAGTCTAAGATGACCATCGGAGCCGGAGGCTTCTCCGGCAAGGGGTACGGCAAGGGCGAGTCTATAAGGCGCGATCTCTTGCCGGCGATGGGCATTATGAACGATTTCATCTTTTGCGTATGGGCAGAGGAGATGGGCTATGTGAAAGGCTCTCTCCTGCTCATTTTCCTTTTTGCCGCGCTGTGTCTGTCGACGGCGTGGACCGCCGTGGTCGCCGGCGACAAGCGGGGCAGAATATTCGCGCTCGGCGTCGCGACGCTGATATTTGCGCATGTCTACATCAACATGGGTATGTGCATCGGGCTGGTTCCGATCACGGGGCTGCCGTTACCGTTTCTTTCACTGGGCCGCACTTTTCTTATAACGATCATGTGCGCCTTGGGTATTGTTCAAAGCATATCATTACACAGAGAGGATGAAAAATGAACCTGTTCGGATGGCTTAAGCGCTCAAAAACGAAGCGTGAAATCATTGTAAACGTCGAGAAACTCGAAACGCGCGTGGCGGTAGTGGAGAACGGCCGCCTTGAGGAATTCATGGTCGAGCACCGTGAGGAGGAGCGGCTTGTCGGAAGCGTCTTCAAGGGCCGCGTGCAGAATCTGGAGAACGATCTTCAGGCTGCGTTCGTCGACATCGGGCTTAAGAAGAACGCGTTTCTCCATTACTGGGACATGACGCCCGACGCGGACTCCATTCTCGACGACGACGATGACGCGGGTCGCGGGAAGAACGCCAAAAAGGCGAACCGTCTTTCCGACGCCGAGATCGCGAAGCTTTTTCCGCCGGGATCTGAAATCATCGTCCAGGTGACGAAGGGGCCGATTTCGACGAAGGGTCCGCGCGTCGTCGCGAATCTTTCCATTCCCGGGCGATACCTCGTCATGATGCCGGGCGCGAAGGACTCGCGCGGGGCGACGCTGCGCGGCGTTTCGAAGAAGATCGGCGACGCGAAGGAGAGACAGCGTCTTAAAAAGATCATCGATAAGCTCCCGCTTCCCGAGAATGTCGGTCTTGTCGTCAGAACCGTCGGACAGGGCGCGAGCGCCCGCGCGTTCGCGCGCGATCTCAGGAATCTGCTTTCGGTCTGGAACGAGATGCAGGCCAACACGAAGAATCTCCGCACTCCGTGCTGCATCTTCCAGGAGCCCGATCTCTGCGAGCGCGTCGTGAGAGACTGGCTTACCGAGGATATCGACGCGATCGTCATCGACGACGCGAAGAGCTACGAGGAAATGCGCGAGGTTACGGGCCGCATTTCGAGAAGGGCGAAATCTAAAATCAGACGTTACGACGGCAATGTGAACATCTTTGAGCATTACGGTCTGGAACGTCAGCTTTCGGACGCCTTCGCCCGCAAGGTCCCTCTCAAGTCCGGCGGTTATCTCGTGATCGACGAAACCGAGGCGTTGATCGCCGTCGACGTCAATACGGGCCATTACAAAGGCAAGGGGTCTCAAGAGGAGTCGATTCTTGAGGTTAATCTCGAGGCTGTAGAGGAGGTCGCCCGTCAGCTGAGACTCAGGAATATCGGCGGACTCGTCATTCTCGACCTTATCGACATGAAATCGCGCAAACATCAGAAGCAGGTGTACCGCGCGCTGAAGGACGCGCTCAAGCGCGATCGTGCCCGCACGAACGTGCTTGAGATTTCGGAACTCGGTCTTCTTGAAATGTCCCGCCAGCGTCAGGACCAGTCGATTCTTTCGATGCTTACGTCGAACTGCCCCTACTGCCAGGGACACGGCGTCATCAAAAGTCCGATGGCCATCTCGATCGAGGTGCAGCGTCATCTCACTACGTTGCTTAAGAAAGCCGCCGCCGACAAGAAGCCGTTTGAGCCTAAAATCGTCATCGCGCCCCAGGTCATGCAGCGCCTCAGGACCGACGATTCCGAAATTCTCGCCAAACTTCAGAACGATTTCAACACACGTCTTACGTTCGTTTCGGAGCTTCATCGCCATCCCGAATCGTTTTCAATACTGGACGCGGCCACCTCACAAGTGTTATACTCTCAATCATGAAAAGAATATTTCTCATTTTGACGGCCGCGGCGCTGCCGTTTGCCGCTTCCGCGCTCTCAGTGCATGTTGAAGAGCCCGGGGTAACGTGTTTAAAAGTATCGGCCGATAAAATGGCGGCCGACAGAGCGACCGGGAACCTCGTCGCCTCCGGAAACGTCGTTGCCGTTCAAAGGCCGTTCAGAATGTTTTCCGATCGCGTGTCCAGAATCGGCAACGTCTACGGTTTTTCCGAGAATACGATGGTGACGACGTGCACAAACGATCTCGACTGTCTGCACTGGTGCGCGAAAGGCGCGCTTGACTACGACGACGGCAGGGAGATAACGGCGCGCAACATGACGGTAAAGATGTTCGGGGTGCCCGTCTTCTGGTGGCCGTACTGGTGGCAGCCGCTCAATACCGACTACGGCTGGCGCGTGATGCCCGGCTACAGGAGCCGCTGGGGGGCGTATCTTTTAACGAAATACGTCTATGACATAACCGATGATTTCGCCGGGAGCGAATGGGGTCTTAGGGGCAATACCCGTCTCGATCTGAGAACGAAAAACGGCGTCGCGCTCGGTCAGAGCGTCCGCTGGAAACTCGGAGATTACGGCAAGGGCAAGTTCAAGGTCTATTATCTCTGGGACGAGGATGCCGACAGATACGACAGAAACTGGCACAACCGGGATAAATACAATTACGCCAACTGGGGTTCCGAAATTCCCGACGAGCGTTATGCGCTGGAGTTTTCGCACAAGTGGGAGATAACCGAGCGCGACATATTCCGGGTGCGCGCGACGTATTTCAGCGATTCCAGCTTCGCCTATGATTTTCTGCGCGACGGAATGATGCGTCTGGCGAATCCCTTTGCTGACTCGGCCAGAAATGAACTGGCCTGGGAGCATATCGAGGATACGGTAGGTTTCGGCGTAAGCGTTTCCGGGCCTCTGAGCGAATTCAACATGGGCGTCGCGAGACTGCCCGAGTTCTATTTCGACGTCGCCCCGCAAAGCGTCTTTTCGCTTCCCGTCAATTACGAATCCTCCTCGCGGGTCGGTTGGCTTAACCGTAATTACGCGAAATACGGCGATTCGATGACGAGTACCTATTACAGATATTATCCCGGTCTTTGGGCCGATTATCAGACGTTCCGCGCAGATTCCTATCACAGGCTCACGGTTCCGTTCAAGATCGCCGACGTGCTTTCCGTCGTCCCCCGAGCGGGCCTTAGAGGTACATATTGGTCCCATTCGGGAGCGGAGAATCTTACCGGTTACGGGCGGGTTTCCCAGCGTGAAGACGATGTCGCGCGTTCGATTGTCGAGGGTGGAATTACGCTTTCGGCGAGAGGTACGGCTCCAATCGGCGAAGAGTGGCAGCATATTATCGAGCCCTACGCCGACATTCTCGTGCAGGAGGCTAACTATACGGGGCTGAAGAACGGTCGCCGCGCGCTTTATTTCGATTCTGTCGACGGGAGCGCTGAATGGCTCGATCAGTTTGCGGGCCGCAGCCGCAACCTTCCGTATTCCTGGCAAGGGTTTACCCCCGGCGTGAGAAACGCGTTCAGGAAGGCCGGCGAAGACGGCCGCATGAGGCTTGTCTTCGACTTCGATCTGTACGCGGCCGTCCAGTTCAACGATACTTCCTGGATCGGGTACGACCGTTATCACCGTCTGACGAAAAGCCAGGAAGATCCGAATTACGGCCGTGACGGCGATATTCTTGTAAATCCCGGTTTCCGCACGAGATTTTATCCCGCCTCCGACTGCGCGTTCTTTGCGCGAGTCGAATGGGACGGCGAAAATGACACCGTCGCTTTTGCGGATGTCGAGTTCGCGAAGCGCTTTTCGAAGAGCTTCAAGGGCAGCGTTTCGTATGCGGCCCGCGATCATCGCTATTGGGATTTCTCCTCGACCCCGTTTGATCCCGCTTATATGCGCAACGAGAATTTCAACTGGGCGAAGTACTCCTATCTCGGCGTCGAGCTCGAGCATGAGATATGCGACGCCGTGGCCTGGGGCCCGTTCATCCGCTGGGACATGCGCGAGAACGAGCTTGACGAGATAGGCGCCTGGCTTGATTTAAGGACCGACTGTCTCGCGTTCCGCTTCAGCGTTTCGTATGAAAACGATTATACCCGCATCGACGGCTCCGAGTATGAGCACGACTGGAGCTTCAGCATGGGTATTTATCTTAGAGCCTTCGGCGAAAATGCCGGATCTATGTTCGGAGACTGATAAAGGTGCGCAAAGCCAGGCAGAGCGGAATCGAACGTCTTGAGAAATATCTCGTAAAGGTAATTCTCGAGAAGGGTGCCGACCAGAATCAGCCCTTTCCGATGTCGCTTCTGCTCGGCTTTCTCAAAGTTCTCAGCGTAATATTCGCAGGAGTCGTGGCCGTAAGGTATTTCTTCTACCGTATCGGACTTCTGCGGCGCTATCCGCTCGGAATCCAGGTGATTTCCATCGGCAACGTGACGGCCGGAGGAACGGGTAAGACCCCGGTGACCGAAATGTTCGCCCGCGCTCTTGCCGCAAAAGGGCGGAAGGTGGCGATTCTCTCGCGCGGTTACCGCCGCAAAGAGGCCCCGTGGTGGCAGCGCATGTTCACGCAGGTCATAGACCCGCCGCTCGTGGTTTCCGACGGCAAGCGCGTTCTTCTCGATTCGGCGGTCGGCGGCGACGAGCCGTACATGCTGGCGTCCAATCTTCCCGGCGTCGCCGTGGTCGTCGACCGCGATCGCGTGAAGGCGGGCCGCTACGCCATCAAGCGCCTCGGATGCGATACGATAATTCTCGACGACGGATTTCAGTACCAGAAGCTTAAGCATTCGGTCGAGGTCGTTCTTGTCGACTCCACAAATCCGTTCGGCAACGGAAATATGCTGCCGCGCGGTATTCTCCGCGAACCGGCGCGTCACCTGAAACGCGCCGACATAATATTTTTGACGAAGTGCCGCGGCGACACGTCGGAGGTTGAAGCGGAAATAAGAAAATACAACCGCAGAGCCGAGATAGTTAAATGTACGCATTCGCCGAAAACGCTTAAAGACGTCTGGAGCCGCGAAGAGTTTCCTCTCTCCTGGCTGGAAGGCAAGACGGTCTGTACGCTTTCGGGAATCGCATCGCCCAAGGGTTTCGAGAACTCCCTCCGGCATCTCGGCGCCAAGGTGGTATGGTGCGAGCGTTACGCCGACCACCACCGCTACGATCCCTCGGAGATTCTTTACGCTTTGAACCGCACGGCCGATATGGGTTCGGACGCGCTTGTCACGACCGAGAAGGACGCCGTCAGGTTCCCGCGTTTCGAAACGGTTCCAGTTAAGTGTCTTTATCTTCGCATCGCCATCGACGTTCTCGACGGCGAGAAGAGTTTCAACAAGATAATCAACCGCATAAGCTACATAAAATGAAACCGCGCGGCATTTTGAAAAACGCTTTTACCGTAGGGGCGTTCACGGCCGTTTCCCGGGTTCTAGGTCTTGTGCGCGAGATGATGCAGTCGCGTCTGATCGGCGCGGGAGTCGCGCAAAGCGCTTTCACGATCGCCTTCGCCATACCGAATATGGCCCGCAAGCTTTTCGGCGAAGGGGCTTTGACGGCGGCGTTTGTTCCAATATTCAAAGACGAGGTCGAGAACGGCTCGCTGGAGAAGGCTACTAAACTGGCGCGGGCCGTGATGACGACCGTGATGCTTATGCTCGGTGCGATTCTCGTCGTCGCGATAGGCTCGCTCGAATTGGTGGTGAAGTTTCGCAACGAGCTCGGTATTGCCGACGCGAAGCGCTTTATGCTCACCGTCCGTCTCATAAAGACGCTTTTGCCGTATATGCTGTTTATCTGCGGCGCCGCGTTCGGAATGGGAGTGTTGAACGCATTGGGCCGGTTCAAGGCGTCGAGCGCTATGCCGTGCCTTTTGAACATCTGCTGGATCGCAATGCTCGCTTGGATTTCGTTTTTTCCGGAAATGCGGCCCGATCAGCGCATACACCGCATCGCCGTCGCGATTCTCGCCGCGGGTGCGCTGCAGATGGTTTTCATGCTGTGGATGATGGCCCGCGCCGGTGTCGTGCCCGCTTTCAGATTTACGGGGTGGCGCGATTCAAAAGTCGTGAAGGTCTGGCGCAATATAGGCATAGGCGCGTTGGGAGCCGGCGCCATACAGCTCAATTATCTTCTCGATCAGCTTCTTGCGCAGCTGGCCAGCCCATGGGCCGCCGGCGTAATCGGCTATGCGGAACGTCTCATGGACCTTCCGTTAGGCGTTATAGGGGTTGCTTTCGGAACGGTGCTTCTGCCGACGTTCGCCGGACTTTTTGCAAAAAAAGACATGGACGGGGCCCGGGAAACGCTAGGTTCGTCCTTGACGTCTCTTTCGTTTGTCATGATTCCCGCGGCTTTCGGGCTCTTTATTCTCGCCGGAGAGGTGACGGGCGTCATATATGAGGGCGGTGAATTCGATTCATTGGCGACTCTGCGCGTTTCGCGTTCGCTCGCCGTATATTCGGTCGGACTCGGGTTCTTTTCGCTTCAGAAGGTGATGGTTCCGTGGTTTCAGGCTCAAGGAGATATGAAAACGCCTCTTAAGGTTTCTCTTTTCTCCGTGGCGGCGAACGCGGTCTTAAACATTCTCGCCGTTTGGCTTCTGCCCGTGGAATGGCGGCATGTCGGACTTGCGGGGTCTACGGTTTTCTGTTCCGCGGTAGGCTGTCTGATGCTCGTTATGCTCGCCAGGCGCAGAAACGGGGCGCTCGGATTTTCCAGAATTGCCGTTCCGATGGTTAAAATATTCTCCGCCTCGGCCGTTATGTGCGTCGTGATTTATCTGTCGCGCGCGTTTATCGTTTCGGACGGCGGGTTGTTGCCGGTGAAACTCAACGGCGTTCTTCAGCTTACTGTTCTCATCGCGCTTGGCGCGGCGGCGTATTTCGCCGCGTCGCTCCTCTTTATGCGCAAAGAGCTGAAGAATTTCAGAATCAGAAGACGCCGGGCATAAAACATAGGAAAATACCCCCTTGCGCGTTAACTGAGCAATATGATATAATATCCCTTCATTCGACCACTCCAAAGAGTAAAGTAACAACCATGAAAGTACGTAGTTCCGTTCGTCGCATTTGCGAGAACTGCCGCATCATCCGCCGCAAAGGCGTGGTGCGCGTGATCTGTACCAACCCGCGCCACAAACAGCGTCAGGGTTAATAAAGATAAAGAGGTAAAACAAATATGCCTAGAATGATGGGTGTGGATATCCCGGGCAAGAAGCAGATCCGCTTCGCCCTCAGATACATCCACGGTATCGGGCCAAAACGCGCTGATGACGTTTTGGCGGCTTGCAATGTCGATCCGGTCAAGAAGGCCGACGACGTAACTCAGGATGAGATTCACGCGCTCACGACGTACATTCAGGATCACTTCCGCGTTGAAGGCGACCTGAGGCGCGAAGTTTCCCAGAACATCCGCCGTCTGATCCAGATCGGTTCGTATCGCGGTCTCAGGCACAAGAGGGGTCTCCCCGTGCGTGGCCAGCGTACCAAGACAAATGCTCGTACCCGCAAGGGCGGCAAGCGCGTTTCGATCGCTATGCCCAAGCAGGCCGGTCGCTAAGGGGGTAATTTAAAATGTCAGAAGAAATCAAGAATGATGTCGCCGCCGGTGCCGCCGAGGTTCTCAACGGACCTGCCGCCGAGGGCGAGGCTGTCGCGAAAAAGCGTTCGGGTAAGTCCATTCCCGCCGGTATCGCGTTCATCCGCAGCACTTTCAACAACACCCAGGTTTCGATCGCCGACGCCCGCGGCGGCGTGATTTCCTGGAGCTCCGCCGGCAAGGCCGGTTTCAAGGGTTCGCGCAAGTCGACGGCGTTCGCCGCCACGATGGTCGCCCAGGACGCCGCCCGTACGGCCGTCGCCAAGGGCATGCACGAGTGCGAAGTGAGAATGCAGGGCGCAGGCGCCGGCCGCGAGAGCGCGGTCCGCGCGATCCAGGCCGCCGGCATCCGCGTCACCATGATTACCGATTGCACGCCCGTTCCTCACAACGGCTGCCGTCCCCGCAAGCGCAGGAGGGTTTAATCCATGTCACGTTATACAGGTTCCAAGTCTAAGGTTTCCCGTCGTTTCGGCGAGCCGATTTTCGGCCGCGAGAAGGAAATCAAGCGCCCCAATCCTCCGGGACAGCACGGCGCGAAGCGTAAGCGCAAAATCTCCGAGTACGGTCAGCAGCTTCTCGAGAAGCAGAAGGCCAAGTACATCTACGGTATGCGCGAGGGTCAGTTCCGTATCTTCTTCGAGCGCGCTATGGCCAAGAAGGGCAAGACGGGCGACCTCCTCCTTCAGATGTGCGAATCGCGTCTTGACAACGTCGTCTACCGCCTCGGTGTCGCTCCGACGCGCGCGGCGGCCCGTCAGCTCGTTACCCACAAGCACATCGTCGTCGACGGCAAGGTTCTCAACATTCCTTCCTACATCGTCAAGGCGGGTCAGACCGTCGGTGTCCGCGAGAAGGATCGTCAGATGATTGCCATTACGAGCTCCCTCGAGCACCGCCCCGTTTCGGGTTCGTGGCTCACGTGGGACGCTACCACGATGACCGGTACGTTCGTTCAGGTTCCTGAGCGCGCCGAGATTCCGGAAAACATCAACGAGCAGGCGATCGTCGAATTGTACTCTCGTTAATAGTCGCTTCAGTTTATCAACTTTCCAATAGGGGGTAACAAATGCCTATCCGTTTGAGCCGATTTGAAATGCCTAAGGGCGTCCAGAAGGACGAATCCACCGCCACCGCTACGTATACACGTTTCACGGCGGAGCCTTTTGAAATCGGATATGCTCGGACGATCGGCAACTCGCTCAGGCGCG
This sequence comes from Kiritimatiellia bacterium, assembly GCA_017520845.1. Taxonomy (GTDB): domain Bacteria; phylum Verrucomicrobiota; class Kiritimatiellia; order RFP12; family UBA1067; genus UBA1067. Next base: position 11,387 of record JAFXEU010000029.1, on the reverse strand, counting down.
TCCTTCTTTCCTCGATTGAGGGCGCCGCCATTACGTCCGTCAAGATCAAGGGCGTAAACCACGAGTTTTCGACCATTCCGGGATGCACGGAAGATGTCACAGACATCATCCTAAACTTGAAGCAGGTTCATTTGAAGACGTTTTCGCGTGATGCTCAGACGATCACTCTCAAGGCCAAGGGTCCTTGCAAGGTGACGGCGGGCGATTTCGCCGAAGCCAACAATGTCGAGGTCCTTAATCCTGCGCAGGAGATCTGCACTCTCGACATCGACGGCGAAATCGATATGGAGTGCGATGTCCGCACCGGTCGCGGTTTCTGTCTTGCCGACGGCAACAAAAAGCCCGATCAGGAAATCGGCAAGATCGCAATCGATTCGATCTTCTCACCTGTCACGCGCGTCAACTTCCTCGTCGAGAACACCCGCGTCGGTCAGCGTACCGATTACGAGAAACTCGTTCTCGATATCTGGACTGACGGTCGTATCGACCCCGAGGAGGCTCTTAAGACGGCCGGTGCCGTTCTTCGCCGCCACCTCGATGTGTTCGTCGATTACGCCGGCGAAGAGACTCTCGAATTTGATGATTCCGAGAAGAAGGATGCCGATGAGCGCGAGCGCCTCAAAAAGCTCTTGAATATGTCCGTCAACGAAATCGAGTTGAGCGTACGTGCGGCTAACTGCCTCAACACCGCCAACATCTCGACCGTCGGCGAACTCGCCAAGAAGACCGAGGCCGATATGCTCAAGTACCGTAACTTCGGCAAGAAGACCTTGACCGAAATCAAGCAGAAGCTCGCCCAGCTCGGCCTTTCTCTCGGCTATAAGTTCGACGAAGAACTGCTCGACACGAAGAAGTAAGATTGGAGTTTAAAAAATGCGTCACCAAAGAGTTATGAAAAAGTTTGGCCGCTCCACTGAGCACCGCAAGATGCTCATGCGCAGCCTTGTAACAAATCTCATCAACGCCGAGTCCATCAAGACGACTCTCCCGAAGGCCAAGGAAGCCCGCAAGGATGCCGACAAGATCGTGACGATCGCCAAGAAGGGCGATCTCGCGGCCCGTCGTCTCGCCGCTTCCCGTCTTACGGAGCCCAAGGCGGTTCAGAAACTGTTCGATAAGATCGCTCCCGCGATGAAGGATCGCCAGGGCGGTTATACGCGCATCATCAAGCTCGGAACCCGTAAGGGCGACGCGGCCGAGATGTGCATTTTGCAGTGGGTCACCGTCGGCGCCGCCGCCGCTCCCGCCGCTGAAGAGGCTTCGAAGGAGGTGAAATAATGGCCATCGTGCTTAAGCTCAAGAAGGGCGAGTCCGTCGAGCGCGGACTTAAGCGGATGAAGAAGATCCTCGACAAGGAAGGTCTTCTCAAGACGATCCGCGATCAGCGCTACTTTGAGAAGCCCTGCGTCAAGGCGCGCAAGAAATCCCAGCGTGCCCGCATCCGCAACCGTTCGCGTCGCGGACGCATGGAACTCAACTGAGTAATCAGCTGTTTCACCTATGAAAAACGCGCTCTTTGGAGCGCGTTTTTTTTGTCCCTTATTGTCAATGGATAGTGTTTTTGGTATAATGTACAAAATTTTAATGGTTCTGTAGCTCATCTGGACAGAGCAGCTGCCTTCTAAGCAGCGGGTAGTGGGTTCGAGTCCCGCCAGAACCGCCACTAAATAGGTGTTACGATGTCAGAGAATAAGGTTAAGTTTATAACGCGCTCTGCGAAGTTGGTCGATGCCGAAAAGATTTTTGCGTTGATTCATCTCAATCGTGACCAGCTTGTTCCTCGCTCCATGGGCAATATCGTCGAGAATATCGATAGATTTACGGTCGCAGTCAGCGGCAGCGATATTGTGGGGTGCGCGACGTATCAGATACATCCTGAAATCGGAGACGCCGAGGCCGCGACGGTTGAGATACAGTCCGTTGCTGTGCGCGCTCCTTACAGGCGCAATGGTGTCGGTAAGGCTCTCATAGAGGCTGTAATCGCAAAGGCTTCAGCGGTCGATCCTAAGGAGTTCATCGTTTTGACATTCGCGCCGGAGTTTTTTACTTCTTTGGGCTTCGTTGAAATTCCCAAGACAAAGGTTATGCACAAGCTTTACACCGGGTGCATAAACTGTACAAAGCATAAGAATCCCTTTACATGCCCTGAAATAGCGATGGTCCGTCGCGTTTAATCCGTCGGACCTCTCTTAGGAAAGTTTGCAGTTGACAGGATCAATCATTTTTTGATAAAGTAATCGCGTGATTACAAAAAAGGATCGTGCGATGAATAAGACTTCAAAGAAGAAAGATAGTGTCCGTAAAACGCGCGTTGATGGGATTGAGACGCGCGAGGCTATTATTGCGGCGTCTTTGGAAGAGTTTGCAGAGAAGGGCTTTGAGCTCGCTTCAGCGCGGGAGATATGCCGCAGAGCAGGAGTTAATTCCGCTCTTTTGAGCCGTTACTTCGGTTCGAAGGAGGCGCTCTACAGAATTGTCGCGAAAAAACTTTTCGGCGATCTTGGCGCTCCTCTTGCCAATCTTTCTGATAACGTTACTGATGAAGTTTCATGGCGCGCTGCTGTCCGCGAATGGGTGAGCGATATGCTTTTCATGACGATTCCCACGGAGAAGGCTCAGAAACTCTGTGCGGCGCTTTTCCGCCATGAGGTCACGCGGCCGACGAAGTTTCATAATGAATTCAAGGAATCGTTCGGACGTCCTGTTTATGAAGGACTTAAGAAACTCATATCCTCTAAAATGAAAGACGATGTAAAACTCGATCTGCTGACGTCGTCAATATGGGCGCAGGTTTCGATTTATGCGCTCGCGGACGAGAAGTGGCATAAATCGTTCAGACCAAAGGGCGTGACGTCGCGCAAGTGGTCGGAGATCGTCTGCGATCATATCTGCGAATCGATTTTCATCGCGCTTGATAAGTGAAAAGGGGTGCAGTATGAAAAATTCCTTTTTCCCGCTCTACGTGACCAATTTCTTCGGTACGCTCAACGACAATTTTCTTAAGACGCTCGCGAGTTTTACCGTTATCGGCTGGATCGCCGACGAGCGCGTCAAATCGATCGCGATGGGCGTTACCGCAGGGGCGCTCGTTCTGCCGTACATTCTCTGTTCGCCGCTCGCAGACCGCTTGACCGTGCTTTGGTCGAAACGTAAAATCGTGCGTATCGCCAAATGGGCGGAGCTCCCGATTATGGCTGTCGCGATTGCGGGCTTTATTTTAAAGTCGCCGTGGCTCGTTATTGGAGCAGTATTGCTTATGGGGCTTCAAAGTTCGCTCTATTCGCCCGCGAAGTACGCGCTTATCCGCGATATCGGAGGTGAGGAACGTATTTCTACGGGTATGGGCGGTATGGAGGGCGTTTCGTTTCTCGGGGTCTTGATGGGTACTGTAGCAGGGTCTGTAATTTCATATTTTAAGAGCGAAGTTCTCAGCTACGGCTGTCTTATCGGATTCGCCGCGCTCGGGCTTCTGGCGAGCTACACGATTCGCGCCAAGGAGGAATTTAACCGTTCGATCCACGCGGTAAATCCATTAAGGTATCTTCGCAGGGTTTATCGCATGGCGAACCGTTATGACGGGCTTAATGCCGTTATATTCACGCTTTCAACGTTCTGGTGGGGCGCGGCGATGCTCCAGATGGGGCTTTTAGTTTACGGTGAAACGGGTCTTGGGCTCAGCGAGACTGAAACGGGGGCGCTTCTTTGCGCGGCGGCTGTCGGCATCGTTTTAGGTCAGGTTGTCGCCGGCTTCGTCGATAAGAGGCGATTTCTTTTAGGTTCCGTACTCTTGACGGGATGGATCGCCGCGGCGCTTTTGGCGGTTCTTTATTTTGTGCCGATGTCTCCGATTTGTTTTGCGGCAGTTTTAGGCATTCTCGCTTTTGATCTTGGATTCTTTAAGCTTCCGTTCGACGCTGAAATTCAAAAGGTAGTCAAGGGGCCCAAGCTCAATACGATACTCTCGTACTTTAATCAGGTCTCTTTTCTCTTTATGCTTGTATCGAGCGGATGCTATGCGCTCATAAGCTATCTAGCAGGGCCAAAGGCGTTTCTCTTTCTCATCGCGGTCGTTTTTTTAATCGTACCGTTTTTGTTTATCTTCAGTTACCGTTCCGTTCTTCTTTGTCTAGGACGATGGATTTTCGCGAGACGATATAATGTAACCGTAGACGGCTTAGATGTATTGGAAGATATAAAGGCTAATAATTCAACGGTTCTCGTTTTGCCTAATCATCCTGCCATGGTCGATCCGATGCTCGTGGGCGTGACGTTCTGGAAGACTCCGTTAAAACCGCTTTCGGACGAGTCTTTCTTTAAGGCCGGCATTGTAGCGCCGCGCGTGTTGAAGACTCTCGGCGCGGTACCCGTTCCGGATCTCCGCAAAAACCGCTCCCGCGCCGGCGCGTCTATAGCGAGAGGGTTGGGTGATATCGTTAAGAATACGCTTAAGGACGGCGGTAACGTCATTTTCTATCCGTCTGGCCATATTCAGACCGAGAGCGAGCGCGAAGATATCGGCACCCGTCAGCTCGCCCACAATATTTGCGGAGACCTTCCGCCTAAAATTCGCGTCATCGGCGTAAGAACGCGCGGACTTTGGGGATCGATCTGGTCGCGAAAGAACCGGACGACTTCTCCGGCATTTGTGCCGACTTTTATCAAGAGCGTTTTGCTGTGGTTCTTCTGGTCGCCGTTCGTCCGCCGCCGCCGCGTAAAGATGCATATCGAGGATATCACCTCTTCGGTCGTCGAGTGGTCTAAACTCCCACGCCTTGAATTCAACGCGAAGCTGAACGATTGGTACAATAAGGCGTAAGTAAAAGAGATGAAATTCAACATCAAAATCAAATCGGCGTTTTTCGCATCGTTAATGTGTGCGTCCTTATTTGCAGATAAGGCGATTTGCAGAACTGCGGATAAAAATTCAGATGCCGATGAAGCGTGGTACGTGCCTGGATGGATGCGGACGAAAGAGCCGGAAGAATTGGCGTGGAACAGTTTTACTAATGTTTTTTCGGCTAGTGAGACAAGTTTCCGTAAATGGGACGGCAATCAGCTTTGGACGACCGCCGCCAAGAACGCCGATCTGGAAGCGGCGAAATTGGCGGACGAGATTAAAAAGATGCCGGAAAATCGCCGCGCTCGTCTTACGCTCGTCGGGCATTCGCTCGGCGGGAGGATCGTCGCGAGGTCTTTGGCGAGGCTTTCATTGGACGGCGTTAAGATAAAGCGCGGCATTTTGCTTGCGCCTGCAATCCCGGCCAACGATTTTGAACTTCAGAGAATGGGCCTTGGCTCAAAAGAGCCGCTGATCGTGGTCGCAAATCCGGATGATATAACGTTGAAGTATATTTATACGATCGCGGGCGGCGAGGACGGTCCCGCGTACGGGGCTTCGGCGGCGTTTAAGACGCCGAAGAACGTAAAGGAGGTTCGCGTACCCGAGGATATCACTAAGAATACGGTTATTGACGCATTCTGGGGGAGATTCGACGCGGTCAAAGAAATCGCAAATCATCACGCGTCGTTTTATTTTGAGGAACTTTCTCGTGTCTTGGACGGTAAAGAATCTAAAGGTGTGCGCGTCATGGTGCCTCAGGATAAAATCAATTTCGAGTGGAAGGTTATGGATGCGGGAGTATGGTGGGATATTCTCGACGAGAAGGACGGCTGGAAGCTCGAGCGCAATATCGTTACCGGCCATTGTCGCATTCTTAATCCAGAAAAGGTTCGCGTCGCCTGGGGCGAGCGCGCAAAAATGGAAAAGGCTTTTAAGAAAGTGAAATCGCAGCTGTAGGAACGGGCAGATTCCGCAGTTGACAAGGTATGCGAATTTATGATAAAGTAATCGTGTGATTACAAAATGGAGAGCGTTTTGCGCAGAAGATTTTATAGGAAATTTTCGCTCAGGATGCAATCTGAAAGGAGGAATGATATGAAGAAGATTCTTATAGCCGCTGTCGGGTTGTCTTTGTTGAGCGGATGCTCGATGAAAGAGTTTTCGTCGACGCCGTTTTATGAAGGCAATACCGTAAAGTACACGGGCGCGGTCGAAGATCGCGTAAACCTTTGGCCAGTAGCGTATTGGCGCGAGCCCGTCGGTTCGGTAGCATGGCCGCTCGTATCGTTCGGCAGCGATCATTTCGCCTTAAGACCTCTTTATTCGCAGTACAAGAAAAGCGGAATGGGCGAGTATGATGAATACAATGTCCTCTGGCCGATAGCGCAGTTTGATACGGACGATAAGGATTATCGGATTTTCCCGTTCTTCTGGGGAAGCGACTACTCTAAAGATCCTTACTTTTGTCTTTTCCCCGCCGTCTGGTACAACGATGAATTCGCGGGTGTCTTTCCGTTCTTTTGGTCTACAGACAAGTCGAGCGGCGGATTTTGCGTATTTCCGTTTTTCTGGGCTGAAACGCTCAGTTATAGAGACGGCCTTTGGCACACGCTTTTTCCGCTTTATTATTATGAGAGTTATGAGGCTAAAGACGATACCCCTAGCACGAGCAAATTCTGGACGGTTTGCGGCTTAGCCGGGTACAATCGTCGCGGTGGAGAATTTACCGAGCACAGATTTTGGCCGCTCTATCATTGGGAGAGGGGAAGCTTCTATTCGATTCCATACGCTCGTCATCAAAGCGGCGGTACGGTTAAAAATCGGATTCTCCTCGGCTTTGCGGGAAGAGACTCAAATACGAACGGCGAATATATGGCGTCATGGGTTTTTCCGCTTTATTATCACAACAAGAACAAGGAAGAATTTCTCTCGCCTCTTTACGGCAGCGCCAAGGATTCGTCCTGGCTTCTTCCTTTGTATTACCGCGATTCCAAAAAGTTCATTACTCCAATTTACGGCAAAACGCAAAATGCAAATTGGACGATTCCTCTGTATTACAAAGACAACGAAAAGCTGATTACCGCCTTAGGCGGCTGGAATAAGACCAGCGATTGGGTCGTGCCGCTTTTCTACAAGGATGAAAAATCATTTTTGTCGCTGCCGTTCTGGTGCGCTTACGGAGACGACGGTAAGATTAACTCGGCGTTTTCACTTCCTTTACTTTCGGGATATTACCGCGATTTAAAGCGTAAAGAAAAACTTCTTTATGCGCTTATGGGATTTACAGGTTTCGTTGAAAGCGATGCCGGTAGCGCGAGCTGGGTCTTCCCTCTTTACTATAACGACCCCAAAAGTTTTTATACCTTGCTTTACGGGCATAATGATGAATGTCAGTGGCTCGCGCCGCTCTTCTACCGCGACGAGACTCGCTTTTTAACTCCGCTCTACGGGCAATCCAAGGCGGATGATTCAAGCTGGCTCATACCGCTTTATTATAAGGACAAGGATTCGTTTATAACTCCGCTTTACGGGCGCGACGGCGATAATGAATGGCTGCTGCCGCTTTATACCCGCGATAAGACGAAGTTTTCGACGGCGCTCTTTTCAAAATGGAATGACGAGAAGAAGGGCGAGAAGGGATTTTTCTCTTTGCCGATCCTTTCGGGAGCGAACTGGTCGACGAATTCGGAGAAGAGCTATTGGTATGCGCTCGCGGGACTTGCGGGATCTAAGACCGATGCGACAGGCAAGGACGGCTCGCAGTGGGCGTTCCCCGTTTTCTTCCGGGACAAGGATAAGGGCTTTTATTCTCTGCCGTACTCTTGGGATGGCGGCAGAACGAGCCAGACTAACAGCTATTTCGCTTGCGGTCTTGCAGGGACCCGTTCCGGCAAGACGGAAGGAGGCTGGCTTTTCCCCGTCTTTGATTATAAGAAAGATAAATCGTTTAAGTCGCTTCTTTATTCCTGGGACGGTGGCGGCACCACTCAGACCAACAGTTATTTCGCGCTTTCTCTTGCCGGCAAGCGCTCGGGGCGTGAAACCGGATGGTGGCTCTTCCCGTTCTACAATAAGGAGAAGGATGCGGATTATGACAAAGAGTACGCTTATCTCGATATGGATAAACTGCCCGAAGAGATAAAAATCTGGGATGCCGTCTATACTAACTGGACATGGAACGCCAAGAAGGAGTGTCGTGAAATTAAGTCGATAGAGCCGATAAAGAAAGGTACTTATTTCTACTCGTACAACAATGCCGATCTGTGTCTTGTATCCGATAATGACCGAAATGTATCGGGCAGTGTTCCCTGGAAGGGGAAAGAGTATAAAATCACGTATAAACACGATCAGGGTAACCGCCTTGCCTATAGATATGAAGGCGAGCGTAAAGTCACTTTTGATATAAATACGCGCAGGAAAATTTCTGATGTCGAAGAAGGTGAGTCGTCTTTATTCTTCTTCCTTTACAACGCTTCACATAAGCGCGATCGCATGACGAACAGGAGTTACGCGAGCAGAAAGGTGCTTTTGAAGCTCTGGGACTGGGAAGAGAAGAACGGTGACGTTTCGCTCGACGTGTTCCCGGGCTTTACCTATGACTCGAAGACGAACGGATATGCGAAAACGTCCTTCCTCTGGCGATTCTTCAGATACGAAACCGATCCGAAGGAAGGAACGAGCGTAGACCTCCTCTTTATTCCCGTCTGGCGGTAGAAATAGCATAAAACCTCCATTTTATGGTATAATTTAAGGGTATGACAGAACAGAAATATTCTTCGCGCGTGGTAGTCAAGGTAGGAACCCACGCAATCGCTACTAAAGCGGGTCGTCCCGATCGTGTCGCTTTGAAACGCATCGTCGACGGAATCTGCGCTTTGCGAAAGGCCGGCTATGAGGTGATTTTCGTCTCCTCAGGCGCTGTTGCGGCAGGTGTCGAGGCGCTGGGACTTTCGTCCAGACCGACCGATACGAACGATATTCAGATGTGCGCTGCCGTAGGCCAGGCCCGTTTTATATGTGAATACGAAAAGCTTTTCGCTGATCGCGGCGTTAAGATCGGTCAGATCCTGCTCACGCATGACGATTTTGAAGAGCGCCGCAAGAGCCAGAACGTCAAGAAGTCTCTTGATCATCTCGTGCGCGCCGGTATCGTGCCGATCGTCAACGAGAACGACGTTGTCGCGGATGAAGAGATCAAAGGTCACACTTTCGGCGACAACGACTGGCTCAGTTTTCTTATCGCCAAGCTCGTTCGCGCCGATACGCTCGTTCTTCTGACGACGGTTGACGGACTTCTCGACGCCGAGGGTAAACGCATCCCCGAGGTCGTGAGCTTCCGCAATGTCATGAAGCTTGTGCGCGCCAAGGAGAAGGGCTCTCTCTCCAAAGGCGGGATGGATTCGAAGCTTAAGGCTGTTAAGGCCGCTGTTCAAAGCGGCATCGACACATATATCGCCAACGGCCGAAAGGCTACGCTTTCACAGCTTGCCGCCGGTCGTGAAATCGGCACTTTCTTCCCCGGTAACGCTCTTTAAGGTGATTTAGTATGGAAACATCGACTATTCAGGAAACAATCCGTTCTCTCGCCGTCGCCGCGCGCGCCGCTGCCGCCGAGTTGAGAAAGCTTTCGACGGAAGAGAAGAACGCGGCTCTTCGCGCCGTTGCCGCGCAGCTTCGCGCCGACAGGGAAGAGATTTATGCTGCGAACGCCGAGGATGTGAAAGCTGCGGTTGCATCCGGACTTTCCGCCGCGATGACCGATCGCCTTACACTTACGCCCGCGCGCTTCGATTCGATGGTCGAGGGCGTCGAATACGTCGCCTCTCTCCCCGATCCCGTCGGCGAGACGATATGGACGCGCAACAGGCCGAGCGGAATCAGTATCAAGAAGGTGCGTGAGCCGTTCGGAGTCGTTGCCGTCGTTTTTGAATCGCGCCCCAACGTTTTAGTCGACACTGCCGCGCTCTGCCTTAAGACCGGTAACGCAATTGTTCTTCGCGGCGGGAAAGAGGCGATCCGTTCCAATGCGGCCCTCGCGAAGTCGCTCCGCAAAGCGCTCGGCGCTCTTTCCGGCGCGGTGCAGTTCGTCGAGATTCTCGATCATGCCGCCGTCGCCGAGATGGTCAGGGCGGTCGGGCTTATCGACGTCGCGATTCCGCGCGGTGGCGAGCGTCTCATCCGCGCGATGTGTGAGGCGGCTTTGATTCCCGTTCTTAAGCATTACAAGGGCGTATGTCATATTTACGTCGACGATAAGGCCGATATGGCGATGGCGCTTTCGATTATCGATAACGCGAAGGTTCAGCGTCCGAGCGCGTGTAACGCCGTAGAGACTCTGCTCGTTCATGAGAAATTAGCGCCGATGTTCCTCCCGATGGTTAAGGCGTGGGCCGCCGACAAGGGCGTTACGCTCCATGAGAACGAGGCGGGCGTGGAGTATCTGTCGCTCGACCTTAATGTCGCGACGGTCGCGGATTACCGCGCGGCGATCGATTTCATCAACGCGAATTCGTCCGGTCACAGCGATGCGATCATCACGCTCGACGAGGCGCGCGCTGCGGAATTCCTGCGTGATGTCGATTCGTCATGCGTTTATCACAACGTTTCGACCCGATTCACCGACGGCGCCGAATTCGGCATGGGCGCGGAGATCGGTATTTCGACCGATAAGCTTCACGCCCGCGGTCCGATGGGGCTTGAAGAACTTACGACCTACAAGTATACGGTGACCGGCGACGGCGTAATCCGCCGGTAAGCCGGCGAACGGGAGGAACGGAACGTATTTTGCTTCATTTACATCAGTTTGTAAATGAAGTATGACGCGATAATGATCCATCCTCCGAAGAAAAGCGTCAAAATGCAGAAAACCGCCGCGCTTCCGTAATCTTTCGCCCGTTTGGCCAGTTCATGATATTCGGGGGAGGCGATGTTTACGACCGCCTCAATGGCTGAATTAAGTAATTCGACGCAGATTAAAAGCACCCACAGCGTTATCATCAAAAGCCGTATGCCGAAATGAAGCGGGAGTGCAAAAACCGCTATAAGGTTGAGTATGCCGACAAACACCTCCTGTTTGAACGCGACCTCGTTTTTGAAGCATGCGATAAATCCCTGCAAAGAATACTTCAGCGCGTTTACACAATGTTTGAAATGTTTTCCCGGAAGATTGCTCATAAGAATGTTTCCTTTGAAAATGTATAGTATAAATCTCACCCAGCCGTTTGATTGATTTCTTCTGATGAAATTGAATTAAGTTTATCAAATTTGTCCGACCGCCGCAATGCAATACAATTTTGGAATATCCCCACCTTTCCCCATTTGCTTTATTCATTTTGTCCAACAGTAATTCTTATTGGCTTCGCGCTTTTCTTTTGCTTGATTGTTGCTATGCTATGTATAAATGCGACCACGGATTTGGGCAACCGTGCTCCACTTTTGATATGGCCGATTTCTGCGTCCTCTAGACCCGCTCGCCAATCTTTAGATTTGGCTCGGGGTCGAGTCCTGCATAAATCGGCTCATCTAAAAAGTATGCGCCCGGCTACGG
>JAFXEU010000028.1 GCA_017520845.1 Kiritimatiellia bacterium | reverse complement strand
CGCGTTACGGATGAGTGCGGGAGTGGGGTCCGCATCATAGAATGCGAGGGACAGGTAGCACCTCCGTTAACGCATTATAATATGCGAGGCAGATACAATCTGCAGAGCGCGAATAGGAGACAGACATCACTTGCTTCCACGCCTCTGCGGAATCGCTTTGCGATAGCCTATTGACAATTGTTCTCATAGGAGTCCCCTGCGCTATTCTATTGTTTTATTTTTATAGCTGGGGTTCCACGTTCTTAAATATATGTTTTATGTCCGCAAGGATTGATTCTGCAGTGCCTATTGAATATCGAGCACCCATCTCCAATAAATCTTCATCTGTTATATCGGATTGCTTGCCGTTAATGCTCATAGCATGACAATTAGTCCAGTCACGCCGCGCATCACCCTCCGGCGCTTCCGGAGGAACACCGCCCGTAAGATCATAAGCCGGCGACAATCCCCATGCACCGCCCTCTCGCATCATAAATGAAAAATTCTTCGAATGATCATCCGTTTCGTCCGAATAAACATTAAATACCATACGGCGAAACATCTGCGAAAGCGCGTCATAACCGAGATTCAGCGCAACAAGCGTTTCGAACAACTGCCCGTAAGAATTCATCTCCAATGATACATCAGGCGGCAAAGAGCGCATCGCACGGAATGTCTGCAAATGATGACGACGCTGACCTTCTCTATCAAATCTGCGCGTCATAAAGTGCTGCACGCCATCTATTTCATAGAGGCGCGATTCGCTCATTTCCACTCCGCACATTTTCGCCAACTCGTAAGTCCGATATTCGGCGACTCCAAGGTAAGGGCGTTCGTCCGGTGTAATTTTTATAATCCAATGCTCAAAACCTTCCGGCATCTCGTCACTCGGGACGCAAAACTTATCAGTCTTAGGGTTCCATCCGACAACAGCCTTAGCCTGTGCGCCGCCAGCAGATGATCCGACCTTGAATATTTCTCTAAGAGCATCCGGGCCTGAAATCTTCTCAAGCTTACGATCTAATACATGACGAGACTGCTCAACTATATTTTTCATTCGAATCGCTAAAAACGCATCACGCCGCGGACCACGCTGAGGAGCATATTCCAATGCACCCATAGCCCTCGAACCGACATAAGCTAAACGATCCAACGCCGTAACCGACGGCTTCATGACATTCTGGCGTTCCATCCACGCGTCAATAACACTGTTACCAAAAGAATCAGGCAAGGAATCGGCAAAAACCGACGGCAATCCATAAAACGCCGACGCAGGACGTTCTAAAAACGAAAATTCGCCGCGACCTCTTTGCAGGGGAAGCTCAAACGGCGCGATTTCAATACCGGAGCGAAGAAAATCATCATCATATTTAAATCGGTAATGAGTCGCCGTTTTAGGAACTATCGTACCAACGTGACGCCCCCAAAGCGAAACTTCAATCGCTTTTACATGCGAATACATCAGCGCACCGCCTTTCTTGAAGCCGCCGCACGTACTCTAGGTCGCCCTCCCCGTTTCGCATAATCCTCGACTGAAACTGCATCTGCGGGTCCTAACCGCAAAATCCATTCATCTTTACCAAGTGTACGACATACCTGAATAAATGTTCTCAGCGATGCGCCGCACCCACCTTCAAGATTCTTAAGAGCGCTTTCCGATATTCCGCTACGCTCAGAGACGGTTTTCTGACTAAGATTTTGATAGAGTCTCTCTCGTTTAAGCATAGAGCCAATATCAATTATTAAATCATCAACCTTTCCTAATATCATAACAGCCTCCTTTCCAACTCTTACGAGCAATATTATATCATAATAGTTGGTTTTATGTCTATAATCACAAAGGGGACAGTCCCCCTCAATCGCGGTTGTCAGACTTTTTTAAGCTTCTTCATTATGAAAGTCTTACCGGGCTTTTCGGCAGCGCCGGGATAAAACTCGAGCGCGACGCCGCCGTCGGCGACATAAAGCCTGTAATGACCGGAGCCGATACTATGATAGAATTCTTTCATTCCGGACTTAAAGAGCGCGACCTCCGACTGACCCATCTTGCCTTTTAACTTATAATCCTCAACCTTGTTGAAAATCGGATCAACCGTTTCACGCCTGCTGCTTGAGTAGACGGAACTTACCGACGCTTCGGTAAAGCCGCCGTATTCATTCTCTATGCGGTAATACGTCGTCGTATGGATATGGCCCGAAAGAACAATCGCGTGACGGCGCGAAAGCGCGATGTAAAGACGCTTGCGGCTCTCTTCGCTCACATACCTTCCGGCGAGGCGCCAGGCGTATGGCGAGGCGGACGGACAGAGAACAAAAGGACCGTGCGTAACCAGAAACACATGACGGGCGTCGTCGGCGCCCTCGATGATTTCGGATATCTTATCGATGCCTTTTTTGGTTTCAAAATCGCAGAACACCCAAAGGTCCCCGTTATGACGGAAGGAAAATACGGGATACCTAGCCTTCTCCGGCTTAACGCCCGTAATCTTTTCGATCTCCTTCTCATTGTAGGGGTTCATATACTCGAAGTAGGCCTTCCTTGCACCCTTGCCGCGGAAATCGTGATTGCCGATAACCGTCAGGAACGGATACGGCTTCTTGTAGTAGGCGACAAATTTCTTTATGCAGTCATCAAGCATCTTCTTATGAACGGCCGGGTCACCGCAATCGCCCTGAATCAGGTCACCGAGCTGAAGAATGAAATCAGGACTTCTCTTCTCCGCGATTTTCGCGCTCGCCGCCATAAGCGAAGGGCAAAGCTCTCTCCACATGACTCCGTTGCGGTAAAACTCTTCCTTCACGGCTTTCGCCCAGCGGTTGTTGTAGTCGTAGTTGGAATGATAGACGCTCTCGGGCTCGGTGTCGTAATGAGTATCGCCCAAAACAGAAACGATGTAGGTCGACTTGGCGCTATTCGACTTCGGCGCGCCCAACGAAGGAAGGCTCGCAAATGCGGCACCCGCCGCGGCTCCCGCGATAAACTCTCTTCTCGTGAAAAACGGATTATCTTTGCTCATAATCTCTGCTCCTTTAAGATGTCGTTAAAAACTTTTTGAAAAGCGCTTTTCTTCGGGAGGGGCAAAATAAATTTTCTCACAAGGCGAGAATGTCGTGTCGCCTTGAGGAACGACCTTAGCGATTTCGGCGAGAAACTCCATATTGCAGTCGACTCGGCTTAAGGGACCTAAGTCGATATCAACTACGGTACCGTCCGCATAATGAAGTTCGATCGCGACGGGAAGAGCGCCCTTGTGCTTCTGGGCGATGTCGTAGATTTTCGACACTTTCTCGCCGAGAGCGTCATCCTCGTACTTCATCTTGATTTTCAGGCCCTTCGAGACCTGCGGCAGAATCGCCGAAAGAGGATACGCCTCTTTAAGCGTAAAATTCAAATCACCGAGCGACGGATTCTTTTTCTCGACCTTGTCGTCCTTCTCGTAGTTTATGCGGTGCGAAATCTCGCCGCAGAGCATAACGAGATTATCGACGGATTTCTCTATGGCTCCGAGACCCGAAGGATCGCCCTTCTCGACGGGATTGAACTTTTCCCAGACCTTCGCGAACGCGAAAGCGTCGATCGTGCCGGAACCGTCGTCGAGCGTGAGAATCGCCCACTTCTGGCCGAGCGAGCCGTCGGGGCGCGGCTTTGGCATCTTTATCGAACACGACGACAAAGAGCCGACCATCCTGACATCGAGCTGCTTGAGCCCCATCTCGTCCTTCAAATGGGGATTCTGCTTCTTGCGCCAGCGCGATACCGGCTGAGCCTTCAAGAGCGCGTCGACCTCCTCGACGTTCGCGAGCTGCGAGGCGCGGAACGTGGCGATCTCGGAAATCACGCGGCGGCAGCTCTGGAGCGGATGGCCCGAAACAAAAACGCCGAGCATCTCGCGCTCGTTGGCGAGATCTTCGACGGGCGAGAATGGGGGCGTATCGGTAAGCTCGGCGTCGCTCACCTTCTCCTCGCCGCCAGCCATGATGTCAAAAAAGTTAGACTGGATACTGAGAGCGTCTTTCGCTTTCTGCTGGGCCTTCTTAAGGGCGAACTCGATATTGTTGAAAAGCTTCGCGCGGTTCGGCTCGAGCGTCGAGAACGCGCCTGTGCGCGTCAGGTTTTCAAGAACGCGCTTGTTCATCGCGGCCGTCCCCGCGAGACGCAGACAGAAATCGAGAAATCCAGTGTACGGTCCGTTAGCCTCGCGCTCCGCGACGATCGCATCGGCCGCCATTTCGCCGACGCCCTTTATGCCGCCCAAGCCGTAGCGTATGCCTTTCGAGTCGGCGGTCGGCACGAAGCGCGACCCCGATTCGTTTACGTCGGGGAGCCTTAAGTCGAGACCGATTTCCTGAGCCTCGGCTACGAAGCCGGGAAGCTTATCGAAGTTGCCGATTTCGGACGAAATCTGGGCGCACATGAATTCGGCCGGATAATGCGCTTTTAAGTAGCCCGTCTGATAGGCGATCCACGCGTAACATACGGAGTGAGACTTGTTGAACGCGTACGACGCGAACGCCTCCCAATCCTTCCAAATCTTCTCGATAAGCTCGCGCGCCTTCTCTTCGCTCTGCCAACGCCGATGCGGAACTTGGGATTGGCGAGACACCCTTTAACGAACTTCTCCTTGAGCTCGGCCATGATATCCATGAGCTTTTTACCCATGGCCTTTCGGAGCTTGTCGGATTCGCCGCGTGTGAAGCCGGCGAGATCGCGCGAAAGCAACATGACCTGCTCCTGATAAACAGTGATGCCGTACGTGTCTTTAAGGCGCGGCTCCATCTCGGGATGATCGTAGACGACTTCCTTCCGGCCCTGCTTGCGGTCGATGAAGTCGGGGATGTACGCCATCGGTCCCGGGCGGTAGAGAGCGTTCATCGCGACGAGGTCGGTGAGCCTTTCGGGCTGAAGCGCCATAAGGTGCTTCTTCATTCCGTCGGATTCGAACTGGAATAGACCCGTCGTTTCGCCGCGTCCGAAAAGTTCGTACGTCTCGCGGTCGTCGTCGGGGATTTTATCGGGATCGAGAAAACCGTCTTCGCCGCGTATCGCCTCGGGAACGCGCGGGTTGTTGGGCCCCAAAAGCTTTACGCACTCCTTTTCGACGGTGAGCGTTTTAAGGCCGAGAAAGTCCATCTTTAAGAGGCCGACCGGCTCCACAAAGTGTCCGTCGTACTGAGTCGTAAGAAGTTTGTCGCCCTTATCCTCCGCGTCAGTTTTCTTAGAGCCCGCCTTGTCGGGCGTCGGCATCACGGGGAGCGTTTCGATAAGCGGATCGCGCGAAATGATGACGCCGCAGGCGTGGACGCCGGGCTGACGAATCGAACCTTCAAGCCTCTCGGCGCGCTCCATCAGTTTATGGACGACGGGATCCTCCGAATTGAACGCCGCCTCCAGATCGGGCGACTCCTTGCGCGCTTTCGAAAGAGTGATCTTCGGAGTGTCGGGCACGAAATTGGCGAGCTTATTCGTATCTCCAAGCGGATAGCCCATAACGCGCCCGACGTCCTTGATCGCCGACTTCGCCGCCATCTGACCGAACGTCACGATGTGGGCGACATGATCGGCGCCGTACTTACGCGTAACGTAATCCAAGACAAGCTCGCGCCCCGCGTCGTCAAAGTCGACGTCGATATCGGGCATTGAAATGCGGTCGGGATTCAGAAAGCGTTCGAAAAGAAGATCGTACTTGATCGGGTCGACGTTCGTGATCCCGAGCGCGTACGCGACCGCCGAACCCGCCGCCGAGCCGCGCCCCGGGCCGACCCATACGCCGCACTCTTCGCGCGCGGCGCGGATATAGTCGTGAACGATAAGAAAGTATCCGGGGAATCCCATCGTGCGGATTGTGTCGAGCTCGAACTGGACGCGCTCCTTGATCTCGTCCGAAAGCTCTTCGCCCCAGCGCCTCTTCGCGCCCGCCCAGACAAGCGAAGCGAGATACTCCGCCTCGAACTGGATTCGGATAACCTTGTCGTAACCGCCGAGCTTGTCGACGCGCCCGGGCGGATACATGTCGGTCAAAGTCGACTCGTCGTACTTCTCCTTCGTCCCCTCTTCGGTGCCGAAACTCGCGGGAATGTCGAACTTTGGCATGATGGGATCGGAGTCGAGCTTATATTCCTCTATTCTGTCGGCGACCTCAAGCGTATTGTCGATAAGCTCGGGATTTTCGGCGAAAAGCCGACGCATGTCCTCCTCGCTCTTGAACCACTCTTCGCCCGTGTAGATCATTCGCTTCGTGTCGCTCATCTTCGCGCCCGTCGAAAGCGCGAGCAACACGTCATGGGAATCGTCGTCGTCCTTTTCGAGAAAGTGGACGTCGTTCGTCGCGATCACGCGGATATCGAGTTTTTTGCCGAGCTCGAGCATTCCCTTTACGACCTTGACCTGGCGCTCGTAGAGATCGCGGAAATCGTTGCGCGTCTCAAGCGGAATGTCATCGCCGAACTTGGTCGACTTGTGAAGCATCACTTCAAGCGAATAATCATCGCCGAAAAGATCCTTGTACCACTTCGCTATGCGTTCCGCCTCGGCCATATCTCCGTTGTCGATGGCGCGCGAAACTTCACCCGCGATGCACGCCGACGAGCAGTGAAGACCCTCGTGATATTTCTCCAGAAGCGCGTGGTCGATACGCGCATTATGATAAAAGCCGTCGATATGCGCGGTTGAGATGAGCTTTACGAGATTATGATAACCCGTCAGATTTTTGGCGTGAAGGCAGAGATGGTGACGCTTCTCGCTCTTGTCGCGGCTCTTAAGATCGCCCGTCGAAGTGACGTACGCCTCGCACCCCAGAATCGGCTTTATCGTCGCGTCAGCCAAGTCTCCGTATTTTTTGGCGTTCTTCGCGCGGCACTCGTCATAGAACGATTTAAGAGCGAAAAGATTGCCGTGATCCGTAACGGCGAGCGCCTTCATGCCGAGCTTGCGCGCCTTCTTTACGAGTGGCACGATCTGGCACTGTCCGTCAAGAAGTGAATAAGTCGTATGAAGATGTAAATGTACGAAACCGCTCATTCATCCTATTATACCATATTTCTCGTCACCATTCACCTCCACCCCTCCCACCCACCTGGCGGGGACAGTCCCCCTCACCTGCCCCCGGGGGACTGTCCCCCTGTGCAGCGCCCAACATCGGCTACACCCCGCCATCTTCCGCCTCTTGCTACCTCTACCGCCCCCATCGCGGCAACGCTCCGCCCTCCGCTCGCGCTCCTCGCGCGGCAGTTCCCTTCGCTTTTCGCTCTTCTTTTACACCTTGAGGGACAGGTATAATGAGAACAATTCTTTTTAATTTGAATTGATCTTTGACAACCGATTAAAACAACGACGACTTGCAAACATGTCGACATATGCGCTTGCGTTTTGAGGCGCCGCGCTATGTCGGCATGTTCACAAGTCTT
>JAFXEU010000027.1 GCA_017520845.1 Kiritimatiellia bacterium | reverse complement strand
GAGGTCCATGCCTTTGTAGCTCTCGATGAGGGAGTTGCCTTGCATGATCTTGTAGTCTAAGTTGGGCAGTGGCGAGGCTTTTTCTTCGTCAACGACGATGCTGAGCCAGAAACGCAGACGGGCTATATCGACGGCTCCTTTCTCGATGTCAACGCCGTAGATGTTGTTTTGGATTATCTCCGTTTTGAGGAGGGAACGGGGGACGGGTACGGGATTTGGGTATGGGGAATTGGGGAAGGGTGCGAGATTGGGAGTGAGTGCTTCGCGGCATTTCAACAGTTCGTTTAACAATCCCATGGGGAAGGCTCCGGAGCCGATGGCGGGGTCGCAGATCTTGACGTTTTTGAGGGCGTTGAGGAGCTTGTCTTTCTTGTTGTCGGGTATGTGGGCGACGCCTTCTTCGGGCGTGAGGACAAACTGCCGTATCTTGTCTTTGGCTATGGTGGTGTTAGTTTCTAAGTAGGCGATGAGCGACTCCTGGCACATGTAGCGCACTATCTCTTTCGGGGTGTAGAAGGCTCCTTTGTCTTTGTTGTCTTCGAGGAGGTTCTCGAATATCTTGCCGAGCATCTCGGGATCTACTCCTACTTCGGCGTCGTTGGGGTCGTTTTCGTCGATGGTGAAGTTGTATTCGCTGAAGAACTGGAAGAGTCGTTGGAAATATTCGGCGGGGAAACGGCTTTCGGGTTCGTCGGTGTCGTCGCGTTCGAAGAGTCCTCCGTTGAGATATGGTATGTCGCGCCATTCGTGGAGGAGGTTTTTGTCCCAGCCATATTCCGTAAACAGGGCTTCACGTTCGGCGGGTTTGGTGTTGAGGATTCCGAAGAACAATGGTTCAAGGACGGAGTCTAAGTAGTCGTTTTTGTATGCTGAGTTCTGAAACATATTCTGCATATAGTTGAGGTCGCCGCACATCCAGCCTTTGCGTTGCAGGAAGTGTAGGAAGGTGATGCGTCCCATCATCTTCTTGATGTAGTCGCGTATCTTCTTCTCGTCGTGGTTGAAGGCTTGCATGAGTTTGTCGTTGGGTTCGCCGAGTTTCTTTTCTTCCCACTTGCTTCCCGACTTGACGAATCGTTTGCCTGTGATGTATTGGATGAAGTCGGCGTATTGCTCGCGGTATTTGTCGAAGAACTCGTCGGAGAGAGCCTCGACGGAGAAGGCTGTCATGAGGTTCTCGAAGGTGATGCCTTTTTTCTGAAGTATGGCGAAGCGTTCGATGGGTGTCTTGTAGAGCAGGTCGGGGTAGCCGAAGACGTAGGTGTAGCGTTTTGGCGCGGTGGCTTTGCCTTTGATGTCGCTGATGAAGGATAGACGCCATGGGGAGGAAGCGGGATTTGGGGACGGGGACGGGTGCGGGGAGCGAGTGTTGGGATCGGGATTTGGGAGCGAGGAGGGGTTTTCGTTGAAGATGACGAGGGCGGCGTCGAATTCTCCCCATCGTGGGTTGGTGAAATTTCTTACTAAACGTCGCAGTCCTACGCGGCGGTTGGCGATGGAGCCTCGTCGTATGTTGAAGATGAAGAATCCGATGCGGTAGTAGTCGGCGGTGGCTACGTTGCCGAGATAGTAGCCTTCTTCGTCGGGGTCGTCGTTGATCTTCTCGGGCGTGACTT
>JAFXEU010000001.1 GCA_017520845.1 Kiritimatiellia bacterium | reverse complement strand
TTCAACTTACAGCTTTTTGCTGGTGGCCATAGAGGAGAAGAAATACCTGTTCCCATTCCGAACACAGAAGTCAAGCTCTCCATCGCCGAGGGTAGTGCGGGACTCGCCCGTGCGAGAGTAGGACGCCGCCAGCTTTTTTTTTATTTTGCTACAGCAAAATAAAAAAAACCAGGCGTCGTCCTACGGACGCGTCCCTCTAGCGACTTTTGCTTCGCAAAAGCTCCTCGCTACGCTCGTCGGGGAATACGCCAGCTTTTTTTTTGCTTTCTTCTCGCCATTTAAGGGCAAAGTTTGATATAATATCATTTCACAAGTTTTTTATACTGTAGTTTTATGACAAAGAAAACCGTAAACGCGAAGAAGAAAGTCATTGATCCGCGCCCGAGTTGGGACGATTATTTCATGGAGACGGCCCATGTCGTCGCCAAGCGTTCCAATTGTATGAGGCGTCATGTAGGTGCCGTCATAATGAAAGACAACCATATTCTTTCTACCGGGTACAACGGCACGCCGCGCGGAGTTAAAAACTGCTTCGACGGCGGTTGTCCCAGGTGTTCCGGGAAGGTTAAAAGCGGAACTCATCTAGACGAGTGTCTCTGCACGCATGCCGAGCAGAATGCCATCTGTCAGGCTGCGTATTATGGCGTGGCGATCGCGGGATCTACAATTTACATTACGATTTCCCCGTGTCTTACATGCGCTAAGCTTATTATCAATGCCGGCATTAAAGAAGTTGTATACGGCGGCGACTATGCTTTTCTCGACACCGTCAAGAAGATGTTTAAGGCTGCTGGTGTCAAGCACCGCAAATTTGAATCGCTTTAATTTTAACTAAAAAAGAAAGGTTGATAAAATCATGCGTAAGAAAATCATCGCAGGTAACTGGAAGATGAACATTAAGCCCTCCGAGACCGCTGCTCTCGTCAAGGCTGTAGCCGAGGCCACCAAGGCCTATACCAACGTCGAAGTCGCGTGCTGCACGCCCGCTATCGACATTCCCGCCGCCGTCGCCGCCGCTGAGGGTACTCACGTCGGTATCGGAGCCGAGAACGCCCATTGGGAAGAGAAGGGCGCCTATACGGGCGAAATTTCCACCGGAATGCTTCTCGATGCCGGCGCTAAGTACGTCATCATCGGACACTCCGAGCGCCGTCAGTACTTCGGCGAGACCGACGAGACCGTCAATAAGCGTACGCGCGCCGTCATCGCCGCCGGTCTTACAGCTATCGTCTGCGTCGGCGAAACGCTCGAAGAGCGCGAAGCCGGAAAGCTCAATGAAGTCATCGAGCGCCAGATGAACGTCGGTCTTAAGGACGTTTCCGCCGCCGACTGCGACAAGCTCGTTATCGCCTATGAGCCCGTTTGGGCGATCGGCACCGGCAAGACCGCGACCCCCGACCAGGCTCAGGAGGTCCACGCTCTCATCCGTGAAATTCTCGCCAAGCTCGTCGGCGCCGAAACGGCCGAGACGGTCCGCATTCAGTACGGCGGTTCCATGAAGCCCTCGAACGCCGCCGAGCTTCTCGCCAAGAAGGATATCGACGGCGGTCTTATCGGAGGTGCAGCTCTTAAGGCTGAAGATTTCGCCGGCATTATCGCCGCTGCGAACTGATAAAACTTCGGGAGCGGAAGGTTATGTCCATAACGAATGTTGGATTCATCCTTGCTGTCGCGGCGTCACTGCTCGCGACATCAGGATGTTACGATGAGCCCGTCAGCGCCGAATCAACGGTTCCGGCGGAAAAAAGAATTTATCTCAAAAATACCGACCTCAGTCATCTGACCGTTGAGAGCGTTTATGAGAAAGGGCTTATCTACGATTCGAAATGGACTAACCTTTCATCCCGAATTTCTTTAGATAAGTTTAAGGCCGACGGCCTTAAATCGGTCGATTATCTCAATCTTGACTGCAACAAGCTCACGAACACCGCCGCGATCGTCGAGTTCCCCTCGCTTAAATGGTTGAGGCTTAATTCCAACAGTCTTTCTTCATTGCCTACGAACGGTTTTGCCCGTCTTTCAAAGTTGAGGAAGATTTATTTGGCGGACAACAGGTTTACGGCCGTTCCGAAGCAGTTGGAGGAGCTTCCCTCTCTTAAGGAGATAGATCTTTCCGGAAACATCGGAATTAAGGAGGTTCCTGACTGGATGGCTAAAAGGCAGGGCTTCGAGGATCTGTCTTTCTCCGGTACATCCATCGAAAAGTTACCCGAGGATCTGTCCGCCTGGAGATCTTTAAGACTCCTCAGACTCGGCGAATTGAAAATGTCGGGCGGTGAAATGAAGCGCATACGGGAGGCTCTGCCGGATACGACGGTTGTTTTCTGATGCGCGCGAACAGTGCAGTAACCGCTAAGTTAAAGGAGCTCGCAACCGAAAATCCGGCGAAGCTCCTTTTTAAGTATTCGTGGCCCGCGTTGGTCGCGATGACTTTGAATTCTCTTTACACCGTAGTGGACCGAGCCTTCATCGGCCACGGGTGCGGTGTTGACGCGACGGCGGCTTTAACGCTTTCCATGCCGATTGTAATGCTCTTTGGAGCGTTCGGCGTTTTTGTCGGTGTAGGTCACGCGGCGGTGCTTTCCATAAAGCTCGGCGAGGGAGACAGGATTTCCTGCGAGAAACTTTTAGGTCAGCTCATTTCGCTGAAACTCCTTTTCTTTTTTATTCTTCCGCCGCTTGTTTATTTTAATTTAGATACGGTTCTTGGATGGTGCGGCGCATCTGGCGTGAGAGAAGAGGCTTTTGAATCGGCGCGAACGTATCTAAAAATTATACTTTTTTCTCATGTTTTTTCGCATCTTGCATTCGGTCTTTCAGCCGTAATCCGCGCCGAGGGAGGTGCGGTCCGTTCGATGAAATGTATGATAGTCGGCTTTGGGCTTAATCTTATTCTGGATCCGCTTTTTATTTTTACGTTTAAAATGGGTGTCGCGGGCGCGGCCTGGGCCACAAACATCGCGATGGCGGCGAGCTGTTTATGGGCTTTCGGATATTATTGGAGAAGGAAAACGATCGTCCGGCTTAGGCTTAAGCGTATATGGATATATCCTAAACTGCTTTCGCGCGCCGCCGGAATCGGCCTTGCCCCATTCCTCCAGCACTTCATGAGTTCAGTCATCGCGTTTTCGCTTCAATTTGCGTTTGTTGAGTGGATGGACGACAAATCATCCCGTACTGCGCAGGTCGCTTCTCTTGGCGTGTTTCAAAGTGCTCTCATTCTCGTTTTTATGCCGATGCTCGGAGCACAGCAGGGGTTGCAGCCGATCATCGGTTACAACTGGGGCGCGCGTAATTACGGTCGTGTGCTTAAAGCGCTAAAAACAGGACTTTTTGTTACTGCGGCACTTTCCGCGCTCGCTTTTGTAATTCAGGTTATCCCTCCTTTCAATTACTGGATGTCGTCGCTTTTTATAGATTCCGACAGTCCCGAGGTCGTCGCGATCGCGGCGAAGGATCTTCAGATTTCGAATATGCTGATCTGGTGCATTTTTCTTAATGTTGTCGCGACGACGTATTTCCAGTCTATCGGTCGGCCGTTGACGGCGATTGTGCTGTCGATGCTGCGTCAAGGATTGTGCCTTCTTCCCGTAATATGGTTTCTGCCTTATTTTCTCGAGGACAAGCCTCTTGCCATCTGGCTTTCAATGCCGATTTCCGACCTTGTCTGCAATGCGCTGACTCTCATACCCCTCATTGCGCATATGAGATTTCTGCGCTCGGCGGCCGAAATAAGTTCGTGTCGAAACCGAACAGTCGGATGATTTTAGGGATTTTAAAACTCTATGCAAAGGGAATCAAACTTTGGTATAATACAAGGACACCGATTTTAATTTAACAACACTAAATAAAGTGAAGGAAAAGGAAAATGGCTAAAAAGATCATGGTTGACGGCAATACCGCCGCCGCCCAAATCGCGTTCGCGTGCTCCGAAGTGGCCGCGATCTATCCGATCACCCCGTCCTCGCCCATGGCCGAGACGTGCGATGAGCTCGCCTCTCTCGCGAAGACGAACATCTGGGGCTCGATTCCCTCGATCGTCGAAATGGAATCCGAAGGCGGCGCCGCCGGTGCCGTGCACGGTTCTTTGACGACCGGCTCTTTGACGACGACCTTTACGGCGTCTCAGGGCTTGCTCCTCATGATCCCCAACATGTACAAGATCGCCGGTGAGCTCGCTCCTTCGGTCTTCCACGTTTCCGCCCGCTCGCTCGCTTGCCAGGGTCTCTGCATTTTCGGTGACCACGGCGACGTTATGGCCTGCCGTCAGACCGGCTTCGCGATGCTCTGCTCCAACTCCGTTCAGGAAGCCCACGATATGGCGATGGTCGCCCACGCCGCGACGCTCGAGGCCAAGGTTCCGTTCCTCCACTTCTTCGACGGCTTCCGCACGTCCCACGAAGTCCAGAAGATCGACGAGATTCCGATGGATCAGATCCGCGAGATGATCGACGAGAAGTATGTCGAAGATTTCCGCAAGCGCGCTCTCGATCCCGAGCATCCTACGATGCGCGGTACGGCGCAGAACCCCGACATCAACTTCCAGGGCCGCGAGAGCTGCGAGAAGTACTATGTCGCCACGCCCGCCATCGTCCAGAAGTACATGGACAAGCTCGCCAAGCTCACGGGCCGCGCGTACAAGCTTTACGATTACGTCGGCGCCGCCGATGCCGAGTACGTCGTCATCGCGATGGGCTCCGGTTGCGATACGCTCCACGAGACCGTCGAAGCGCTCGTTAAGGAAGGCAAGAAGGTCGGTCTCGTCAAGGTTCACCTCTATCGTCCTTTCTCGATGAAGGATTTCGTCGCCGCCATTCCCGCCACGGTCAAGTGCATAACCGTTCTCGACCGCACGAAAGAGCCCGGCGCCAACGATCCTCTCTACCTCGACGTCTGCGCCGCGATCGGTCAGGCCAAGCAGGAAGGCATCATTTCCTACGCATATCCGAAGGTTCTCGCCGGCCGCTACGGTATCGGTTCGAAGGACTTCACTCCTCAGATGTGCGCCAACATCTACGCGAACATGACGGCCGAGAAGCCTGTCGACCACTTCGTCGTCGGCATCGTCGATGACGTCATGGGCCGCTACATCCTCGGCGACAGCGAATTCGTCGTTCCCAAGGGCGACCGCAAGGAGTGCATGTTCTGGGGTCTCGGCGCCGACGGCACGGTCGGAGCCAACAAGAACTCCATCAAGATCATCGGTAACTACACCGAGAACTACGCTCAGGGTTACTTCGAGTACGACTCCAAGAAGTCCGGCGGCGTTACGATCTCCCACCTCCGCTTCGGCAGCGAGATGATCCGCAGCCCCTACTTCATCAACTCGGCCGACTTCACCGCTTGCCACTGCTTCCCCTACCTCGAGAAGTATGACATGCTCAAGGCCGCCAAGCCCGGCTCCGTATTCCTCCTCGCTTCGCCCTACACGGCCGCCGAGATCTGGGATCACATGCCCGATGAAGTCGAGCAGGCTATTATCGACAAGAAGCTTGAGTTTTACGTAATCGACGCCGCTAAGATCGCTCGCGAGAACGGCATGGGTACGCGCACGAACACGGTTCTCCAGACCGCGTTCTTCAAGCTCTCCGGCATTAAGCTCACGAAGGCCGACGGCACCGAGCTCGATCCTATCCAGGTTCTTAAGGACTATGCCGAGAAGGCTTACTCCAAGAAGGGCCAGGACGTCGTCGAGATGAACTGGAAGTGCATCGAGGCCGCTTCCGCCGCTATCGAGAAGGTTGAATATCCCGCTCAGACGGCCGGTAAGCTCAAGATGCCCGCCACGGTCGCTGCCGAGGCTCCCGACTTCATCAAGAACGTCACCGCCAAGATGATCGCCCAGAAGGGTAACGAGCTTCCCGTTTCCGCTATCCCCGACGACGGTACATGGCCTACCGCCACGACCCAGTGGGAGAAGCGCAACGTCGCCGCGTTCATCCCCGCTTGGGATCCCGCCGCCTGTATCCAGTGCGGCAACTGCTTGGCTATCTGCCCTCACGCCGCTATCCGCATGAAGGTCTATCCCGCCGCCGCTCTCGAGGGCGCTCCCGAGACGTTCAAGTCGGTCGACGCCGGTAAGCTCACCGCCAAGTTCGGCGAGAAGGTCACCATCCAGATTGCTCCTGAAGACTGCATGGGCTGCGAGCTCTGCGTCGTCAAGTGCCCGATGAAGGCTAAGGGTGCGCTTAAGATGGTCGAGCAGATTCCTCTGCGTAAGACCGAGGCCGCCAACTGGAAGTTCTTCCTCGATCTTCCCGAGGTTGATCCCGCTAAGCTCAATACCAAGATGCTTCTCGACAGCCAGCTTAAGCGTCCTCTCTTTGAGTTCTCCGGCGCTTGCGCGGGCTGCGGTGAAACTCCGTACGTCAAGCTCCTTACCCAGCTTTGCGGCGACCGCCTCCTCATCGCCAACGCGACGGGCTGCTCGTCGATCTACGGCGGCAACCTCCCGACGACCCCGTACTGCCAGCGCGCCGACGGCCGCGGTCCCGCGTGGTCCAACTCGCTCTTCGAAGACAACGCCCAGTTCGGTCTCGGTATGCGCGTTTCCGCCGACAAGCTCTACGGCTTCGCCATGGAACTCGTCGACAAGGTTCTCGCCAAGCCCGAGGCTCCCGAGTCCATCAAGGCGATCTTGACGAAGATCAAAGGCATCAACCAGTACGACGAGAAGGGTCAGGGCGTCGAAGAGATGCGCGCCGCCGTCGCCGAGCTCAAGGCTGCTCTCAAGAACGGCTGCTGCTCTGGTAAGGAAGGTCCCTGCACCTGCGCCGTCGGTCGTCAGCTCCTCTCCGTCGCCGATAACCTCGTCCGTAAGTCCGTCTGGATTCTCGGCGGTGACGGCTGGGCCTACGATATCGGTTACGGCGGTCTCGACCATGTTCTCGCCTCCGGCAAGAACGTCAAGGTTCTCGTCATGGATACCGAAGTCTACTCCAACACCGGCGGTCAGGCTTCCAAGTCCACGCCTACCGGCGCGATCGCCAAGTTCGCCGCTTCCGGTAAGGTTCAGGCCAAGAAGAACCTCGGTCTCATGCAGATGCAGTACAAGAACGTCTACGTCGCCTACGTCTCGATGGGTGCCAATCCCGCCGCTACGGTCAAGGCCTTCAACGAGGCTGAGAACTACGACGGTCCCGCGCTCATCGTCGCTTACGCGCACTGCATCGAGCAGGGTCTCCTGACGAAGACGGGTCCCGCCCACCAGCAGGCCGCCGTTGACTCGGTCCACTTCCCGCTCTGGCGCTACAATCCGTCGCTCGCCGAGAAGAAGCTTCAGCTCGACTCGGCCGACAAGTCCGACACCGTCAGCTTCGCCGAGCGCGCGCTCTCGAAGGACTGCGGCGAGAACCGCTTCAAGCAGCTCGTCAAGAAGATCGGCCAGGAGAACGCCGAGGCTATGCTCAAGGGTGCCGAGCAGGGCTTCAAGGAGAACTACGCTCTCTTGAAGAAGCTTTCCGAGATGTAATAAGGACGCGACTAAAGCGAAAAGAGAAGCCCCGGCGATAAGTCGGGGCTTCTCTTTTCGCTTTAGTCCGAGATACTTCTGCGGCGAAGCCCTGGCGGGTGTCGCCTTACTACATCTCGGCGAGCTTCTTTCGTCGGGCGTAGTTGTCCTTGAATGGGCGTTCGTCCCCGATGGCGTCCGCGGCAAATTCGCCGCGTATTTGTCGCAGCCCGCTCGACCGCTCGACTCTAACCGACTCTATTCGACTCTATGCGACCCTACCCAACCGCTACTCAACCACAATTCAAACTCAACCACAAAAGCGGAGGACGCGGCAAATGTGCCGCGCATGGAGAGGGCGAGACGCCCGCCCAAGGCGGAAAACCGAGCGCGGCAGTTTGTCGCCAAGAGAACTTGAGCGAAAAGCGCCGCGCTCGGTTTGGGCAACGCAGTTGCCCGCGTCTCGCCAGATCCGTTGGATCGTCCGCTAATCACGCGAAGCAAATCGGACGGACTCGCCCGCTTTTTATCGGACAAACTTCGCTCGCGCTCCCGCACGTCAATCGGACGGCCTCACATTCGGAATCCCCTCGCCCGCTTTCCCACGGACGGACTCGCCCGCATTAGGAAGACCGACGCCGATTCAACTATTTCCCAACCCCGATATGAACGGAATCAACCGCCACGCAACCACGAGCCAACCATCCTTCGGGTCGAATACAAGAACGACACGATTTCGACTAAACCATCCTACATCTCTGATTCGCCAACTCCAACCGATACTCAAAAACAAAAGACGGAGAGTTCGGCTCTCACGCCCTTGCTGGCGTTACAGAAAAATGGTAAAATACCGATGTTACAATTTTGGGAGACATGGCGTTACAGTTTGGTAAAGTTCAGAACTATCTATCGCGCCTTGGTCTGAAGTGCGCGAATGTGGAACTTTGTCCATTGTTAGGCAGGGTTCCTCTTTCGCTATCCGAAGTCTATGAGGCGAGGTTTTGCAATCTGCAAGGTTTGCGGTATTTGTTTCTTCTGCCACGAGGCGAGAAACCTGCCCCAGATATTATAGTTCACCAGGCGAAGTCGCTTGAGAAGTATTATCCTGAACGGCAGATTCTGCTTTTCAGTGAGATGGATGCAGAATATTATGATTGGCTTTGTCGAAACAAGATTGCGTTCGTAGTTCCTGGGCGAATAGCACATGTCCCAGGATTGGTTGAATTGAAGGCGGACAATGCGTTTGCTGCGCAAGAGCCGGTATTGGGGAAGCATCTTTCGCCATGGGCTCAGGTTGTTTTGCTTTTCCACATTCTCAAGAATCATGGTCGCCGCGATTTGCCGTATGCCCGTTTGGCAAAAGAACTTCATGTCAATAAAGTATATTTGACTCGTGCCGCCAAGGAACTGGAGCGTCGGCAGCTTGCAAAGATTGAATATTCAGGTACTAGTGGAATCATCGTTTTCGCACATGACGGAAGGGCTTTGTGGCGATGGGCGCAAGAAGTGTTGACATCGCCTGTGCGCAAGACAATCAGAACAATCCATCCGCCCAGACAAGCACTTCGCTCTGGCATTTCGGCATTGGCAGAGCGTAGCATGTTGATGCCGGACCATTTTAAGGCCTATGCCGTCGTGTCGGCAGATTTGAATAAGATTGCGAAGGAGGATCGGCGCGAATATGAGGGCGATTACGTCGAGGGATGGAAATACGATCCCAAGTTGCTGGCAGGAGGCGATGGAATGGTTGATCCGCTTTCACTCTACTTGACGCTGCGTGAAAGCGCAGACCCACGGATCGAAGAAGCAAGAGAGGCAATGCTGGAGAGAGTTTTATGGTAGCAGGTTTTGAGAAGTTCAAAGAACACTTTGGCGCGTTCCAAGACGAATTCATCATTATCGGCGGGACTGCTGTACAGTTGGTTCGTGGCGAAAGTGATCATACTCGCGTGACACGGGACATCGACTTGTTGGTCGTGGCAGAGCGAATGTCGGCGGAGTTTTCGGGGGCGTTTCATGCATTCCTGTCGGCGGGTGAATATTCGTGCTATTTCTCCAAGAATGGCAAGCCGCACTTCTATCGATTCCTCCAGCCGAAGACCGAGGGATATCCTGAGATGATCGAACTTCTTTCGTCGGCTGAAATGGATGGTACAGCCGCCTTTATGCCGTTGCCGGACGTCCCGGACGCGAGCATGAGCGCCATAGTGTTAGGACGATCTTACTATGAATACGCTCTTGCGCATAGTACACGCGAATATGGATTGCCATGCCTGACGCGAGAGGCGTTGATTGTGTTTAAGGCCGCTGCGTACATGAATCTTCTTGAGGAGTACCAGAAGACGAGCGACCCGCTCCGCCTGCACGACACGAAAAAACACCGTCGTGATGTTTTTATGCTAGTTGCCGATCTTGAGCCCAATGCGAGAGCAAACGCGCCAGCAGACATACAAGAGAGAATGCGACAGTTCATTGATCTTTGGAAGCCAACCAATCCAGAATGGCCAGACGTTCTCGCTTCCATCGGTCTGCGTCGCAATGCCGATCCAACTACTCGTATCGACGCATTTCGGCGGCTGTTTGATTTGTAACGCAATGGTGAGCAAGTCATGAGACAAATTATCTAATGCCAATCAAAACGACAAAGGTTGAGTTATGAAAAATGACGAAATGATTTTCACTGTCGATAGTGCGTTGCTTTCCGAACTAGGAGAGAAGCTTGTAGGCAGTCCCTACATTGCGTTATTAGAGTTGATTAAGAACGCTTATGACGCCGATGCTTTTGAGGCGAAGATTAGTATAAAGGACAATAAAGATTGCGTCGAGACGAGAATCGAAGACAATGGTATTGGAATGTCTTTTGAGCAAGTAAAAAACTACTGGATGAAGATAGCAACCGTAAACAAGACCGTAAATCCTGTCTCGAAACGATATGGCCGAATAAAGTCTGGAGCAAAGGGGATAGGTCGATTTAGCTGTCGGCGTCTAGGATCAAAGCTTTCGCTCGTAACCACAGCACAAATTGCATCTGAACAATATGAAACTACCCAACTGACTATAGATTGGAATCGGTTCCGATCGGGGTTGTCTCTAGATGAAATTAAAGTGAAGTGTACTCACGAACTGAAAACTGCTTCCAAGACAGGGACTGTTCTGACCATCCAAGATATAGATAAGACTATCTTATCCGCAATGGATTGGAACTATGTAAAAAGGCACTGCGCAATTCTTGTAACCAATCGTGGCATAAAGCGTAATGGATTTGAGCGAGATCCAGGTTTTAATTTGTCATTTGATTTTCCAAATGGTGACAACAAGGGCTATGTAAATTTACGAGAGGAAATTCTTGATGCTGGATGGGGAACCGTGACGGCAAAAGTTGATCCGGCAGGTGTCGCAAACTTTACTTTGGAAGCTATGGGTTTCAAAACAGTACATTTTTCACCCAAACACCGTTATGATGAGTTAAAAGGTGTGCAACTAAAGATAGGTATCTTGGTGTATGATAAGACTCAAATGCGAAATCCTCGCATTCTTTCGCTTGGTGCACTGCGAGATGTGCTTGATGAGTGGGGTGGTGTGTTTGTTCGCCATAATGGAATCAGGGTCTCCCCGTATGGTGAGAAGGGGGATGATTGGCTGAGTATTGATAAAGACCGCGGATTACGTCGTGCGGTATCAACTGAAGATGATCTTATAAGCGTGGCTATGTCTCTCCGTGGGGCGTCTCCTAACCGATATCTTCTGCAATTGCTTTCAAGTAGGGCGTATGTTGGCGATGTGGAGGTTTCGTCAGATAATAAAGGGTTTATTGTAAAAACAAGTCGAGAGGGCTTTCTGGAAAGCGAGGCGTTTGAACAGCTAAAACGGTTCGTACGATTTGCGGTCGACTTTGCTACTTTATATCGTGATGCGTATATTGCACAAAAGGCGTTACTTGAAGCTGAGCAGAAAAAGAAGGAGTTTGTTGCGGCAGTAGCGAGCAAACAAAAAAACCAAGAAGCCGGAAGGCAATCTGCTGTATCTGATGTTGAGACTGAGCGCAAGGCATTTAGTTTTATACGTTCAGAGCTGAAAAAGGTCAGGTCTTTGAATCGCGGTAACAAGACGCTGGCACGCCAAATAGATGTTTTGTCCAAGGCGACGGATGCAATACAGTCCATTAATGACCAACGTGCCAATGAATTGTCGCGGTTTAGATTGATTGCTTCAACGTCTACGTTGTTATCCATTTTTGCGCATGATGTGCGTGCATACTTGGGCGATTTGGAGCGAGCAATTGATTACCTGAAAGGAGTTGATGGAAATAGTGAAGCGATTTCTCGAGTCACAGACATATTGACAACCAACCGAGACAACTTTTTAAGATTGGTTAACATGACGTTGTCGGTTGCGGTGCCAAGTCCCGACGCACGGATGTCAAAACTATCCATAAAGCCAAGGATTGATAACGCTGTTGCATGCTTTAACAAAATATGTACGAACTATTCAATTGATGTTGACACTTCTGATGTTCCACAAATAATTCGGACATGCCCAATGTATGAGTCAGAACTATTAGCGATTTTGGTCAATATCTTATCGAATTCAATAAAGGCAACAATTGCAGTTCCATCAAGAAGTCGTAAAGTCAAGCTGTCCGTATGTCATTGCAAGGATGGCAAGATAAAGATTGTATGCCAGGACAATGGTATAGGAGTTGATATTAAGACAGCTGCCGATTTGTTTAACTACAACGTGATGGATCCCAAGAAGGTCCTTTATGATCAGTTGTCGAAGCAGATCAATCAGGGCGACGGATTTTTGTTGGGTATGGGAAGTGGAATTGGGCTGAGTATTGTGAAGAATATTGTTGATCGCTTGAATGGCGTCGTAAGTTTTGTCGCGCCAGAAAAGGGATGGCGTACGCAACTTGAGATTATATTCTGAGGAGAAATCATCATGAATAAATTGTTGTGGGTTGATGATGAAAACGCGCGTACAGATCTAGCAAGGTCAATTGCGGAGAGTTTAACGCTTGAATGTGTTTATTTATCTCTTCAGGAGGCCCGATCAATTTTACGGGGATCGATGTCTGGTTTTGATGCGATATTTATTGATCACTATTTAACTCGAAATGTCGACGAGCGTGATGCCGGATCGAACAAAGGGGCGTCCTTGTGCAGTGAGTTCAGGGTGTGTTGTCCTGACGTGCCAATTTTTGGCATCTCTGCGGCGCGTGAAGATCAATTAAGTCTGAATGAAAGGTCTGAGTATGACTTCTTTGCGACAGCGACGGAGTACAGGAATTCTATATTGATTGATATGGTAAAAAGTGCGGTGGCTGGTTTTAGGCAATTGAAGCAATTGGTCAAGTCGGACAGTGTTCATGGCGATGAGGATTTCATTGATATCGTTCTAAGGCAATTTGAGGTGCCTTCGAACGATTCGTCCTTGATGAAGAAGATACTTCCTTCCTGTTTGAGCGTGCGCGAGAAGTTCAATATCCATATGGCGTTTCAGTGGGTATTGAAAAAGTTTTTGAAGAAAGATGGTATCTTGATAGGTTCAAAAACAATTGCGGCTATGATTGGGCTGAAAGAGGAACCTTTCATGGAGAAGATCAAACCCAAGCTTCATGATTGCCACTATAGGGGTTTGTTTGCGTTTGGTGATGATACATTTTGGCGTTCTAAAGTGTTTGCCGTATTGGCGAATTTAACTGGCAATGATGGGAGTATGCCATTATCCCACTATTGCACGAAGCTTGATGGCGTGGAGGAAGAAGATTGTGCGACTTGTATTAAGTGCGGCGAGAAGTATACAGAACTTCTAGCTTACGAAGATAGATCGCCAACTGCAAAAGCGTATCCTGTTCACTATAAATGTTCAATTGAGGTGGAAGAGGGGCAGAGCTTGTTCTTTGATTCTGAGTATCTTGTGAAAGAGTCAAATTGAGGATTGGTTATGGATAAACTCTTCTGTGACAGTATTTCTGAGTACTTGGAGTTGGAGAAAAATACGCTTAAGGTTTTGCATGGTTCAAAGTATATATGGGAAGAATGTTTCCAAACGAATTTGAAATCTGTTTATTCACAGGCGTTGGGTGGCAAATTCTCAACCTTGAATTTGTATTTGCGATTTTGTTCTTCGGCATTTGGATCAAAAAGCCATGAGGTTAGTCTGGGCGGATACTTTTTCTGTAGCTCAAATAGATTAACACGAGCCACATATTCCGCAGAGATATTTGGGGCTGTTAATAGTGATGTGTCGAAGAAAATTGTAAGTCGGTTGCATTTTGATTATTCTTCTCGAAATGAGCCGAATGCGAGTCAACATCCTGTTTTTCACATTCAAATGTGGGGCGAGTTGCCAAAATATTTGGAGGACTCAGGCGTTGGGTATCAGTTTAAGGATAATAGTGCGATGTCTTGTCCGCGTGTTCCATTTGCACCTATGTCATTGGCGTTGTTTCTTGACATGATTATAAAAGAGTTAGGGACGGACAAATTGCGACGGCTACTTTGGTCAACAGAGTGGCAAGGGTTGGTGAAGCAGCATGAGGAAAAGATTCTAATGCCTTTCTTCAAGAGGCTGCAGGACTGTCTTAGTCGTGGTGACCATTTGAGCAAGTTTTATTATGTCGATAGATAACAGTGGCGATCAGAAGAAGATTAATGGCCGCTTTTACACTCCGGAGCGGCTAGCAGATTTGCTCATTAACAATTGTGATGAGTTGTTGTCAGCTCGCAAAACGGGGAACCTAGTTTTGGATCCTTCATGTGGAGATGGTGCACTGATAAAATCAGTTCAGAGGCGATTTGGCGATGCGGTTGTGTGTTATGGGTGTGATGTGTCGCCCAAGCCGATGTGTGTAGGGAAATTGAGATTCAAGCAGGGCGATTTTTTTGATTATCCTGTTCGAAAAAAATTCTCGCTTATAGTAACAAATCCGCCATATGTTCGGTTTGCTTTAAATGTATCTCATTCGGGTATGTGGTATGCAAAGTCGCGATATTCTGATGTGAGGCTAGATAAACGGACTGATCTATGGGCTTATTTTCTGCTCAAGAGCATGGATATGTTGAGAGATGGGGGAGAGATTGCGGCAATTCTTCCTTGGTCTTTTTTCTTTACGGATTATGCTGCAAGCATCCGTTCTATAATTTCAGATCAGTTTGGGAAGATTGTCGTACAAGTTTTGTCAGAAGCTTGCTTCAGCGATACGCAGCAGAAGGTGATTTTATTGTGGTTGAAGAATTATGGGAAGAAATGTGTAAGGTTTGAGGTTGGGTATTCATCTGGGGGTGAATTACATCATGAAATGCATATTGAATCGTCGTTGTCCTCTTGGCTAGATGGAAGCTGTATGCGACCTGCTGCTCAGATCGATGTCGCCCATAAGAATGTATGCAAAATGGAAGATGTCAGCACTATTAGGATT
Source organism: Kiritimatiellia bacterium (assembly GCA_017520845.1). Classification (GTDB taxonomy): domain Bacteria; phylum Verrucomicrobiota; class Kiritimatiellia; order RFP12; family UBA1067; genus UBA1067. The sequence continues at coordinate 38,464 of JAFXEU010000001.1, read as the reverse complement.
GGCACAGTTCCTGGCAGTAGTAAGTTTTTTATATGGGATCGCAAATCAGCCTTGCGAAAGAACTCGCGTCTAACAGATTTTGTTCCAATTCTCACATCGAGTCGAGATGTCGTTGCACTACGCACAGGAGCATTGCCGTCTGACAAATATCAATATTTGTTATTGCTCAATGAAAAAAACAGGCGCAGATATGAATCTGAGATTGAAGATGGGGAAAAAAAAGGGTGTAATTTGCCATCGCATTGTGCAAAGAGGGATCCTTGGTATTCAATTAAAGTGATAGATCAAGAAAAGCGGGATGCTTTCTTTACATACCGTGTTGCATCTTTGCCTGTATTGATTTTGAATGATGAAGGGTTTTGTTGTACTAATTCATTGCACTACGTTGCGTTTAACGATAATATTTCTGCGGAAAAGAAGAAATGGATTCAAGTGTCTTTGTTGTCTGTGTTTTCACTAGTTGATGTTGAGTATAATGCAAGGGTTTATGGCAGCAATGTCCTGAAGGTGGAGCCATCTGCTTTAAAAAAGGTTCGTGTGTATTGTCCGGATTGCCCTTTGTCACCGAAAGTGTATGATGAAATTTCAGCATTAGTTGAAAAAGGGGAGCGGCAACAAGTTATCATAACTGCATCAATTTGCATATTTAAAGCAATGCATCTTGATCGAAATGTTGTTCAAACAATATGTACTACGTATAACCATCTTAGGCAACAGCGGATGGGGTGTGATGGCGTAATTGACTTTGGGGCTTTATATCAAGCAATTGATTTATTCGCACGTTGACTGTGTGGGAAGGTGGGAAGTGCTATGATAATGATAGCTGGGCTTGATTCGCGTGTGTTCAATATTTAACAAATTGTGTTGTCATAATGTCGTTAGCAGAGCTGCGGATGTCCTCCGTGTAGTGCTGCCTGATGCGGGTGCTGTTGGAGAAGCGCGGGGCGGGAGGGGCGCAAGTGGCCGCCCTCTGGAACAGTTGCGGGGGGGGGGTGGGCGGAAATGCGTGTTTTACAATGGTTTCGTGGGGAGCGTTCCCAAAGGCGTTGTTGTTAACCCTAAATTTAAAGTGGTCGAATCCGACCACTTTCTGATTAGCGATGTTCGGGATGTTCATCCTCTCGGAACATTGGCGGATACGTCTTACAACTCTTACTTAATCACAACTCAACCACAACCAAACAAATTGATGGGCGGGGACCCTTGAAAAATGGGTGTTTCACGGGGAGTGTCCTCAGAGAGAGCACAGAGAGCGAGTAGGAATGGGGGGGGGGCAGGGGGTATGACGACGTGTGTTGGGCACTTGGGGAGGCGGGGGATGTGAAATTATCGTATCCGATAATTTCGGAGCTAGATGTTTTGCAAACAATAAGTTCGCAATAAGTTTACACGGCCAGCAAAATGATATACTGTTGGCGACATGCGCAAGGGCGTGAAAGGGCGATTTGCGCAAACCCCATGAAAATGGGCCAGTGGAAACTGCCCCCACATGATTCTAATTTGTTAGACAAGCAAAAGGAGAAACTAAATGATACCTAAAAAACCAGCAAACGCCGGAAAGCACTGGACGCGGGATGACATTGCCAAGCTTCGTCAACTCGCTAGGGAGAACACGCCCACGCGTGTGATGGCACTGAAACTCGACCGTACTGCCGAGGCGGTTAGAGGGAAGGCGACTGACATTGGTTTATCGCTTAAGCCAACGAACCAAAGCCCGTATAACCGTCGTAGGCCATGAAAAGATGTTCTGAAATAGAAATGCTTGAAAAATTTAGGAAGATACCATGGCTCATTTCTATAATTGCCTGAAACCACTGAATGCCCAATCCGAAGGTGGTGGATCTGCTGGGAGTGTCAGGCTGTGGTTCCCATATATTGAGATGAACTCTGAAAGACGAATCTCGGATGCAATACTTCGTCTGCCTACCAAAGAATTTTCAGATGCCGACCAAGAACTGTTTTATGTTTTCTTTCATGAGTATATTCATATTGTTCAGTCAGTTTTGTTCCCCGTATGTCAGTATCCGTTAACATTGACTCACCAATATATTTATGACATGCACAAAACGGCTATGGTTCGGCGAGAAATGGGGGCGCATGAATTGTTGCCATTGCTTCACAGCGGAAGCTATTTGGAAGAGTTAGAGCTTGTGAAACGTGTTTATGGACATTCAACGCCGGTAATTGAAAGTGCCGAAGGGGGGATTAGAGCGTTGACCACAGTTCATATCATCGAAGGTGTCGCGCGAATCATTGAGGAGAGGTGTCGAGGTCGGGCGATGCCGTATGACGAAATGTATTCGCTGATTGAAACTGCAAATGCGATGATATTGGGGAGCAGGGCGCTAAGTCGCTCGGAGTTGTTGGATGTGGCTGAAGTATCACTCCTGACGCATAGTCCAGACGTGGCTTTCATGGAATTGCTGAAGAGCTCTTCTAATGTTGAAACTCGAGGCTCGAATGGTTTTTATCAAAGTCTGCGCAGGATTGCAGACGAGAAAGGTTTTAAGCTGTGTAGACGAAGTCCGCAAATTGTGATTAATTCAACTCAAGCGGTTTTAAAGGGTGAATTGTTCGATCATTATAATCAATATGTGGAGGATTTGTACAGAGGGCTGTCGAATAAATACGGACAGGGTCCTGTGTTTAGTTCCATTTACAATAAATTGGCGTTCGATTCGGCTAGGGGGTTGCCGTTAATTCTTATTGAGTTAATCGCTACGTATGGAACGCCAGCGATTTGCTATCCAGATGGTTACATGGAGCAGTTTGATGTAAAAAAGCACAAAGCGACTTCAGTTAGCCAAGACATAGTTGGAATCAAGGCCGTTGTCGAGTCGGTATCTAATCCGAGATTTGCTGGGTGCGGCCTATTCCTTGCGTGTAATAATGCATATGTGTCAAACCCCCAGATTCAACATGCGCCTTTCTGGTCGTGCATTATATCTCCTTGGCTAACAAAACCTTTTGATTCCGGATATTGTCCTTTTCAAGCTATCTGGCGTCAGTTTGGTTTGGGTGAATTAGAAAGGGGTAACCCAGCTGATCAAGGAAGGGAGTTTCACGTATCGGAACAGTTGGGAACGTTAGAGTTTCGTGTGAATACGGGGTTCTCGTGTGTTGTGCGCGTTTGGCCGAACGATAATGGCGGAATCCCTCATTTTCATGTGTATACCGAAGACGATAGTGAGAGGTGCAAGAAGACGGGGATTGATTGTGCAATCCGGATTAATGAAGCAAGGTATTTTAAGCACAACAGCCATATTGACGAATTGAACTCTTCTCAGCGAAAAGAGCTGGACCGCTTATTGAAAACTCCTAAACTGTACAAGGGGAAAACCATAATTCCCTGGCAGGAGATTTGTAAAGAGTGGAATTCACATAAGCCCATAACATGTGCAAATGAAGATGGGGCAATGCCAGATTACAGTAACATCGAGGATGGTTGAGCCAAGCTTTGTGAACAAGAAATGCGATGTAGAATTTCTAACATGAGGAGAAGAATCAAATATGCATAAGCAAGAATGGTTTGAGATGGAGGACCTGCGTAAACACCGACTTCTGGACAAAGTTTGGGTTCCTTTGCATTTTCAGGAAGTCCGTAAAGGAGGGGCGGTAAGACATGATGCTTGGGAAGAGTATACGCATGGGTATGCTCTTGTTGTCCGAAGTGATAATAAGGCGGCAATCATGCGAGAGGATGTATTTACGTTTGGCGCAGGAGAGTTGAATTGCGGCGTAGAGTTGGATGGGTCATATCGCGAAGCTTCAAAGTATTACAATGCACAAGGGTCAGTTGTCGGCGAATATTTGGTGATAAAACAATATTTGAACACATATGATGGCGGCAGGTTGCATCTCTCTCAAGATTTGGTCATGGCGCTGGGTTTGGCTCCAGAACGCAGGGATGATGGGATATATTGGGTTCGACCTTCAGAAGGATACTGCGATGTTGTTCGTATGATTGGTGATGTGAATAGTCGGAATGTTCGAGTTGAAATAAAGAAAGAATTTCTTATGGACTACTTGAGCGCTCGGAATTCGGGACTATTCTTTTGTCATTATTCACAAAGATGGGAGGACGTCCCTAACAGAGATCATATCTGCTGGGAGGGAGATCAGAGACAGCGTGTTGGTGAGTTCGGGCGATGGGAAGGATATGTAAGTGGGTATGATCGGAATGGGCTCGCTCCCGGCGGGGGAGGAATTTGTATCCTACATGAGGGAAGAACAGATGTGGACAGGCAAGTTGACGTTCCGACATTTGGACCGCTGACAGAAAGCAATTCATTCATGCACAGCCGGACGGTTGTGGCCGAGTCAACTGTCGCATACTATCATGTTTTGGGTGAGTGCTTCGACAGGGAATGGCTTGATAACAACGGCATCTCGACAAGGGTCAGGATGGACAAGGAGCGGATTCAGCCGTTTGTGGCTAATGGAGATGGTACCGAGCGGAGCTTGGATGAGGTCGTGCATGACAATGGCTATCTTTGGTTTGATTCGAGCGTTATCGATGACGTGCTGGCCTTTCGAGGAACTCAGATTAAGTGGCACACTCAGGATACGGCCTCTATCGAGTGGTCACCGGACCATTGGATGCGATTTGGCATAAATAAAGTCGGGCTTGTCAATGTTTTTGCCGAGGATATATCGCATTTGCCAAAGTGGCAGCGTGACATCTGGAGGGGGAAGAACTTGGCGCCAGATGGTGGCGTGTCGTCAGAACTTCTCGCGTCCCAGCAGGAGACGAACCCGGCAAGAACAGTTGCAGCAGAGCGTGTGCTCGGAGAGGTCCTGTCAAATCTGAATAATGTTGCGAATCCCATCATTGGGGCGGATTTGTTTAAGCGCAATGAGAAGACGTGGCGGGTGTACCGACAGATTCATAGGACGGCTGCAACAAGTAAGGACAAGCTGATTTTACTTGCGTTAAATATTGTACGCCTGACGGCGGATGCAATTGATTCTGCGGCATTGAAGAAGTTCCTGAATGTAACCGATCCACATATTGGTTCGCTGAAACTGTTGCAGCAGTTTGTCGCGCACTATTCTTCGCAAAGCGAAGCTGAGGCTCTTATGGTCCCATTGTTCCATGCATATGATATGCGTCTTGAGGGAGCGCATCCTTTGTCATCTCAGGAGGATGAGCGGTTGGCGAAACTTGTTGGCGATACGGCAGTTCCATTTGTGGTCCAGGGCAAGGAAATGATTCGGTCAGTGGTAACGGCCCTTGTTAAGATGTGGTTGGTCATTGTAAATCACGGTCGCGATCCATCCCAACAGGAGTCTGTGAACTTTATCTTCTGAAGCGTAATTGTATGTCCAAACTTCTGATCAAAGGTTAGACCGCCATTTCTGGGATGCACCGGATTTCGGGGGCAAGAACGCGACGTTGCCGATGATTGTGGCGGTGCTGCTGGAGAAGCGCGAGGCGGGAGGGCCTAAATAGTGGCTGTTCGCAGGCACACAAAAGGGGATAAGTGCGCAAAAATATGGTGGTGATGCGAGAAATGAAGCGACGGCGGGGTGCCTTCTCAAAAGTTCCTAGGTGATTCGGGTATTGTTCGCATAATCAAAAACCCAGACACAGCACCGTACAAAATCATTCTACAGCGCAGACGGGATAGACATGCAGTTGCTGGAGTCTTACGTTCACGGATATGATATAATTCTAGCATAATAAAAATTGGAGGTCGTATGCAAATGATTGATTTGACAAGCTGTGCTGAAAATCCCGATTTTAGCCTCGAAGAATTTTGCATGGCAAACTATCGCCAGTGTGTGGTGTCTGTTGTATGGCGACAAATAAATTCCACTCACGAACTATTGTATGCATCGATGGAACTTGTCCCGATTTTTATTGCTGACGACTTTGGCCCCATCTATCAAAGCAGAAAAATGACTCGTAGAATTTCATCTCTAGGAAGCCCGTCGAGAAAGTTGGAGGAGAAATCCATTCTTCATTATCAGCGATTGATAAAGCCGATTCGGGATGCGTTTGAACTATTCAAGTGTGTGAAAGCCAAAGCCGGGTTGCCACTTGACATTGCCGACGCTGGACAAGAGAAGCATATTCTTGTGGGGTTTGCTGGCGTAGGCACACAAGCCCCCAGCCTCAGTTATTCTCCAGGTGAACAAGAAACTGCATATGAATACGGCGTGCCATTCGGCACGAACCTTTATCACGACGCACAGGTGTGCCACTTATGGCCAGATAAGTCTTCAGATGAGTTAGTGGGCTATGTTTCCGACGAGAATGTTGACAAGTGGATATCAGACAGAATCTACTGGCACCTCTGTGAATTTGAAGAATACATTCAAAGCGTAAATTTAATTCTCCCTAACCCGTACTACAGCAGGTCTATAGTAGAAAACGACTTAAGCAATTCTGGAGGTTCTCCATCTTGCTCGCGCCTTCACTTCGACCGGGATTGCTCGAAAAGTCTGTTGAGGTTAACTGCGTTCGAGTCGGTCAATAATGCACACACGCTCGTCAAGGCAATTCAAATTAAAGGCACGATAGTAGAGATACGGCGCAACAGCATCCTTTCGCGATTGGGGTATGTTGTGACCGACCAATACAATCGTATCGTTGAGATATCTCCCGAGACCTCTTGCCTTCTTAGCATTAACATATCAATGGGCGTCGAAAACCATCGAGTGAGGTTCATGACCAAAGATCAGAAAGTAGAGCAGGAACTGTCAGTCATGTCACATAGGGAAGTTGTATGCGAGAATCGAAAACTATCCTTTCCTAACAAGGCGCTTCACGACAGATTGGTGCACATAAGATATCAGCGTGAGCAAAAGAAGGCGGCAGATGGTCAAGTAATCTACAGCAAAGACCAAGTAAGGGCTAGATGCGACATTCGCATGATCGTAAACAGCGCCAAAACGAACATCCTGATTATTGATCCTTACTTTGACGCATCGGCAGCGCAAATGTACCTTCCGGCAAGTAATACAGGAGTGTCTATTCGCATTATACGCAATTACGGAAGCCTTTTCGACAAGAGGAAAAGACTGAAGGATGAATTTATAGAACTTTCTCATGTGCTGTCAGCAAAGTATTCCGACTGCAAAATTGATATTGCCAAGGACAAGAAGATGCACGATCGTTTTATTGTCGTCGACGACAAAAACGCGTGGATATTTGGTTCGTCAATGCAGTCGCTCGGAAACAGCTTAAGTGCCATAGTGAGATTCAAAGATTCCGAAGCAGTTATTAAAATTCTGAAAAAGTATGTGGCAGACATAAATGCCAGGCCTCTGCAAGAAGTGATATCGGAATCCCAGCAGAAGCAACGATGTGTTTGCGTTCCGGTTTTAGCCTGGATAACAAAGCTTTTGGCCTCATTGTGGGATAAATTGTGCCAGCAAAAGTAAAGACGAAGTGGGCATCGTTATGAATGAGAGAAAACATCTTGAAAGTTTGTTGTGCGAATCGTCTATCGCCTCGCTTGAGGAGATTGCAGAATCAATTGGACGCCTGAAGTCTGTGGAGTCTGAACCTGGAGAAGGTCAAACTGAGATATTCAGCCCTATCCAAATAGTGTGCGGCTGCCAATATTCAGATGAGAACTTGTGGAATATATGGCACTGCTACTATTACACTATATCGCAAAGATTTTCACTTTTAAACTGCGAGACATTCTGGCGTATAATAGAAATGTTGCCATCCCATTCTGTCTGCAGGGAGTTGGTTTGGTCGGCGCTCAACCAAGTTAACATAGACAAAAAGCAACTTTGCGATGTTTTTCATAGTGTCCCCCTCTGCATTAATAACGGGAAATGGAACGGCAGTCGCTCTGCAATTTATGTGGTCCAGAAACTCTGCGACATTAAGGATGACGGAGATTTTTATTTTGAACATTCGCTCTTTGAGTTTCTTGCTTCAAGGACAGGGGAAGAACAACAGGCGTTGATTTTCGTTGCGTATGCAGTTATACTGTGTGCATTGAATGGTGAGCAATCTCCTAAGGCAACAGGCAAAGCAGGCATAGACAAGATCCTATTCACCCGATCTTCAATACTACATGAACTCGCCTCGCTAATGGGTTGTCGAGTTAAGTCCGTATCGACTGGATTGTTGCGCTCTATATTTGGTCTTGACATCAAAAAACGAGAGAAGGAATTTGGTTGCAGCATTGAAACTGGGCGCATATTGAAATCAAATGGCTCATATTACACGCTAGCACTTGCCATTGTTGATGCGCTTAATGTAGAATTGTCAGATGGACAGTTAGAGCATTTCGCCGGGAGGTGCCTGCTGTGCCCAGACATAACAGTTTATTGGGATAGAGGAATCGAAGAATCGCCGGTTGCGAGGCATTTATCGCACTTGATATCCAAGGCGTCGTTCCCATCCGAAGTTTGGAAGGCCTTATGCTTAGCATGGAGACCGGCTGTGCGCAGGAAATTGCTGAAGAGAACGGGTGATGAGGGTGGTGGTGTTTGCTATCGCATAATTACTATGTATCTTTCAGTATGTAGGTGTCTTGCGAAACTTGTGTCGGGGAGTGATAGGGAACTTGCTTTTTCTGCATGGCGCGAGGCTTGGTATGTCGGTTGTGCAGCTTTAAGGGGACATGGGCAGACCGATATGCTCGTTCGTACCTTAGTAGCATTATCAGCCATGTTTCAAGAAATTCGTCCACAAGCGTTTGGGCAAAAGGAAGAAGCCGCACTTGTTGAGCTATTACCTGAAGAGATGCCTGAGAGTCGCCGATACGGGTACAATCGCGAATGTTGCATAATGTATTTTACAGGGAAAGATAGATTTCAATAGTTTCGTTTTGAGCCACACGGGACAGGACCGCCTGGTCCTGCAAGAGGGGATGGTATATTCTAAATGAAATCGCAGAAGTAAATGAGGACCTCATCCAATGGGATTGAGGAATGGGGATAGTCGCTATCCTTGATTTACTGCAGAAGTCTTCACTCTTTTGCAAATCTAATCACTTTCAGAACTTGCGTTTACTATTGCAATCGGCGAGTGCTAACGCGACAGGCACCCACAACACAGCGCGGAAAATTTTTGATATAATACGCGCCATGAGAACCAAAACCAAGAACGCTGTCGCTCTCTCGCTCGCAATCGCGGGCGCTGTGGCTTTGCCCATGCGTTCTGACGCGGTTTCTCGCAAGGGCTCGCCCCCCCCCCCCCTCACAGCTTAATGGACGCAATATAGGCTATTTTGCGCGGCGGATGTGCCGCGTTGGGCGGTTATCCCCAAAACAGTTTCGTAATTTGGCGCGGCGGCGAGTTTTCACGCTTGGCCCCATGGCGTGGTTTTCTTTTCGATCAGTCATTAGATTCTCACGCAGAGACGCCGAGGCGCAGAGAAGAGAGCCGAAAACTCCGTGTCTCAGCGGCTCTGCGTGAAGGACGAACCCACCTAACCACCGAACTTCCCAATCTCTAATCCAAACACCGAAAGGACAACACGAAAATGAAGAAACTACTCATGATGATAGGCGCGGCGGCGGTTGCCGCGACAGGCGCTAACGCGGCAAGCGTAACCATCGACAGCGTGACGCAGCGCTGGCCGTGGAACAACAAGATAGACATCACCTACACGGTCACGGACGGCCAAACGCTCACTTCGACCGGCAACGACGTCTATATGCGCCTCGTGTTCAATGCCACGATTGGCGGAAACTCCTACACCATCGACGGTGTCAACGACATCGGCGCGAGCGCGTCGAGCGGCCAGCACACCGTGACATGGACGCCGCCAGAAGACCTCAAGGTGAAGGCGTCCGACTGCACGATGACCGCGACGCTCTACTCCGCTGACAATCCGAGCGGCGATGACTACATGGTTGTCGATCTCGACACGGGCGTTGTTTCCTACGAGGGGCTTCTCTATTCGCAGGAGCTTTCCAACGACCGCTACACGAACAACGTGGCCTACAAGACGAACAAACTCGTTCTGCGCAAGGTTCCGCGTGGCGGCCCGTATTACACGCAGGGCAAGACGTGGACGACGGAATACGACTTCTATGCGGGCATCTTCCCCGTCACGCGGGCGCAATACGAAAAGTTCGATTCGACGAAGACATGGAACTATTCAACGGCGGCGACGCAGACATCCGGGTACAAACCGGCGGACCATCTCTGCTGGAACACGCTGAGGGCAAGTGCGCTTCCCACCGAGGACATCCCGGCGATCGAAACGGCATCCGGGGACTCGTTTTTCCAGCTGCTTAACTGCCTGACGGGGAACAAATACAACTTCGACCTTCCGACGGTCAAGATGGCGGAAATAGCCCGCCGCGCAGGCACGTCAACGACTTATTCCTGGGGCGGCTCGCCCGATCCAGACTATGCGGCCTACAAGAACAACAACGACGGGACGACATCCGAAGTCGATGCGCATCTTCCCAACAACTGGGGGCTTTATGACACGCAAGGCAATATCTGGGAGTGGACGATCGATTACCAGGGCGGAGGTTATGCAACTTTGTCTAGCGCGTTCGAGCGGCTGTCCGAATCTACCGCCACCAGCATAATGACAGCAAATCGCGCCTTGTCCGGCGGCGGCGATTATAACGCAGCGCTTTCAAGCTACAATGCCGGCTCTCTCCTCACCAATGGCCGAGCCGCCGACAGCACTACTGTTATGGCCGTTACAGCCCGCGTGTACTGCATCATGAAGTGAGGGGTGGGACATGAAGAAACTTCTATTGCCGATGTTGGCGTTTGGCGCGTTTGCGCTGCACGCGACCGATGGCGTCCTTCTGGCGACCTCGGCTGAGGCGGTGTTCTCCTACAACTCGGTCGAGGAGTCGCCGTTCGGACTTGCGGCGGCGGACTCCTTTGCGCCGGTGACTTGGCAGACGCTGGAGACCGTGACGGTTGCGGGGCCGGACGGGACGACGACGGTCGTGGCGGACAATGCGTCGGCCAGAGGGTCGTACACGTTCACGCCGACGGTCGGCGGTGTATGGACGCTCTCAAACTCGATGAGCGGGACGGTGAAGGTGTGCGTTCCGTGGTCTATCAACGGCGACTCTACCAATGTGACGAGCGCGGCGACGGCGTATGTCGTCGATTTGGAACAAGAAGGACCGAATCGCAAGACACATCGGCGCGATACGCTCCCGCTTGTCGCTTATTCAGGGGACGACTGGGTAGGGGATCTGGCGAAAGCGGCCACGGTGACAATCGTTCCGCCCTCCGGTTCCGGCCTCGAGACGACAACATGGAGCGATCTTACCGCCGGCAATGGCGCAAGGTCTTTCGCATTCAACGTTGCAGGGCGTTGGACTGTAACGCTGACGTTCGCGGACAGCACGACGCGCTCGACCATCATCGACGTGCGCAACTCTGGGCTTATAATCAGTTTCCGCTAAAGTCCAGAGCGGCGGCAACCGGCATTGAACGGGCGAACATGCACAGATTCACGGCATAACGGCCAAAAGTCAAGAGAAAGAAAATGAACAACGGGAAAACGTGGGTTGCGGCGATGATGGCCGCAGCGGTCTCGGCCATGGGCGCGGCGGCGTTTGCAAATTCCTACGCGGCGACGACTGTCACGGTGGGCAATGCCCGCTTCACGCTTCTCACCGACCGGATGGTGCGGTGCGAATGGAGCGTGGACGGAAAGTTCGAAGATCGTCCGAGCATCACATTCATCAATCGTGCCATGCCGCCAGTAAAGCATACGTTGACGCGCAAGGGCGATGGCGCGGTAATTACCACGGAGCGGATGCGCCTTGAGTGGACCGGAGGGACGTTTACGGAAAACAACCTCTTCGTGAGATTGCGGTCATGCGGAACGAACGACCCTACCGGTGTGGTCGCCGTCCTATCCAAAGACAAGGAGAACCTGCTCGGCACGATGCGCACCATCGATGGCAGGAGCAGTATCAAGGATCTGCTTCCCCGTATGGAGCAGGGAATCCTTTCACGGCGCGGCGTGACGGTTGTTGACGACACGGCGACGCCGCTTTTTGTCAAGGGCGGCGAGTATTGGAAGGAGTGGGTCGAGGCGAGACCTAAGCGAAAGAAAGGCGACTATCGCGATTTGATCGTGTTCGCCTACGGACACGACTACAAGGGGTGCCTTGGTGACTATGTGAAGGTTGCGGGGCGCATTCCGCTTCCTCCTCGCTGGGCGTTCGGCTACTGGTGGAGCCGCTTCTGGCCGGACACCGACGCTGACTACCGCGAGGTGGTGCGGACGATGGACAGCCTCGGAATCCCGTTGGACGTGTGCGTAATAGAGATGTACTGGCACGAGACATGGAACATCGGAGACAGGCCGGACTTGCGCGACGAATCCGGCCAGCGCGTCGGATGGGGCGGCTACACGTGGAACCGCCGCTACTTCCCTGATCCGAAGGCGACGTTCCGATTCCTGCATGATAACGGTCTGAAGGCGCCGTTAAATATGCATCCCGCCTGCGGCATTCCGCCGATGGAGGAATGTTATGCCCGTTTCAAGCGCGACTATGGATGGGAAGGTACGAACACCATTCCGTTCAGGGCGGAGGATGAACGCTGGGCGGAGGTGTATTTCAAAGATGTCGTCGAGCCGTTAGAGGCGGACGGAGCGGACTTCTTCTGGCTCGACTGGCAGCAGTGGCTGATGGCCAAGGGTGTGTCCGGTTTGAGCAACACATTTTGGCTTAATCATCTTTTCGCTACGCATGATGCGAACCGCAGGAACGGCGAAAAGCGTCCTATCATCTACCACAGATGGGGCGGACTCGGTTCGCACCGCTACCAGATTGGATTCTCCGGCGATGGCAGGGTGTCATGGAGCATGCTTGAGGCGATTCCGTGGTTCACGGCTTCAGCGTCTAACGTCGGTTATGGTTACTGGGGGCACGACCTCGGCGGACACATGAAGCCGGATGGCGACGACGGCTCGAACGGCGAGCTCTATACGCGCTGGATGCAGTGCGGCGTGTTCACGCCCATATTCAGGACGCATACGACGAAGGACAGGCGACTGGAACGGAGAATATGGAAATTTGCCGACCATTTCCTCACGCTGCGCGAGGCGTTCCGCCTAAGGTACCGTCTTGCCCCCTATATCTACACCGCCGCGCGCGAGGCATACGACACGGGCGTTTCAATGTGCCGCCCGATGTACTACGATTGGCCGGAGAATGATTGCGCATACGCTGCGACAAATGCCTTCATGTTCGGCGAAAACATCCTTGTCGCGCCAGTGGCCAAGCCCGTCGATCCCATGACTGGAGAGGCGACGATTGACGTGTGGCTGCCGGAGGGAACTTGGTACGACGTATCGAAAGGAGAACTCGTGGACGGTGGGCGCATCGAGAGGCGCGGCTACTTGGTGGAAGAGACGCCGTGGTTCGTCAAGGGCGGCGCGGTGATTCCGATGTATCCCGATTCCGTCATGCGGCTCGGCAATCCCGGCACGGACGATCTTGTGCTTTTCTGCGTTCCGGGAAGGGGTGCTTCGCGCACATCCATTTATGAGGATGGCGGCGACAACGCAGACTATGCGACGAACTTCCGCCGGACGGAAATCAGGCGGGAGGAGAGTCGAGTGGCCATAGGCCCGCGCAAGGGCGCGTACACGCTCAAGTTTCCGCTCGCTGTGCCGCCTGCCGGTGCGAAGGTGAACGGCAGGGATTGTGCGTGGGAATATGACGCCGAAGACCTTGCGGTAGTCGTAAAGACGCCGTATCAGGACGGGTCGCGTGAAACGGTCGTCGAACTTGTCTATCCAGACGGCGAGGCGCGGACGGTTGGATGCCTTTCGGGTCTTAAGGGCGAGTACGCCCGGGTCACAGCGCTGACTGAGGGCTTCAGGAAGGCGCTTGCCGGGAATGGGCCGGAGTCGAGGCGGACGCGTCCCGAGTATGTAGCCAACCTGCCGGATTCGTGGCAGACTTACTGGAAGACGCGTGACGCTGTCGCCGCCAATCCGTCCGGCGCGAAGCGGATTCTGGCGGAACGCGACGCGGCGCTCAGAACGTTTGCCGCAGATTTCCGGAGAATGGAGCCAGGGATACCTGATGCCGATTTCTGCCGCAGAATGCATATCTGGCTGACGACGAGAGGAGTGGAACGATGAAAACGTCAAGGCGGGAATTTGTGTCAGGCGCGGCGGCGTGCGGGTTTTTCGGCGCAATGCGGGCGTCTGTCCTATCCCTCGACGCCATTACTGCGTCGCAGGGCCTTCGTCTTCGCATTGGCATATTGTCCGACACCCATCTTGACAAGGATTCCACAGCCGCACGGAAATTCAAACGGGCGCTTGAGGCGTTTCGGAAAAGACGCGTGGATGGAGTGCTGATATGCGGAGATTTGACCGATAACGGCATCATACCGCAGATGGAGGAGGTGGCGCGGACCTGGGAAAGCGTATTCCCGGACTCAAAGGGATTGGACGGTACGCACGTCGAGCGTCTTTTTCTCTGTGGCGACCACGACAACCGGGGAAACTGGATGTCCGGCGAAGACAAGCGTGTGTGCGGTCAGTATGGATGGACGAAAGCGACGCTTGACGAGAATACCTGTTTCCTTCGCATAAAGGAAACATGGGAGCGCATCTTCGGGGAACCGTGGAGTCAAATCGTCCACAAGCGCGTGAAGGGGTACGACTTCGTTCTTGCCAATTTTAATCCAAGCGGACGAAACACGACGCCAGGGCTCAAGCAGTTCCTCGAAGGAGTGTCCATCGATCCCGCGAAGCCGTTCTTCTACGCCCAGCACAGGGTGTTGCGCAACACTGTATGCGGATCCGGCGCATGGGGGCAGGACGACGGCTCGGTCGGGAAACTGCTTTCCGCCTATCCGAACTGCTGTGCGTTCTGCGGACACAGCCACCAGTCGGCGGTGCGCGAGGATGCCATTTGGCAGGGTGCGTTCACTGCGGTTCAGGTGCCGTCGCTCAAGTACTTGATTCAGGAGGCAGGGCACGAGAACAAGCCGGATGAACGCTGCGCTGAGCAGGGGATGCTCCTTGACGTGTACGATGAAAGGATGGCCATCCACCGCATCGACTTTGCCAACGGCAAGCCGCTGGGGCCATCCTGGGAGATGCCGCTTGGCGCGAATGCGCGGCCGTTTGCACACGAGACGCGCCGCCGCTCTGCGCCGGTGCCGGAGTTTCCCGCAGGGGTCAGACTCGTCGCAGAAATCAAACAGGGCGGCGGTGCAGTGGATAGATTGCTTTCGCTTGAATTTCCAGTTGTGAACGGATTGCAGAGTGGCGTTCGCGCCTACGACTACGAGGTTACACTGGATGCAATTCTCTTCGGCGGCGATGTGCAGCGCAGTGTGCGGCGCGTCTTTGCGCCAGACTGCCACTTTGCGCCGCTTGCAGACGGCGAGACGATGAAGGTGGAGTTGTCGCTTCGCGAATTCAGGAAGTCTAGGGCGCTCAAATCGCCAAAAACCGGCGCGTTGCATGTGTCCGTGCGCCCCCGTGAAGTGTTCGGTGGCATCGGTCGTGCGATTGAGACGGATGCGATTTGCTCAAAGGCATGAGAGGAACAACTGCATGAAAACAAACCTGAACAAAAGACGGAAAACAGGGATTGCGGCAATGATTGCCACGGCGGTCTGCGCCTTGGGCGCGGC
The DNA here is from genome assembly GCA_017520845.1 of Kiritimatiellia bacterium. Taxonomy (GTDB): domain Bacteria; phylum Verrucomicrobiota; class Kiritimatiellia; order RFP12; family UBA1067; genus UBA1067. Next base: position 22,890 of record JAFXEU010000001.1, on the reverse strand, counting down.
GGCGGTTGCATCGTCCTGCTTCGGTAATCCTATATTCGAGGGGTGTTACGCCGATCCGCAGATAAGGCGGTACGGCGATGCGTGGTGGGTTTTTCCGACGACTTCGATACGCCCCAAGCGGCAGTTCTCCTTTGATGCGTTCTCGTCAAAGGACATGAAGACATGGACGAAGCATCCAAAGATTCTCACGACAAAGGACGTGAAATGGGCTAAAGGTGCTATGTGGGCACCTTACGCGCACGAGATGGGCGGCAAGTACTACCTCTTCTTCAGCGCGAACGACGCGCACCCGGTCGATCTAAAGGGAGGCGACCTCACGCCGCAGCCCGAGGCGAAACTGCATGGCTACGGCGGCATCGGCGTCGCTGTAGCCGATAAGCCCGAAGGCCCCTACCGCGACCTCATTGGCAAGCCGCTCATCGACCAGTTTTGGAATCGCGCCCAGCCGATCGACCAGTATGTGTTCAAGTACAAGGGCGAATGGTATATGGTCTATGGTGGATGGGGTCGCTGCAATCTCGTGAAACTCGCCAAGGACTTCAAGTCGCTCGTGCCGTTCGAGGACGGCTCGATGTGGCGTGACATGACGCCGAAGGGCTATGTCGAGGGGTCGGTCATGTTCGAGCGCAAGGGCAAGTGGTACTTCATGTATTCGTGCGGGAACTGGACTCGGGACAACTATTGCGTGAACTACTCTGTGAGCGATTCGCCGTTCGGGCCGTTCAATTTCAAGGGCAAGGTGCTGGGCGTCCAGAGGCCGCTTGCGACGGGAGCGGGGCATCATTCCGTCATTTGTGTTCCAGGAACGGACGAGTGGCACATCTGCTACCACCGCCGCCCGATTCCTAGCGAGGGCAAGGATCACCGTGTCGTTTGCATCGACCGCATGGAGTTCGACGCGAACGGCGACATAAAGCCAATCGTCATGACGAAGTGACACGGAGGAAGGTGTTCGGCATGAATGTGAATCGAAGGGATTTCATAGGCGGCACCCTCGCAGCCCTTGGTTTTTCGGCACTGCCGGGCGGTCTCATTTTCGCGGCGCCGCCCGGCTGGAAGCACGGCGGGACGCCGAATGTCGTCTTTGGCGTCGTGAGCGACACGCATCTTCGGACTGCGAACAAGGGCAACGGCATCGGGGCGAACTGGCCGGATAAATACTTCGTCGCCGCGCTGCGGTACTTCAAGGACTGCAATGTGGATGCCGTGGTGCATTGCGGCGACATGGCGCACAGAGGGCAGACGCGCGAGATGGAATTCCATGCCAGGGCGTGGCGGAAGGTATTCGGCAAGAGCGGCGGGCCTGTGAAGCTGTTCGTTACCGGCAATCACGATGCGGATGGCGCGACGTACGGCGACTTTGTCGAAAAGCGGTACCCAGACCCTACGGAGAGGGCGAAGCACGTTCTCGCGACCGACATGGCGGCGAACTGGGAGCGGATATGGGGCGAGAAGTACGAGCCTGTGTGGCACAAGGAGGTAAAAGGCTACCATTTCTTCGGACGGCAGTGGGGTGTTGACGAGGGTAATTTTGCAAAGTTTCTATGCGGGCAGGATGCCACGCTTCATCTCGCCGATGGAATCAAACCGTTCTTCCTGCTTTCACATGCCCGTTCCCACAAGGTGTTGTACAGGACGGCGGCGAAGTTGCGTAACTCCGTCTCGTTTTTTGGGCATTGGCACCACAGCGCCGCCAATTGGAACAAGATATACTTCTGGGGTTGTCCTAACATCCATGTCCCCTGCTGCGAGCCGCGAGGGGGCAACGGACTCTCGGGCGAAGGCCAGATTGCCAAGGCGAGGCTTGAGGGCAAGGAAGCGGGTGGCAGAAGTCGGCAGGGCTATGTCGTTCGCGTCTATGACGATATGCTTGTCATCGAGCGGCGCGAGTTCGGCGAGGGAGGAAGTCTCGGAGCGGATTGGATGATGCCGCTCGGAAAGTACGACCCGCATCCGTTCTCGAAGGCTGAGCTGAAGAAAGTCATCGGCGGGTCGCAGTTCCGCGATGGAGCGAAACTTGAGGTCTCTTTAGACAGGATTGACAAGATTAACAAGATTGGGAAGACTGCAACCGATAATCCTGTAAATCCTGTTAATCCTGTCCAAGAAAACTCCGCGACTCCGCGTCTCACCCCTGCTAGGGCATCCGCTTCGCGGACAGCCTTCGTCTGGGGGATACGCGTGAGAATCCCCCTTGCCGACGGCAATCCCGATTCGCGCGTGTACGCGTATGAGGTCGAGGTGATAGGCGAGGCGGGAAGTCAGAAGCTCTTCAAGGCGGTCTATGCCGCTAGGTGTAACATGGGCATCGGTCACGAGACGAACGGCGGTGTGACTACGCTCGAAATCGCAAAAGACGAATTGCCGCCTGGCAAATCATTGACCTTCGCCGTCCGCCCTTTGACCTCGCTTGGTACTTCAGGCAGACCGATTATCACGGATTTCAAGGTATGAAAGGATATTCTCGAACATGAAGAAGGTTGGTGGGCTGTTTACTTGCTCGGCACTTGCGCTTATGGCATTTGCGGCGCTGCCGCTTTCTGCAGCGGAGCTGGCGCACCGGTGGAGCTTCAACGGCGACTACTCCGACTCGGCTGGCGAGGCGGATGCGGTGAAGTGCGGCACATACGTGTCGCTTTACGGCGGCAGGGTTCATATGGGCTATGGAGCGTGTTCGCATGGCACGGGCTATGTCGATCTCGGGACGAACATGCTCGACACAACGGCCGCGACTATTGAGATATGGGCGCGGCACGACGGAGTGGAAAACTGGTCGCGCGTTTTCGACTACGGCAACAAGGGGACTGTCCCCTTTCGCGACTAAAAAACGTCTATTCGCTTTTAGAGTCGCTGCAGATGTTTTTGATCTTAAAGCCTATCGCGGCTACGATGATTGTAAATACGGGGCAGAGGATGTTGAAGAAGCTGTACGGGAGGTAGGTGATCGTCGGGACATTGAGCATTGTGGCCTGGGTCATTCCGCATGTCGACCAAGGTATGAGGGGACTCGTCACCGTTACCGCATCTTCGGTTGTGCGGCTTAAAAGGCGGCTCTCATAGCCTTTACTTTCATATATCGGCATATACATTCCGCCTGTCAGGATAATTGCGAGGTACTGATCGGCGAGGACGGTGTTGAAGAAAGTGCCTGAGACAACGGTCGCCGTAACCATTGAGGTGCGTCCGTGGATCATCCGGATGAAAATTCCGGTTATCGCGTCGAGCATTCGGCAGCCTTTCATAACGCCGCCGAAGACCATGGCGCATATTATAAGCCAGACGGTGTTCAGCATTCCTTTCATGCCGCCGGATCCGGTGAGCTCCTTAAGTGTGTTGTCGGCGTAATCGAGTGTCGCATCCCCGTAGAGCGCGGTGATCGCGCCTTTGACTGCGCTCCCGCCGGCGGCGATTTCGGAGAGCGCCTCTGGCTGATAGAAAACCGCGAACGCCGCTCCCGCGATAGCCGAAAGGAAAAGGGCGATGATGGACGGCGTTTTAAAGGCGATGAGAAGGATCGTGAAAAGCGGGACGATGAAAATTACCGGCGAGATGTTGAATTTAGAGAGGAGCCCCTCGCTAATGAACTCCATCTGGCTTGTTGAGGTAACTTCATGGTTAAGGCCCAGTATAGTGAAAATGATAAGCGTTATCAGCATGGCGGGAACGGTCGTTATAGTCATGTATCGGATGTGCTTGAAAAGCGGTGTGCCCGTCACGGACGACGCGAGAACCGTTGTGTCGGAAAGGGGAGACATCTTATCGCCGAAATACGAGCCAGAAATGATTGCGCCCGCAACTATCCCTGAGTCAAAGCCCTGTGCCTGGCCGATGCCGATCAAGGCGAGGCCTATGGTTGCGATGGTGGTCCATGAACTTCCGGTCATCATTGAGACGATCGAACAGACGATGCAGGCCGTCGCGAGGAAGAATTTAGGATGGATTATCTTCATTCCATAGTAGATGAATCCCGGTACGATTCCGCTGCACATCCAAGCCCCGCTGAGCGCTCCGATTAAAAGCAGGAGAAGGATCGAGGGCATTACCGGAGATATGCTTAATATGAAAGACTCCTCTATATGTTTCCAGGACAGCTTGTAAACGCCCATGCCGATCGCCGCGGCGATTCCCGCCGAAACCAGAAGCGTCAGCTGGCTCGCCCCGGCAAGAGTGTCGACGCCGAATGTGATTACGGAGAAGGTCAGCATTGTAATCAGTGACGCTATGGGTATGAGCGAGAGCCAGATGGACGGCATCGGAATTTCTTTACAGGACGGGCTTGTGTTCATTTCTTGCTGCTGTGCGTTTCTGATCGACAGATTTTAGTTAAAAGATACTTCATATTTTATCAAACTCGGCGCATAAACCCAATGTTAAAAATTCGCATAACGGTAATAGGGGGTGTGATTTTATTTCGTTGTGTCATTTTAAATATGGTGTCGCTTTAGGAGGTGTCCGGGTATCCGCCGCGCAAGCGGGCTCGCAACCCATAGGGTCGCGAGCAAGCCGAGCGAATGCGAGGCCGCGCTCCTCCTCGGTCTCGACTCGCTACGGAGTTGTAACGCGCACCCTCTTGCGACTTTCGCTACGCGAAAGCTCCTCGCTTTGCTCGTCGGGGAACCTGATCGCTTTGCGACAGGTGCATTTTCACGCTTAGACAACAAACCGTTTTCAGCCATAACCGCCCCTTGCGGGGGTTCGCGACCCATAGGGAAGCGAACACGCCGAGCGAAGCGAGAGCCGAGCCTTGCCTCGACAAAACCACTGGTTGCGTACGAATACCTCTCTTACGGCTACAATCCTTCGCGAGGTCTCACTCGGAGGACTCCGCTCCACCTCCTTTTGCGACGACGATTTTTTTTTAACACAAGAAATAAAATTTATGATCCTCTATACCCTTACCGTGAGGGCATAGAGGATCGGGAACCATTCCGCGAGTTCAATGTGTCGCAGACGGGGAAGAGGCGTTAGAAAAAGCAATGAGAGATGTCAAAAAAGCGAAGGTAGCGGGGTGGGACGCGAGTGAGGAGTGAGGTTTTGTAAGCGTATGAGAGTCGTAGCATGAAGCCAGTGATGTTGTTGTGGCATCCCCGGAGTATGTGTATTTACTTGTCCTGATTGTAAAGCATAAAACCGAACGACGAGATCGAGCGTCAGCACCCCGGACCGAAGCTTATTTCTATTGATGAAAATAGAAATGAATCAACGAAATAAAATCACACCCCTTGTAAAAGGGTGCAACGAGATTTTTATGCAGAACCAATGACATTTTGATTTTGTGACAGAGTAGTTTACGCTGCGCAGTCGACCTGCTTCAGATTCTTTACGAGGTATGCGAAAAATTGCTCCATGCGGTTTGACTTATAAAGCGTGCGTAGCGGGATCAGTGCCTTCGCGCCTTTGAGAGACCATATCATGCCAGATTGCTTGAAGCGTTGCCCTATGACGGTTTTGCATCCGCTTTCAATTACGCCCGAGCCGATAAACCACCCGTTGGCGCGGTACTTGTCGTATTTCATCCTGTCGACGTTGCTGCGATAGTATTTGTACTCGCGCATGGCGTCCTTGCCGAGTCTGGTTTTCATGTTTTTCAAGATGTAGTCCAACATGTTCTGAACTTTTCCCGTTCTGATGCATTCTGACCAGTAGCGGTGGCGGTATTTCCATTCCTTTGAATCCTCCTTGAGGCCCAGCCCTGTCATAAGCGGCTTGAGGTGTTCCAAAGCATGGTAAACGTCGAGTATCTCGATGGCGAAGGGGAAGTCGCTTTCGTGGATTGAATGGAGCCACTTGCCCCCATCGGTGATATACAGGACTGTCTTAGGCGTTTTGAGGAAGCGTCTGTCGAATTCAGCGCGCAAGTACTTTCCGAATTTCTCGCGCCTGTGTGTCGTCGCCACATAGGTTGTTGTGTCGAGGTCTCTGTGAGGCTCGTTGTCCTTTGTCTTCGAAGCAACGAAGATGGCTCCCGCTTTGACTTCCCTCGTCTTGGCCCGTCCGTCCTTGCCCTTGGTTCCTTTCAGACATTCTTTTCGCATTGGTATGCCGGTGCCGTCTGCCATGACGCAGACGATTTGAGCATTCACGTCTGAGGAATCTGTGGTTCCGTCTCCTTTCCCCCTGACGAATGCCGACGACTCGTTGTATCTCATCCCGACGACTTTGCGGATAGAGTCCGCGGAGATATTGAAGGCGTGGTTGCGGGAGAAGGCCTCTGCAGCGTCTTTGTATGAATGGTTCACCGCGTGGCGTACCATCTCGTTTGCCGCAGCGGGAGTGTAGCGACCGACCAGTCCCTGCTTGTCATCAAACGGGTAATGTCCCTTGTGTGTAGCCTCGTTCCAATAGTATGTCCGCTTGATTTCGGGGGTCTCTCCGAAGAGCGTGACGATTTTCTTGCCGTGGTTTCCGGCGTTGCGCTCATCCGCCTCGGGTTCATAGTCATTTGCCGTGGCGGCACCTGCCGATAGGAGTTCAGTCATAAGTTCCAGACATAACCCGTTCATGTCGTTGAAGAGCGTCTGCTCAAGCATCGACGTGCAGGCGATGCCGTCGCGCTCTATGGATTCCGCTGCGGCATCTACGACGGCGTGGATCTTCGCGGCGCCTCTCAGGACGAGGTGCGCGAGCTTTTTTTTAGAGGGGTTTCGGTTGAGGCAATTTCGCGGGCGTTCGTGAGCGAGAGTTCGAGCACGAGTTCCCGCAGCTTCTTTCCGGAGGCAACGGCGGCCTTGAAGTCTGAGACCTTGTCCGTAGGGATTGCGAACGAGTGGTTTTTGCCCTTATGCGTATACTGGAGGTTGTAGTATACGACGGCGGTTCCGTTCTTGCGTACATTCTTGTAGGATGAGATGGTGCCCTGAACCGAAGGCGGCAGGGCGGCGATCTCGGCGAGGATTTCTGCTCTGGAACGAGTCTTTTTCAAGGATTTGGTTTTCATACATATATTATAGTATATGTGTTCGCAAAATGCAAGCGGAAATATTGGGGTGCTTGCATAAATTTCTCGGTGCACCCGTGGGGATGTTTCAAAGCGGGCGTGTCTTGAAAGGAAGCGCCAAATTTGATATACTTTTATCAATTCTCGTAGTAGGCGGGAAAAATAAACAAGGAGAAAACCAAAATGGTCAGCTACAAGGAGCTTGGTCTCGTCAACACCAAGAAAATGTTCGCTAAGGCGGTAAAGGGCGGCTACGCCATCCCCGCTTTCAACTTCAACACTATGGAGCAGATGCAGGCCATCGTCCAGGCCGCGGTCGAAACCAAGTCGCCCGTAATCATGCAGGTCTCCAAGGGCGCGCGCAAATACGCCAACCCCACGATTCTCCGTTATATGGCCCAGGGCGCCGTCGAGTATGCCAAGGAACTCGGCTGCAAGAAGCCCCAGATCGTTCTCCATCTCGACCACGGCGACAGCTACGAAACCTGCAAGAGCTGCATCGACAGCGGCTTCTCGTCCGTCATGATCGACGGCTCGCACCTCGATTTCAAAGAGAACATCAAGCTCACGAAGAAGGTCGTCGCCTATGCCCACAAGCATGACGTCACGGTCGAGGCGGAACTCGGCGTTCTCGCCGGAGTCGAGGACGAGGTTTCCGCGGCCGAGTCGCACTACACGAAGCCCGAGGAAGTGATCGAATTCGCCACGAAGACGGGCTGCGATTCGTTCGCCATTTCCATCGGCACCAGCCACGGCGCCTACAAGTTCACCCCGGAACAGTGCACGAAGGACAAGAACGGCAAGCTCGTTCCGCCGCCTTTGGCTTTCGACATTCTCAAGGCCATCGAGAAGAAGCTCCCCGGCTTCCCGATCGTTCTTCACGGCTCTTCCTCCGTTCCCCAGGACGAGGTCGACACGATCAACAAGTTCGGCGGCAAGCTTCCCGACGCGGTCGGCATTCCGGAATCTCAGCTCCGCAAGGCCGCCAAGAGCGCCGTCTGCAAGATCAACATCGACTCCGACTCGCGCCTCGCGATGACGGCCGCCATCCGCAAGCACTTCGCGGAGAATCCCGGCCACTTCGATCCGCGCCAGTACCTCACTCCCGCGCGTGAGAACATGAAGAAGATGTACATCCACAAGATCATGAAGGTTTTGGGCTCGAACGACAAGCTCTAATACCTTAACGACTGGCGGGGCGCGGCGGTTTTCGGCGCGCCCTTGCTTGTTTTTATTGTAACCGATAAATTAAATTCAACCGCATTTCAGAATTACGAGGTTTATTTCCCATGGCTAAAGAGACGAAGTCCGCGTACGCCCAGGCCGGTGTCAATATTGATGTTAAGATGAATGCCGTCGGATCCATCAAGCAGATGGTCGCTTCCACCAAGACCGCCAACGTTATCGGCGGCATCGGCGCATTCGGCGGCCTTCACAAGGTCCCAACCGGCAAGGGTATGATCCTCGTTTCGTCGGCTGACGGCGTCGGCACCAAGCTTAAGGTCGCCGCGATGATGAACAAGCACGACACCGTCGGTCAGGACATCGTCAACCACTGCGTAAACGATATTCTCGTTCAGGGCGCGAAGCCTCTCTTTTTCATGGATTACATCGGCACCGCCAAGGTTGATCCCGTTCAGTTCAAGAACGTCGTTTCCGGTCTTTGCAAGGCTTGTAAAGAGAATAAGATGGCTCTTCTCGGCGGCGAGACGGCGGAGATGCCCGGCCTTTATCCTGCCGGTGAATATGACCTCGTCGGCACTATCGTCGGTTGCGTAAAGAAGAGCGAACTTATCACCGGTAAGTCCATCCGCGCTGGAGACGTTATCATCGGTTTCCCGTCCGGCGGCCTTCAGACAAACGGCTTCTCGCTCGCCCGTCGCGTTATTTTCGATCTCTGCCAGTATTCCTGGAAGGATAAGCTTCCCGGTACCAACCAGACGTTCGGTGAGGCGCTTCTCGCCGTTCACAAGAGCTTCTTGAAGCCGGTCGCAAAGCTTCTTGAGCGCAAGATTAAGATTACGGGTATGGCCCACATTACGGGCGGAGGCTTCCCGGATAACATTCCGCGTGTTCTCCCCAAGGCCGTCAATGCCGAAATCGACCGTTCCGCCTGGGAAGTTCCGACGATCTTCAAGTTCATCCAGAATCAGGGCAAGGTCGATCGCGACGAAATGTATCGCGTCTTCAATATGGGTATCGGTTATGTCGTAATTCTTCCCAAGAGCCAGCTTACTAAGGCTACGAACATTCTTAAGGCCCAGCATCAGCCATACAGCATCATCGGCGTTATCCGCAAGGGAACCGGCGTCGTGACTTATAAGAACTGATTTCTCATAAAGGAAAAAACCAAAAGAGGGCTCGCGTTAAACGCGGGCCTTCTTTTTTATATTTATATAAATCACATTGCCTGAATCAGTTGAAAAATGGTATTATATCAACTCAAGGAGAGTAAATGATGATAAGAGTTGATCGATTTGTTTTATTGCGCCGCTTATGCGTTGCCGCGACGATGGCTTTTACCATGTCAGGTGTATTTGCAGAGGAGCTTACGCCTGGTGCGGATGACGTTGCATGTACCGTTGTAGGCGGCGAGACGAAGTATTATACTTCGCTGGATACTCTTTTTGCCGAGATAACGAATGACACTAAAGTTGTAGTGTTTAAGGCTTGTACCCTTTCATCGGTTGTATCGGTCACAAATACCGTCAACTTCTATTCTGAAACATTGCCGGGGTGTGAAATTCAACTGTCCAAGGCCGCTAAGTTTGAAATTCATAAAGAGGCTTCGCTCAATGTTTCATCGCTCCGATTTCGGCGTGAGAAAGCCGCTCCTGCCCCGTTTGTGATTTCGGGCGGTACTTTGGAGTTGGGCGACGGTGCTGAAATTTCAGGGTTGTTAATGAGCGATAGCGGTAACGCCGTTCGTGTCGAGTCCGGAACCTTTAGAATGTTGGACGGTTCGGCGATTGCGAAATGTGAGGCCACGACCAAGTGCAATGGACTTGGAGGCGCCGTTTATTTGTCAGGCGCTGAAAGTTGTTTCGAATTTTTCGGCGGAACGATATCCGGGTGCTCTTCGCGTAATTCCGGTGGCGCCGTGTATGCGGCTAAAGGCGCGAAGGTCGCTTTGAAAGGTTCGGCCAAAACGTTCGAAAACAAAGCATTGTCTAATAACAAGGCCGGAGATTTGTACTTTGATGAAAATGCCGATGCTCCGCTCCTTTCGGTTGAAGGCGAGCTGACTGGCGGTGTCGGCGTTTATTATTCGGGGCGAACGGGGGTGTCTGATTCGTTTGCAACGGTTGCCGCGTCGGTAGATGCCGCGCAAGTCTGTTCAAAAATCCTGAATTCTGACAATGAATCCCTTTTTGCGTCTCCTTCGGCGGACGGAAAGACGCTCGTATGGGCTGAAGCGCCCGCCGTCGACGATATTCCTGAGCCGCTTCCGGATTCTATCGGTGCAGAGGTGAGGGTTGTAAACGGTTCGTCGAGCAGGTATTACGCGAAAGTGGGCGATGCGTTTAAAATCGCCGCTGACGGTGATCGTGTTGAGCTTCTTAAGGATGCCGTTCTTGACGGTTCCGTTGAGATACCCGCTGCAATAGTGCTGGACGGCGCGGGTTTTACGCTTTCCAGAGACGGAGAATTTTTTATTGATGTCGGTGATTCGACGCTTTCCGTTACGAATATAGTTTTCGACGGTGCGAATCAATCCGGACGTTTCCTCAATGTAAGGAACGGCTCGCTTGTTTTCGAAAGCGGGACTACGCTCAGGAACGTCAACGGAAACGCCGCCGATTTTGTAGCGCCGATTGTCGTGTGGGGCGGAACGTTCACAATGAACGGCGGGCGGATCGAAAAGTGCGTTAACGGATATGTTCCCGAGCCCGGCGGTCCTCTTACCGCTGGCGCGGTCGTGGTCAGCGACGGAAAGGCGTATTTCAACGGCGGCGTGATAACGGAATGTGTAGGATCTCGAGCCGGCGGCGTGTGCATTTACAACGGGTCGACGGCTTATGTTAAAGGCGGCTTTACGGTTTTGACCAACGCGACGCCGGCGGGCGCCGTCTGCAATCTTGTAATCCAGGATCTCTCCAAGATGATCGTCGTCGACGATGTCGTCGGAAAGATCGGTTGTTATGACGGTTATTTGGCCGATACGAATATTGCCGCTCATGTCGATGCATCATTCGCTAAGTCGGCGGCGCCGAGCAATCTCGTCGCGAGTGCGCTCCGTTTCCGTCATGATGTTCTCGATGTAAAGGCGGTTCCGGTGACAGACGGGGATGAAACGCTTTTCGTCTGGCGGACGGCTCTTGGCGATGACGGAAAATTCACAACAAAGAAGGACGGTATCGAGAAGGTTTACGAGCAGATTGTGTTTCCGCTTGAGGATCCCGATTTCGTGCCGTGTCCGCCGTTCGCGTTCACGGCCATTAAAGAGGCTCAGGATAAAACAAAGTGGATTATGACGATCAAGCCCGCTGAAGGATATTGCAAATATACCTTTTACGCGTCCGGCGATCTGAAAAATTGGGAGCGTGTTTATGAGACCGGCGCTCTCGCTCCCGGAACCGTTACGGAGGAAGGCGAGTATGTATTTGAAAGTCCCGCCGTCGGGGACAAGCGCTTTTGGCGCGCCGAGGGCAAGGACGGATTGAAATGATTTTAAAATCGAAGGAGTTATATGGCTAAAGAAACCAAGAAGGCAGCTACAACGGGCAATACCGCGCTTGACGCGGTCATGAGTCAGATCCGCAAAGAATTCGGCGAGATGTCGATCATGCGTCTCGGCGATCAGGAGGTTAAAGAAATCGCGGTAATTCCCACGGGCGCGTTGAGCCTCGATATGGCCCTCGGCGTCGGCGGACTTCCGCGCGGAAGAATCGTCGAATGCTACGGCCAGGAATCGTCCGGTAAGACGACGCTCGCTCTGCACGTCGTCGCCAACGCACAGAAGGCGGGCGGCGTCGCGGCGTTCATCGATGCGGAGCACGCGCTCGATCCGTCGTATGCCAAGAAGATCGGTGTAGACCTCGATAATCTCATCGTCTCCCAGCCGAATTCCGGCGAAGAGGCCCTTACGATCTGCGAGCAGCTCTGCAAGTCTGGAGCGCTGGATGTAATCGTCGTTGACTCCGTAGCGGCGCTCACGCCCCAGGCTGAAATCGACGGCAACATGGGCGACAGCCACATGGGGCTTCAGGCGCGTCTTATGTCGCAGGCGATGCGCAAGCTTACGAGCGTTCTCGCGACGACGAAGACGCTCTGCATTTTCACCAACCAGGTCCGCGAGAAAATCGGCGTTATGTTCGGCAATCCGGAGACGACGCCCGGCGGCAAGGCGCTTAAGTTCTACGCCTCGTGCCGTCTTCAGGTTCAGCGCATCGGAGCGATCAAGAACACGGCCGGACAGGTCGTCGGCAACCGTACGCGCGTCAAGGTCGTGAAGAACAAGGTCGCGCCGCCTTTCACCGAAGCGGAATTCGATATTCTCTACACCTGCGGAATTTCGTACGAGGGCAGCGTTCTCGACGCGGCGCTCGCACGCGGCATCTGCGAGAAGCGCGGCAGCTGGATTTCGTTCGGCGACGAGCAGCTCGCCCAAGGTTCGCTCGCGACGATCGAATATCTTAAGGCTAATCCCGAAACGACAGCGCGGATCGTGGAGCTCGTTAAGACAACTCCTGTAAACGCGGCGGTCGCCAAAAAGAAATAACGTGCTTAAAAAAGCGTTGATGACAATCCTCGCTCTGGCGTCGCTCTGCGGATGCGGCCGCCGGGGCGGGGATGTTTATTCTTTGGAATTCGTTTCGATGGGTACGACCGCGTCGGTGAAGGCGCGGGGCGAAAATCCGCAGAAGGCGTGCGAAGCCGTAAAGGAAGTGTTCGCGGAGGTCGAAAGACTTTTGAACGCGCATGACGCCGACTCTGAACTCAGTCGACTTGCGAAACTTTCCGACGAGGAAATTCTTCTCAAGTGTTCGCCTCTTGTAAGGCCGTGTTATGAAGCGGCATTTAAGCTTGAGCGGGAGACCGGCGGCGTGTTCAGCCCCCGCTGGCGCGGAGAAGGGACGCTCGATCTGGGGGCGATAGCGAAGGGTTATGCGGTTGATCTCGCGGTCGGGAAACTTCGTGAAAAGTTTCCGGATGGCCCGGAGACGCTTGTCGATCTCGGCGGTAATTTAAGATCGGTTTCGGGAGAATGGACGATAGGACTTCACGGAGGCGGCGAGACGTTCGTTTTAAAACCGGGCGAGGCTGTCGCGACAAGCGGCGAATATTTTCGCGGCAAACACATAAAGAACGCACGTACGGGTGGCGATGTTGAAAAACCTGTCTATTCGGTAAGCGTTATCTATCCCGAAAGCGCAATGATGGCCGACGCGCTTTCGACCGTGATGTTTATTTTCGGACGCGAGAAGGGCGAAGCGTTCATGAGAAAAAATTATCCTTCAGGCAAGGTAATATGGATTAATACAGAGCAAAACAGGTGAGTGGTGATAGGTGATTGCATACCTTCACATTTTTAAAAATGTGAAGGTATGTGAAGATGTCAGTTTCTCGATTTCGAAGCGAATGAAGCCGTTGGATTTTTGCGGATGGCGAGAGGGGTTTTGCCGAGAGCGGCCTTTATTTTCGTGCTCATGTGCGATGAACTGCAGTAACCGCATTTCCGTGCGATTTCTGAAATCGGGATCAGCGTCTCCGAGAGCAATTTTACGGCTTTGGCGAGTTTCAGGTTGGCGATCTCGTCTTTGATCGTTCGCCCGAGCGTGTGAATCATTTTCATCTGCAGCGTCCGGACCGAGCAATTCGAGATATCCGCGAGTTTTTTGACGCTTAAATCTCCGTCAAGGTTGTTGGACACGTACGTCATCGCTTTCGATATCACGTAGTCGCCGATGGCAAAGACGTCCGTCGAGCGGCGCGAGACTATGTTCGTGTGGCACGTTCTGACTACACGGGGATGTTCACGCGCGTCCAAAAGATCGTGCATCGCCTTGGCGATGCGCCAGCCCGTTTCGGCGGCGAAGACCTGGATCGATGAAATCGGGGGAGAGGCGGTCTCGCATATCAGCTGATCGTCGTCTACCCCCAGTACCGCGATGTCTTCGGGTATGCGTATTTTCGCCCGTCTCGCCAATGTCGTTATCTGCTGGGCGCGCAGATCGTGCGTCGTGAACAACGCCGTCTGCGGTGGAAGCCGTTTAAGCCATTTTATCAGAGACGGGGCTTCGAGCGTGAAATCCTCGGCGGCCTTGCCCTGAGGCGCCGGATAGATTTTGACTGATTTTCCGCTCTTCTTCAGACGTGCGGCGAATCCCGTCTGCCGCGCAACGCTCCATGCGACCGGCTTGGGCGTGCCGACATAAGCGAAGGATTTAAAACCGCGCTCAAGGAAATATTCTGCGGCGGTCCGGCCTTCCGCGGAATGGTCGTTGAAAAACGTTATATTGTTTTTCGGCCTTGCGGAGTGATCCATGTGTTCAAGCCACGGCTCGTACAATACCGTCGGCAGTCCGGATTTAAAGTATCTGCGCCTGTCTGCCGGATTGACGATTTCAGCGATAATGCCAGAAAACCCTCCTTCGGCTATTTTAGACGTGTATAGCCTTGAAACGTTTCTAAGCTCAAGCTGGACTTCCCACGGAGGATTGCATTTCTCGCGTGCATAACGCAATATTCCGCTTATCATCAAGCGGTCCGTCGCGGCTTCTTTGTCGAATATGACGAGTATTTTTCTGCCTGTGTTGTCCATTGTGTCCTTCAGTATAGTAAAAATATCATAATTGCGCAATAACAATATCATAGGAATGCAAATATCTTGAAATTGATTTTTCTTTGTGTTAGAATGCATTTGGTGAAAATAAAAAGGAAGTTCGATATGAAGAATATCATCATTGTTTTGCTCGCGTTTTCGTACTCCTTTGTTTTCGGCGCGACGACGTATTATGTTGCGCCGACCGAAGGAGGAGCGACGGGGGTTGTCGGCAGCGACAGCGCGGAAACTTCCGGTACAGATAAATCAGCCCCGTTCGCAACTATAACAAATGCGATCGCGAAGGCCGAAGCTGGTGATACGGTTATGCTGCTGAAAGGTACGCATAAGATTACTTCGACTATCGCTGTAACCAATGCCATTACAGTCTGTGGTGAAGGGCGTAATGACGAGGTGATTATTGACGGTCAAAGTAAAGGTTATAAGATAAATGTCTCAAAGAACGGCGCACTGCTTCATTCCTTCTCGTTTATTAATATGTTTACGGGTTCATCAGAAGGAGCCATTAAACTTACCGGCGTCTCGGTGGTTTCGAATCTGGTTGCAAGGAATAATAATGTTGGAGGTGCGCGTTGGCCCATATATGCGACAAAGGGCTTAGTTACGCATTGCTGGGTGACAAATAATACGGCCGCTCAGACCGGATGCTATGTTAGTGGGACTGCAATCCTTGAAAACTGCTATTTCGCCAATAATACGAATACGTCGGCAAGTTCCTATTGGCGCGGCATTGTTTTTGTAGACAACGGCGTAAATTCCGTAAATTCGATAGTCAGGAATTGCACGATCGTTAATAACGTAACTCATACGTACGGGGCTTTAAGTATTAAGAATTTTAAGGGGAAAATATATAATAATATTATATACGGGAATACGGATAACGCGACGAAGACCGAGTTTAACTGGGAAAAAACCGGTACAGGAACGCCTACCTATTACGGCAATTGCACGACTCCCCTGATGGGAACGGAGGAGAACGGTAATGTTGCTAAAGACCCTCTTTTGAGGGATGACGGTATGCATTTTTTCAAAGCTTCTCCATGCTATCAATCGGCGGTTAAAGCGGATGCGAACGGGAATGAAATTATAGTGCCGGAATATGACATAAACGGCGTGGCTCGCGGTGACAGACCTTCCATCGGCGCGTTTGAATATGTGGAAGGAAGCCTGCTTTCGTGTCTCATTGTTGCCGATAAGGATAACGCCCTCATGCCTGAAAAAATCAATCTTTCCGTTGTTATAGATGGAAGCTATACGGAGCCTTTATCGTACGAGTGGGATTTTAACGCGGACGGCATTGCGGATTCCAATCTTTCAAATCCGAGTCTATCTGAGGTCGGGGTGTATACGGTTTCGCTGAAGGTGACGGATAATGCCGGCAAAAGCTGTTCCGCCTCTTTCGGTAAAGAGCTTGCCGTATATTCGGGCAACGGCGACGTTTACGTGACAAGTAAGGAAAGTCAAAATGCAATGCCTCCTTACTGTTCGTGGGATACCGCCGCAACCAATATCAAAGATGCGGTTAAATACGCTCTTGAAGGGCGGAATGTTTATCTTGATGACGGCACTCATGTGATTGAACGCACAGTCGAGGTTCTTAAAGGTGTTTGTGTCGCAGGAATAAACGGCGCGGAGAGAACCTTTATAGCGCAGAAAAATAAAAAAACGGGGATTAGATTTTTTACAATGAATGATAGCGCAGCCGCGTTAAGAGGTGTGACGATATGTGATGCGAAAGGAATGAACAACGTCCTCGGCGGTCTGATTCAATTGACGAAAGGCTCGATAAAAGACTGTAAATTTTACAATAATACCACCGGAAACGGGGATTGGGGGCTTGTGTCTTCAGGTAATGACAATAACGAGATAGACCGTTGCGTTTTTTACGGCAATTATTGCGGACCTTCAGTGTTATTGGAATATGGCACGTTGAAGAACAGCCTTTTTTATGGAAATACAAATATGACTGCTGATAGTAAAACACCTGGCGGAGCAGTGAGATGTAGAAGTAGTAAGGGAAGGCCTAAAATTTATAATTTGACGGTAGTAAATAATGTTGTAAAGAACAATGTTAAAATCTTTCCTGCTGGCATATATAACGAAAATGGCGTAGGGTATGTGCGTAATTGTGTTTCGGTCGGTAATTTAGCGTATGATCCGAATACAAAGCAGTATGTTGACGCCAACGATATAGGTATCGCCCAAGGTGTTTCAGATACTAAGTTGTCGCATTCCCTGATGTATCCTTACAGCGGCGACATCGACGGATATACAGGTCTTGTGATTGCGGATCCCGCATTCAAAAACGGACTTTCTGGTGATTACAGGTTGATGAACGCTTCACCTTGCGTCAATGCCGGGACAAACCTTTCGTATACGGTAAGCGACCTTGATTTGTCCGGCAAAAAACGCATAAATAAGAAGATTGTCGACATGGGGTGTTACGAGAATCAATCTCTTGATGGGATGCGAGTAATTGTCCGATAGCGCAATTTTCTGAAATGACGATGGAATCCCGTTCGCAGGTTACTTGATGAAGCGTTGTCTGATTATCGTTAATTTTCTTCTCTTGTCGGCGGTCGCGGCCGGCGAGACGAATTACGCCTTCCGTGCGCGCATGGCCGAACTGCATCCGCGGAGACTGATCGAAAACGCGAAGCCTCCTGCCGCTGACGAAATGAGCGTCGATAAGACATGGTCGATAGTTGTCGAAGACGCCGACGAAAACGGCGTCATGAATCACGCGGCGGATGATCTCAGAGATTATTTTCATAAATCGATGAATGTCCGTCTCGGAAAAGGTACGCGTAATTCCATTGTTCTCGCAGTGGATTCCGCGCTGGAACCGCTGCAATCGAAAGTGTCCGCCGCAGAGCGAGACGGCGCAAAGACTATACGGATAACGGGCGTTGATGCCCGCGAAGTCTATCAAGGCTGCTGTCGGTTGGAGGATCTGATGAACAGGCGCGGGATGCCCGCCGTTAAAAAAGGGGAGAAAACGTTTACAAGGATGTTTTCGCCGAGAATGACGCATTCGGGATGGGAAATCGAGAAATACCCCGACGAGTATATGGATCAGATCGTTCATGCGGGAATGGATTCGATAATCGTTTATATTGAAAAGTCTCCCGATATTACGCGCAACGGACGTGCAGACATTCCGGAATTGGTGGAGCGCGCGAAAAAACGCGGTCTCGACGTATATGCGTACGCCAACTTCCCGGTTGAGGCGGCGAAGTTTCATCCCCTTGACTCCGGGGCGAGAGCGTATTACGATAAAATCTACGGCGGAATCGTCAAGAACGCTCCCGGACTTAAAGGGCTTATCTGCGTCGGCGAGTCCGTTGCGTTCAAGTCGCGACATCCCGGAACCGTCTCGTTCTGGTGGGCGGATGCAAAGACACGTAAAGAGGGCATGCCCGTCAACGGTTTTTATCCGTCGCCCGACTGGAAGGAATGGCTTGAACTCGTATCAGATGTCACGAGGGCGTACAATAAAGATTTTGAAATAATATTTTGGACTTATAACTGGTCCCGATCTCCCGTTGAGAAAAGGCTCGCTCTTCTCGAGTCGATTCCTGTCGGCGTGACGGTAAACGTCACATTTGAACTGGGCTCCCCCGTAAGGTATCACGATGGTGTTGAAATGCAGGCTCAGGATTATTCGATAACGGAATCCGGTCCGAGCGAGGTCTTCGTTTCCGAGGCCGAGGTCTGCCGCAGGCGCGGGATTAAACTTTGCTCTATGGCCAATTCGGGGGGCCGCACGTGGGATTTCGGCGCTCTGCCTTTCGAGCCGCTGCCGCACGCCTGGCTTAGGCGTTTCCGAAATGTTCGCTCGGCTCGGGAGAAATGGGGGCTTGCGGGATTGATGGAGTCGCATCATTACGGATTCATCCCCAATTTCATCGCGGAGATCGCCAAGTGCGTCTACACGCGCGAGACTGATGAAAACGCGGTTTACGATAAGCTTGAAGAAATCGCATCGCGGGAGTTTTCGAAAGAGTGCGCCAAAACCGTAATATCCGGCTGGAGCGACTGGTCTGAAGCGTTCCGGTGGCATTCGGCGTTGTGGTTCGATCAATACGGCCCCTTGAGAACCGGGCCGAGCTATCCTTTTACGCTGCCGGGTGTCGTTATGCCCGATCCGCCGGATCCGCAATATGAATATTATGACGGCGTCAAGCATGGAACCGGGTGGAAGTATCTTTCAAAATTTTATCAGTGCAACACCGATCAGCTTCCCGGACGCATTCTTACGGATGAAACGGAAATCGCGCTTTTGGAGTCCGGCAACCGAAAACTCGAGTCGGCGTTAAGGTTTGTTCCTGAAGAAAAACGCGAACGCGCGTTAACGATGATCGGATACGGCAAGTATATGCTCGCGACGGTCCGAACTCTCAGAAACGCGAGGCGATACAGGTTAGAGGGGCTTAAGGGTAAAAACGCGTCTCGAGCGACGCTCGCGGGAATTCTTCAGGAAGAGGCCGACAACGTTAGAGAACTGATGCCCTGGGTTGAACGCGATTCGTCGCTCGGATTCGAGCCCGCGATGCGCTATGTCACGGATGTTAAGATGCTTAAGTGGAAGTTGAAACAGCTTGAGAATGAAAAGAAGAATTTAGAAAGAAAGGAGTTAAAATGAAGAACATCTCGTCGAGAGGATTGATTGCGGTTGCGGCGGCGTTAGGTTCGCTGCTTTTGTGCGCGGCGCCCGCGCCGGCCAAAAAAGCGTCGTGGCATATAAAGGAGGCCGCGCGGATTATCAAGGAATGTAAAAACGGCGGCGAAGGCGAAAAGGCCGGCGCGGATAAAGCTCTCGATTATCTTGAAAAAACGGTGCGGGAATTCCAAAGTTCCAAGATGCCCGAGAACGAGATCAATAAGATCCGCAAAGAACTGATATCGATCTGTTGGCGTATGTTCAACGACCGCTTTGAAGGGTATTTCGAGGATTTCGTCAGGGCTAATCCGAATTGCGACTTTAAGGACGAGGTTTTGAGAGCGCGACACAGAATTCACTATAGGGCGCTCCAGGACGCAAAAAAATTCCCTTTGGACGAGAAGGATATCAAATTCGGACAGACGCTCGAGTCGATGGGGGTGAAGGACGGTAAAACGGTTCATCTTAAAGATTATTGGAACCCGACCAACGTAACGGAAGCGTTTCAGAAACTTGTCGATGATCCTTCCGTCACTACGATCGTCCTTGATAAAATGCCGACTCCGTGGTACATCAATACCGTCGAGTTCGGAGAGAAGGTTACCGGCAAGCGCGTCCTTCTGAAAAGCGGCGTTAAACTCATGCGCTGCCCGGAGTTTCTGCGCCACCGCATGGGCAAGAATATCGGCAGATCGATGCTTGAGATCAACAGCGCCCAGAACATAATCATCGAATCGGACGCTGAAAATCCCGAGGATGTCCTCTTGGGGTATTACGAGAGTTACGCCGAGCGCGCCAAGTGGAACAAGCGCGAGGGACGCAGCGGCATCTCCATCGGACATAAGAATTACCAGCGTCCCACCAGGAATATCGTAATCCGCAATATCCGCATCGCCGACTGCGAATGCGACGGCATCGTTATCAGCGGTTTATGGGATCCGCCCGAGGAAATATTCGTCGAGAACGTCATTCTCGATTCTAACTTTCGGCAGGGGACGTCGCCTTGCGCGTATTATTCACTCTATTTCAAGAATGTAAAGTTTCTCAATACGCGCGGCGGGCCGCCGTCCGCAGGCGTCGATGTCGAGCCCTGGGACGATTATCTCGCTACGGCCAATCTTTATTTCTTCGACTGCACGTTCGGCAACAACCGCGGCGGAGGGCTTTATCTGGCCACGACCACCCACGATCCCGTTCTTGTGCATGTCAAGCGCTGCAGATTCCTGCCGACTTACGGCTCCCAGATCGATATAATCGCGATGCCCATCAGTTATTTCAACTGCAAGTCGTCGCCGATAAGTAAAATAATAGTCGAAGATTGCGAATTCGATTCCACCGGACCTACCTTGACGTTCCATCCGTGCCCCGTTTACAATTTGACGATGAAGAACTGCGTAATCCGCGACGCCCGTTCCGCCGCGCGGAAGAAGAGTTCCCTGAAGGGTCCCGCACCCGTCACCGCCAACCTTAACAGGGACTTCGGGGTTTCCGACTATCCCGAAGGGACCCGTCCCGAAGTGCGGTTCGAAAACGTCAGGGTCGAAGGGTTTGAAAAATCCGATTTTCTCGCCGTCAGCGACGAGCTCGGCATGATGTCGATGAAGAACGTCTTTTCGGGGGTCGTCGACTGGAACGGCGGAAAATTCGACTGCTCGAAGGTTTCGTACGACGCTCCCGACATAAACGAGCCTAAAACACAATTGATGGATTCTTCAAAATTCGTCAAGCCCGCGAAGATCCCGGCGCAGGGCGAGGCCATGGGCGAATCGAACGCCAAGCTGTGCTTCAACGGGGCGTGGTGGCTTAAGTTTCCGATATATTCGTATTACTTCTACGCCGAGAAGGGGCGTGAGGTGTCGTTCGATTTTGAATACGGCGGTGAATATCCGTGGATAAAAACACCGCTCAATGAGATTTTCATCGTCTCGGCGGAAGGAAAGAACGTATCGCTCGGCAAGGCCGTAAAAGGCAAGACAAACATAAAGTACGTCGCGCCCGATACCGGGTACCACCGATTCACTCCGGGACTTCAGCTTGATCTTAAGAGCGGTTTCGGAAGCGGCATCGTCTATTCGGTGTCGAACATCAAGGGCGCCTACTTCGCATGGCAGGCCGACACATACCGCGATTCGTTCGCCAAATTCGTTCTTAAGGATTCTTCAAAACCGTATACCGGCTATTTTGAGGTTCCCGCCGGGGGCAGGGAATGCAGGATCCGCGTCAATTTCGGCGGCTTCGTTCTCAAGGATCCCGCCGGCAATGTCGTCGACGCGGTTGATGCGGACGAATATACCGGAAGACATATCTTTAAAATCAGGTCTTCGACCGACAAAGCCGAGATATGGTCGTTTACAACGCCGTGCACTCCTGCGGGAGGAGCGACGCGCGCTCTCAGATTCTATGCGCCGCTGAACGGTATCTGGGCGGACGCTCCCGAGATGCTGCCCTGCGAATTTGCCGAGCATTTCACGCCGGAGAAGAAAAAGGTCGCGCGCGCGTCCGACGGCGCCGTGAAACTCGATAAGAGCGCCTTGCCGGAGAAGGTGCTCGCCGTGATCGAAAAGGCGAAGGACGCCCGCCGCGAATTCGGCGCGAAAAAGGAATACGCGATCCTGAAGAAGGAGGTCGAAGATCAGATATCCAGAATGCGCTCCGGCGGAATGTCGGACGACGTTCAGCACCAGATCGAGGACTTGACGCGCTCCGTGAAACTGCGCGGAAGGCTCGCTGAAATGGAGCGCAGGGCGGCGTCGGAAGAACCCTCGGTTTTCGAGGCGGTCGCATTCTGCCAGGAGTTTCTGCCGCTCGTCGCGCTCGACGGAAAAGCCGCGGCCGATTTCATCGAATGGAAGACGTCGGGCAGAAATCTGTCGGCGTTTCCGAAATTGAGCGCCGAAATCAACTCGCCTCGTTTCGAGGAGAAGGTTCATGACGGGCTGATCGTTTTCAAAATCGACAATCCCGACGGCATCATCGAATACAACGACGAGAGCAGACTCCAGGAACTCGTTGACGTTCTTACGCGTGCCGTCAGGTCGGCGTCTAAATGAGGAGTTCATGTTTATGATCTTCCGGAGATTGTCGCCTGTCGCTTTGGTGTGCGTGTGCGGAGCGTTGACGGCGTCGGCGCTCAGCGTAAAGGAAATCATCAGGGATTCCGACGCAAGGCGGGAGCGCAGGGCTCAAAAGGGCGAGGTAAAATATATCGCCGCGGAGGAAGCCTGCAACGAGTTCGAGAGTATGATAAAAAAACGCGGGAAATACGGTTTCTCCGACAAAGACGTGATCGCGCTTCACCGCGAATGTCTTGATCTAAGCCTGAAACTTCATCTTGACGCGGAAAGGTTTATCAGGCACTATGACGCGATCATGAAACTCAGCCCCGGATATAAGGGCGACGAGATTTTCAGATGGCGCTATCGGCCCCATTACAACGCGCTGAAGGAGATGTCGAAATTTCCTTTGGAGGAGAAGGATATCAAATTCGGACAGACGCTCGCGTCA